>NZ_JACAPZ010000005.1:461993-563057 GCF_013385475.1 Pseudomonas sp. G5001
AAGCCCGCTCCCACATTGACCGAGTCGTTTATTCGGCCTTTTTCACCGGCTTGCTCGCATCCATCCCGAACCACTTCTCCGACAGCGCCGCCAGCCGGCCATCGGCCTTCACTCGTTGCAGGGCCTTGTCCAGGCTGGCCTTGAACGCCGGGTTACCCTTCTGGAACGGAATCGCCAGGCTCAGCGTCGGGCCGACGTCTGCGCCTTCCTTCACCGGCAGCTGGCTGTCGCGAATCGCGTAGGGAATCAGCAGCCGATCACTGATGGCGGCATCGATCTGTTGATCGGCAACGTCCTTGATCGGCTGCCTGGCATCGGCATAGCTGCGCAAATCAACGCCCTCGGCGGTGCGCGCCTGCTCCACAAACTGGCTGCCCTGGGCCACGCCCAACGCCTTGCCCTTGAGCGCCGCAAAGCTGCCCAGCGGGCGCTGTTCCTGCTTGCGCACGATCAGCTGTGCGCTGGAGTAGCTGTAGGGCTCGCTGAAGTCGAAACGATCCGCCAGTTCAGGAGTCATAGCGATATGGTTGATGGCCACGTCGTACTTGGCGCTTTCCACGCCGGGCAGCAACTCGGCGGCATCGACGGTGATAAAGGAGGGGCGTACGTCCATTTCCTTGGCCAGCAACTCACCCAGCTCCACTTCAAAACCGGTGAGTTTGTCGCGTTCCTTGAAGTTGAAGGGCGGGGTGTTGGCTTCCATTGCGATGCGCAGTTCCCCGCGGTCAAATACATCGTCGATCAGTTCGGCATGGGCCAAGGGACTTGCAAGGGGCAGTAAAAGTAACAGGCCAGGCAGGAAACGCATGGTCGCTCCTAAAGAATTCGAATGAGCGAAGCGTTGTTCAGGCTCGCTTTGCTATGGTGTTGAATGCCTTGGACAGCAATTTGTCGCGAAGTTGTCATAACCCTACAGATTTCCCGGAAAAACTGGAGAAGTGAATGAAAGCCTTTTTGACCCGTGCAACCCTGGCCAGCCTATTGCTGGGCGCTTCGATGCTGGCGACCGCTGCTGATGGCATCCCGCGCAGCGCTCCACCAGAAGGTGCCAAAGTGTTCATCGTGTCGCCCAAAGATGGCGCCACCGTCGATAAAACCTTCACCGTGAAATTCGGCATGGAAGGCCTGAAACTGGCCCCGGCCACCAGCCAGGACCCGGGCACCGGCCACCACCACCTGCTGATCGACCAGAAAGAATTGCCGGATGCCAGCGTGCCGATCCCGGCCACCGATACCGTGATCCACTACGGCAAGGCACAGACCGAAACCGAGCTGACCCTCACCCCAGGCAAGCACACGCTGCAACTGGTAGCCGGCGACAAACTGCACATGCAGTTCAACCCGACTGTAGCCTCGAAAGTCATCACGGTTAACGTCAAGTAAGATTTGTTCAGACAAAAAAAGGGAGACCCGAGGGTCTCCCTTTTTTATGCGCGTTTAACGATTAGAACAACACGCGGCTACGGATAGTGCCGTTGATGTGTTGCAGCTTCTCTTGCGCCAGGTCCGAATACTCGGCGTCTACGTCGATAACCACGTAGCCGACTTTCTCGTTGGTCTGCAGGAACTGACCGGAAATGTTGATGCCGTTTTCCGCGAAGACCTTGTTGATCTCCATCATCACGCCAGGGATGTTCTGGTGGATGTGCAGCAGACGGTGCTTGCCAGGGTGCGCCGGCAGAGCCACTTCCGGGAAGTTGACCGAGGACACCGACGTACCGTTGTCGCTGTACTTGACCAGTTTCTCCGACACTTCCAGGCCGATGTTGGCTTGGGCTTCTGCGGTGGAACCGCCGATGTGCGGGGTCAGGATCACGTTGTCCAGGCCACGCAGCGGGCTTTCGAAGATGTCGTCGTTAGAGCGCGGCTCTACCGGGAACACGTCGATGGCGGCGCCGATCAGGTGCTTGTCCTTGATCGCGTCGGCCAGGGCGTCCAGCTCGACCACGGTGCCGCGTGCAGCGTTGATCAGGATCCCGCCCTTCTTGATGGCGCGGATTTCCTTCTCGCCGATCATCCACTGGGTCTCAGCGGTTTCCGGTACGTGCAGGGTCACGATGTCGGACATGCCCAGCAGCTCGGTCAGGCTCGACACCTGGGTGGCGTTGCCCAATGGCAGCTTGGTCAGGGTGTCGTAGAAGAACACCTGCATGCCCAGGCCTTCGGCCAGTACCGACAACTGCGTGCCGATCGAGCCGTAACCGACGATACCCAGCTTCTTGCCGCGGATTTCGAAGGAGTTGGCTGCGCTCTTGATCCAACCACCACGGTGGCAGGAAGCGTTCTTCTCGGGAATACCGCGCAGCAACAGGATCGCCTCGGCCAATACCAGCTCAGCAACGGAGCGGGTGTTGGAGTACGGTGCGTTGAACACCGCGATGCCGCGCTCGCGCGCTGCGTTGAGGTCGACCTGGTTGGTGCCGATGCAGAAACAGCCGACAGCTACCAACTTCTTGGCGTGATCGAAGATCTCTTCGGTCAGCTGAGTGCGGGAGCGAATGCCGATAAAGTGCGCGTCGGCGATCTTTTCCTTGAGCTGGGCTTCCGGCAGAGAACTGGTGATGTACTCAATGCTGGTGTACCCGGCGGCCTTCAGGACTTCGACGGCCGATGGGTGGACGCCTTCCAGAAGAAGGAACTTGATCTTGCTCTTATCGAGAGAAGTCTTGCTCATCTGCGTAAACCTGTATCCCGGAGAAAAATGGCAGGGAATCGGATCACGTAAGCTGACCCGGACGGCAGGAAAGCCGTCACCGCAGAACGCCCTTGGGCACTATCCTGCGGGGGCGGTATGCTAGCATACGTGCCCCGCTAAACACCCATTCCTGCGACGTGAAGCGTTCTCAGGATGACCATGAATTGTTCGAGAGTTCTGTCGATGACCCATCCTGCCCTGATTGATGAGCTGAAGACCCTGGTTGAGCCTGGCAAGGTCCTGACCGATGCTGACTCCCTTGAGGCTTATGGCAAGGACTGGACCAAGCATTTCGCGCCGGCCCCGGTGGCCATCGTCTTCCCGAAGACCACCGAGCAGGTGCAGGCCATCGTCCGTTGGGCCAATGAGCACAAGGTCGCGCTGGTGCCGTCCGGTGGCCGTACCGGCCTGTCGGCCGCTGCCGTCGCTGCGAATGGCGAAGTGGTTGTGTCGTTCGACTATATGAACCAGATTCTCGACGTGAACCTCACCGACCGCACCGCCGTGTGCCAGCCGGGTGTGGTCACCAAGCAATTGCAGAACGTCGCCGAAGAAAAAGGCCTGTACTACCCGGTGGATTTCGCCTCGTCGGGTTCCAGCCAGATTGGCGGCAATATCGGCACCAATGCCGGCGGGATCAAGGTCATTCGCTACGGCATGACCCGTAACTGGGTGGCCGGTATGAAAGTCGTCACCGGCAAGGGCGACCTGCTGGAGTTGAACAAAGACCTGATCAAGAACGCCACCGGCTACGACATGCGCCAGCTGTTCATCGGCGCTGAAGGCACCCTGGGGTTTGTGGTCGAAGCGACCATGCGCCTGGACCGTGCGCCGAAAAACCTTACCGCGATGGTGCTCGGCACCACCGACTTCGACTCGATCATGCCGGTGCTGCACGCCTTCCAGAGCAAGCTGGACCTGACCGCCTTCGAATTCTTTTCCGACAAGGCCCTGGCCAAAGTCCTCGGTCGTGGCGACGTGCCGGCGCCGTTCGAATCCGACTGCCCGTTCTACGCGCTGCTGGAATTTGAAGCGACCACCGAAGAAGTGGCCAACGATGCCCTGGCCACGTTCGAACACTGCGTCGAGCAGGGCTGGGTGCTGGACGGCGTGATGAGCCAGAGCGAAACCCAACTGCACAACCTGTGGAAGCTGCGCGAGTACATCTCCGAGACCATCTCCCACTGGACGCCGTACAAGAACGACATTTCGGTGACTGTGTCGAAAGTGCCGGCCTTCCTGAAGGAAATCGACGCGATTGTCGGCGAACACTACCCGGACTTCGAAATCGTCTGGTTCGGCCACATCGGCGACGGCAACCTGCACCTGAACATTCTCAAGCCGGAAAACCTGAGCAAGGACGAGTTCTTCGCCAAGTGCGCCACCGTCAACAAGTGGGTGTTCGAGACCGTGCAGAAGTACAACGGCTCGATCTCCGCCGAACACGGCGTGGGCATGACCAAGCGCGATTACCTGACCTACAGCCGTTCGCCGGTTGAAATTGAATACATGAAGGCAGTGAAAGCGGTGTTCGACCCGAACGGGATCATGAACCCGGGCAAGATTTTCGCTGTTTAACAGTCCCTGAAGGAGTCGGTCCATGAGCTACCAGCACAAGTATGTCGACGGCACCAATATTCACTTTCCCCTGGGGAAGGTGGTGTGCATCGGGCGTAACTACGCCGAACACGCCAAGGAACTGGATAACCCGGTACCGACCGAGCCGCTGCTGTTTATCAAGCCCGGCAGTTGCGTAGTGGCACTGGAAGGCGGTTTTGCCATCCCTATCGAGCGCGGTTCGGTGCATTACGAAGCGGAAATCGCGGTGTTGATCGGCAAGCCGTTGTCGGCCAAACCGAGCCGCGAGGAAGTGCTGGACGCCATCTCCGGCTTCGCCCCGGCCCTGGACCTGACCCTGCGGGACAAACAGGCCGAGCTGAAAGCCAAGGGCCTGCCGTGGGAAATCGCCAAGTCGTTTGACGGTGCGGCGGTGATTGCCCCGTTCGTGGTCGGCAGCACTTTCCCGGATGTGACGGATATCGGCATCCGCCTGACCATCAACGGCGAAGTGCGCCAGGACGGCAACAGCGCGATCATGCTCAACCCGATCATCCCGATGATCCAGTACATGGCCGGCTGCTTCTCGTTGCAGGCCGGGGATGTGATCCTCACCGGTACGCCGGCAGGCGTGGGCCCGCTGAATGTGGGTGACGAGCTGGTGCTGGAATTGCCGGGTGTGAGCCGCTTCGAAAGCAGCGTTCGCTGAATACCTGGCGAAACGCGGTCAAAAATGTGGGAGCGGGCTTGCTCGCGAAAGCGGTGTATCAGTGACAGATTCAGTGACTGATACTCCGCATTCGCGAGCAAGCCCGCTCCCACATTTGATCTGTGTACTGCCACCCAATCGGGTTTTTGCATTTTTTTCACACCCCATCCGGATAATCCTCAGCCTCCTGCGCGCGGACCTTTTGATCCTGTGCTATCCCCTAAAGCTGACTTTCTGGAAAGCGTAATGGCCGTGCCTCTCCCATCCGTAAAACCCACGTTTCGTTCACGCCTTGCCATGCGCTGGTATTCCTGGCTGTTCCTCGCCGGCGCGATCATTTACGGCGTGGCCTGGGCGATGCACTGGGACGACCGCGGTGTGTTGTGGCTGGCGGAGGGTTTCGAAACCCCGGCCGAGCGCCTGGAAAGCGTCTGGCTCCCGGACTACCACGCGGTGATCGACGCCAAGCTGCTGCCCGGCATGGAGAAGGACGAAGCCTCGGACCTCACCTACAACCCGCTGACCAAGACCCTGTTCTCGGTGATGGGCAAGAACCCGTTCCTGGTTGAACTGACCCTGCAAGGCGACGTGCTGCGCAAGATGCCGCTCAACGGCTGGAACAACCCGGAGGGCGTGACCATGATGGAAAACGGCCTGATGGCCGTGGTCGATGAGCGCCAGCACAGCCTGACCATCGTCAAGGTCGACCCGCAGACCCAGCAGTTGAACAAAGCCGACTTCCCGTCCTATGACCTGGGCCCGTCCAAGGACCAGAACAAAGCCTTTGAGGCGGTCACCTGGGACAAGCGCAACCAACAGCTGATCCTCGGCGAAGAACGCCCACCGGCCCTGTTCACCTGGAAAAGCGACGGCAGCCAGACCCTCTCCGGCGCCAAGCAAAAGCTCGCCAGCACTGAACTGGACATGCGCAACCTGTCGGCGCTGACCGTCGACCCGCGTACCGGCCACCTGCTGGCGCTGTCGGCGGACTCCCATCTGTTGCTGGAACTGGACGAAAAGGGCGAGCAGGTCAGCTTCATGACCTTGCTCGGCGGCTTCAATGGCTTGAAGAACACCATCCCGCGTGCCGAAGGTGTGACCATGGACGAGAACGGCACGCTGTATATGGTCAGCGAGCCGAACCTGTTCTATCGCTTCGAGAAGCAGGCGCAGTAGTTCGATTACGTCAGATTTCTCTCTATCTGCGGCATCCGCCAGACACCCGGGGCGTTTAAGTTTAAATTCAGGCGACCGTGATATTCATTCGCCAGTTTTTACTCTGAGCCCCGCCCGATGCGTCGACTTGCCCGCCCCAAACCTGCTTTTTTTATCCTGATCCTGATCGCCCTGGTGGCGTGCGGTGTGGTTGCCCAGCAATTGCGCCTGTTTGAGCGTGCCTGGTTCAACTGGCAATCCTGGCGCAATCCCGCCGGGGAGCACTCCATTGGCCTTGGGGATTACCGGGTGGCCCTGGAGGCGCAGGTGATCGACGGCCTCAACGATGATGTCTCGGCACTGACCTTTGATCCGGTGCGCAACAGCCTGTTTACCGTGACCAACAAGAACGCTGAGCTGGTCGAACTGTCCCTGGACGGCAAAATCCTGCGGCGCATTGCGCTGGTGGGGTTTGGCGATGCCGAGGCCGTGGAGTACATCAGCGACAACACCTACGTGATCAGCGACGAACGCCAGCAGCGGCTGATCAAGGTCCACGTGGATGACGACACCCAATTCCTCGATGCCGCCGACGCCGAGCAAATGACCCTCGGCGTGCACCTGGGCGGCAACAAGGGCTTCGAAGGCCTGGCCTATGACTCGGTGGGCAAGCGCCTGTTTGTGGCCAAGGAACGCGACCCGATGCTGATCTACGAGGTCCACGGCTTTCCGCATTTCAAACCGGAAAAAACCTACTCGGTGCACGTGATCAACAACCCCAAGCGCGATGCCGGGTTGTTTGTGCGCGACCTGTCGAGCCTGCAATACGACGAGCGCAGCGGTCATCTGCTGGCGCTGTCGGATGAGTCATTTTTGGTGCTGGAACTGGATATCGACGGTCGCCCCCTGAGCAGCCTGTCGCTGCTCAAGGGGCGCCATGGCCTGAAGCAGCGCGTGCCTCAGGCCGAGGGGATCGCCATGGACAACGACGGCACGTTGTACATGGTCAGTGAGCCCAATCTTTTCTATGTATTCAAAAAAACCAAGTCTTGAGTCATGTGCAGAACAAATGTGGGAGCGGGCTTGCTCGCGAATGCGGTGTATCAGGCGCCATATTCAGTGACTGACACTGCGCATTCGCGAGCAAGCCCGCTCCCACAGGGGTTTTGCATTACGCCTTAAGGGTTTTTACGCCTTCCGGGGTGCCCAGCAGCAGTACGTCAGCCGGACGGGCCGCGAACAAACCGTTGGTGACGACGCCGACGATCGCGTTGATCTGGCGCTCCAGTTCCACCGGGTTGGTGATCTGCATGTTGAACACGTCGATGATGATGTTGCCGTTGTCGGTCAGCACGCCTTCGCGGTACACCGGGTCGCCGCCCAGTTTCACCAGTTCGCGGGCCACGTGGCTGCGGGCCATCGGGATCACTTCCACCGGCAGCGGGAACGCGCCGAGTACCGGCACCAGTTTGCTGGCGTCGGCGATGCAGATGAAGGTCTTGGCCACGGCCGCGACGATCTTCTCGCGGGTCAGGGCTGCGCCGCCGCCCTTGATCAGGTTCAGGTGTGCGTCGCTTTCATCGGCGCCGTCGACGTAGAACTCCAGGTCGCTGACGGTGTTCAGCTCATACACCGGGATACCGTGGCCCTTGAGCCGCGCAGCGGTGGCTTCGGAGCTGGCAACCGCGCCGTCGAACGCGCCCTTGTGCAGGGCCAGCGCATCGATAAAGCAATTGGCGGTGGAACCGGTGCCGACACCGACGATGCTTTTATCGTCGAGTTTAGGAAGGATTAAATCGACGGCGGCCTGGGCCACTGCCTGTTTGAGTTGATCCTGGGTCATGCGGGCTCCGGAACGGGCGGGGAGTAAAGAGGGGCGCGAGTATAACCCAACAAAACCTCGGTTTTCGTGTGGTCGCCCGGCCAAACGCTGGGTTAGACTCCTTGGCCCTGCCCAACCCGCCCAGTGATGCTTTCCGATGCTTGAACAGTACGTCAAAAAGATCCTCACCTCGCGCGTTTACGACGTTGCCGTAGAAACCCCGCTGCAGACCGCCCGCCAGCTCTCCGAGCGGCTGGGCAACAAGGTCTGGCTCAAGCGCGAAGACTTGCAGCCGGTGTTCTCGTTCAAGATTCGCGGTGCCTACAACAAGCTGACCCAACTGAGCGCCGAAGAACGTGCGCGCGGCGTGGTCACCGCCTCGGCGGGCAACCATGCCCAGGGCCTGGCCCTGGCGGCCAAGGTGCTGGGGGTCAAGGCCACCATCGTGATGCCCAAGACCACCCCCGAGATCAAGGTCGAAGGCGTGCGCTCCCGTGGCGGCAAAGTGGTGCTGCACGGGGATTCTTTCCCGGAAGCCCTGGCGTATTCGCTGAAGCTGGTCGACGAAAAAGGCTACGTCTACATTCACCCCTACGATGATCCGCACACCATTGCCGGGCAGGGCACCGTGGCGATGGAGATCCTGCGCCAGCACCCGGGGCCGTTGGACGCGATTTTCGTCCCGGTGGGCGGCGGCGGCCTGATTGCCGGTATCGCGGCCTACGTGAAATACCTGCGGCCCGAGATCAAGATCATCGGCGTCGAGCCAGACGACTCCAACTGCCTGCAAGCCGCCATGGCGGCGGGCGAGCGCGTGGTACTGCCGACCGTGGGCATCTTCGCCGACGGCGTGGCGGTGGCGCAGATCGGCCAGCACACCTTCGACATCTGCAAGGATTACGTGGATGAAGTGATCACCGTCAGCACCGATGAAATCTGCGCGGCGATCAAGGACATCTACGACGACACCCGCTCCATCACAGAACCTGCTGGCGCCCTGGGCGTGGCGGGTATCAAGAAATACGTCGAGACCCGTGGCATCACCGGGCAAACCCTGGTGGCCATCGATTCCGGGGCCAACGTCAACTTCGACCGCCTGCGCCACGTGGCCGAGCGCGCCGAGCTGGGGGAAGGCCGCGAAGCCATCATCGCCGTGACCATCCCCGAGAAACCGGGCAGCTTCAAGGCCTTCTGCGAGGCCGTGGGCAAGCGCCAGATCACCGAATTCAACTACCGCTACCACTCAGGCCGCGAGGCGCACATCTTTGTCGGCGTGCAGACCCACCCGGAAAACGACCCGCGCAGCGCGCTGATCGCCAGCCTCACCAGCCAGGGTTTCCCGGTGCTGGACCTGACGGAAAACGAACTGGCCAAGCTGCACATCCGCCATATGGTCGGCGGCCATGCGGCGCACGTCAGCGACGAGGTGGTGTTCCGCTTCGAATTCCCGGAACGTCCGGGGGCACTGTTCAACTTCCTTAACAAATTGGGCGGGCGCTGGAACATCTCGATGTTCCACTATCGCAACCACGGCGCCGCCGATGGGCGCGTGGTGGCGGGCCTGCAAGTACCGGCGGACGAGCGTCACCTGGTGCCGGCGGCGCTGGAGGCCATTGGCTACCCGTACTGGGATGAAAGTGATAACCCGGCCTACCAGCTGTTCCTCGGTTGAGCGACTACGCTGACTGGGCGGCCTTCAAGGAATCGAGAACATGGAAACGCTGACCACCCTTAAAGTTATCCACATCGCGGCCACGGTGTTGCTGCTGCTCAGCGGCCTCGCCCTGGCAGTGCTGGCCTGGCGCAAACGCAGCGCGGGGCCGGCCTATACCGTGCAGCGGCCGTGGGTGTTTGTGTGGTTGTTGATGGGCATTTGCGTGGTGAGCATGCCGTTCACCGGCTGGTGGCTGGCGCACCTGATCGGCTGGCCGCTGGGGCAAACCTGGATCCTGGGTTCCAGCGTAATCTACACCGTGGCGGCGCTGAGCTGGTTCTGGCTGGTGGTGCGGCTTAATCGACTGCGGCTGGGCGGGGCGGGGAGTTTGAACTTTACCGTGGCGCTGGCGGTGGTGAGCCTGGTGGGGTTTGTGGCGATTGCCGGGTTGATGGGTGCCAAGCCGGTTTAAGGCTTGAGACCGAGTTGCCTCCATTCGCGAGCAAGCCCGCTCCCACATTTGACTGCATTCCAAAGGTGGAACTCGAGCAAATGTGGGAGCGGGCTTGCTCGCGAAAGCTTTATCAGCCGCGCAGGCTAATCACCGGCCAACCACGCTTCTCAGCCTCAGCCCGCAAATTCGGATCCGGATCCACTGCCACTGCATGCGTCACCTGCTCCAGCAGCGGCAGGTCATTCATCGAATCGCTATAGAAGTAACTGTCCTCCAGGCTAAACCCGGTCTCTTCCAGCCAGCGATTCAAGCGCGTCACCTTGCCCTCGCGAAAGCACGGGATATCCGTACTGCGCCCGGTGTAGCGGCCATCCTGCATCTCGCATTCCGTCGCAATCAGGGTTTCAACCCCCAACCGCTCGGCAATCGGCGCGGTCACAAAACGGTTGGTCGCGGTGATGATCACCAGCTTGTCGCCCGCCGCCCGGTGCTTGGCCAGCAACTCAACTGCCTTGGGCAGCACGATCGGCTCGATGCAGTCGCGCATGTAGTCGCGATGCCATTCATCCAGCTGGGCCATCTCGGTGCGGCCGAGGATTTCCAGGCAGAAGTTCAGGTACTCGGCGTTATCCAGCTTGCCGGCCAGGTAGTCCTGGTAGAACTCGTCGTTGCGGGCCTTGTAGGCTACCGCGTCGAGAATCCCGCGTTCACAGAGGTAATCGCCCCAGGCGTGATCGCTGTCACCCCCCAAAAGCGTGTTGTCCAAGTCGAATAAAGCCAGGCGCATTGCAGTTACTCGCTGAAAAGTCTGTAAAAAGGCGTCCAGAATACGGTCTTTTCACAAGAGTGCACATAAGGTAAGCAGCCTCGTTGCCGCTGTATCAATCTTTGTGGAACAATGCGGTGACATGCGTTTGCGAGGTTGTTGCCGTGATCGACCCCGATGGTTTCCGTCCTAATGTCGGGATTATTCTTACGAATGATGCCGGACAGGTGCTATGGGCTCGCCGTATCAACCAAGATGCCTGGCAGTTTCCTCAAGGCGGAATCAACCCCGACGAAACCCCTGAAGACGCCTTGTACCGTGAGTTGAACGAAGAAGTAGGCCTTGAACGTGAAGATGTGCAAATTCTGGCCTGCACCCGAGGCTGGTTGCGCTATCGTTTGCCGCAACGTCTGGTGCGTACCCACAGCCAACCGCTGTGCATCGGCCAGAAACAGAAATGGTTTCTCCTGCGCCTGATCTCCAACGAGCAGCGGGTGCGGATGGATTTGACCGGTAAACCGGAGTTCGATGGCTGGCGCTGGGTCAGTTATTGGTATCCGTTGGGCCAGGTGGTGACATTCAAGCGCGAGGTTTATCGTCGCGCTCTTAAAGAGCTTGCCCCGCGCCTTTTAGCGCGCGACTGACGACGGAGTTCGACCCCGAGCCATGCTCAATACGCTGCGCAAGATCGTCCAGGAAGTTAACTCCGCCAAGGATCTCAAGGCGGCGTTGGGGATTATTGTGTTGCGCGTCAAGGAAGCCATGGGCAGCCAGGTCTGCTCGGTTTACCTGCTGGACCCCGAGACCAACCGTTTTGTCCTGATGGCCACCGAGGGCTTGAACAAGCGCTCCATCGGCAAGGTCAGCATGGCGCCCAATGAAGGTCTGGTGGGCCTGGTGGGGACGCGTGAAGAACCCCTGAACCTCGAAAACGCGGCCGATCACCCGCGTTATCGCTACTTTGCCGAAACCGGTGAAGAGCGCTACGCCTCGTTCCTCGGTGCGCCGATCATTCACCACCGCCGCGTTGTCGGCGTGTTGGTCATCCAGCAGAAAGAACGCCGCCAGTTCGACGAAGGTGAAGAAGCCTTCCTTGTGACCATGAGCGCGCAGCTCGCCGGGGTTATCGCCCACGCCGAGGCCACCGGTTCGATTCGCGGCCTGGGACGCCAGGGCAAGGGCATCCAGGAAGCCAAGTTCGTCGGCGTGCCGGGTTCGCCGGGTGCTGCTGTCGGTACCGCCGTGGTCATGCTGCCGCCCGCCGACCTGGACGTGGTGCCGGACAAGACCGTCACCGACATCGACGCTGAAATCATCCTGTTCAAGACCGCCCTCGAAGGCGTGCGCAATGACATGCGCACCCTCTCGACCAAGCTGGCCACCCAGCTGCGGCCTGAAGAGCGGGCGTTGTTCGACGTGTACCTGATGATGCTCGACGACGCGTCCCTGGGCAGCGAAGTCAAGGACGTGATCAAGACCGGCCAGTGGGCCCAGGGCGCGCTGCGCCAGGTGGTCACCGATCACGTCAACCGTTTCGAATTGATGGACGACGCCTACCTGCGCGAGCGCGCCTCGGACGTGAAGGACCTCGGTCGCCGTCTGCTGGCCTACCTGCAGGAAGAGCGCTCGACCACGTTGGTGTACCCCGACAACACCATCCTGATCAGTGAAGAACTGACCGCCACCATGCTCGGCGAAGTGCCGGAAGGCAAACTGGTGGGCCTGGTCTCGGTACTGGGTTCGGGCAACTCCCACGTCGCGATCCTGGCGCGGGCCATGGGCATTCCGACGGTGATGGGTCTGGTGGACCTGCCGTATTCCAAGGTCGACGGCATTGAAATGATCGTCGACGGCTACCACGGCGAGGTCTACACCAACCCCAGCGAAGTGCTGCGCAAGCAATACGCCGAAGTGGTGGAAGAAGAACGCCAGCTGTCCCAGGGCCTCGACGCCCTGCGGGAACTGCCGTGCGTGACCCTCGACGGCCACCGCGTACCGCTGCTGGTCAACACCGGCCTGCTGGCGGACGTGGCACGTGCACAACAGCGCGGCGCCGAAGGGGTGGGCCTGTACCGCACCGAAGTGCCGTTCATGATCAACCAGCGTTTTCCGAGTGAGAAGGAGCAGCTGGCGATTTATCGCGAGCAACTGTCCGCCTTCCATCCGTTACCGGTGACCATGCGCAGCCTTGACATTGGCGGCGACAAGTCACTGTCGTATTTCCCCATCAAGGAAGACAACCCCTTCCTCGGCTGGCGCGGTATTCGCGTTACCCTCGACCATCCTGAAATCTTCCTCGTCCAGACCCGCGCGATGCTCAAGGCCAGCGAAGGCCTGAACAACCTGCGCATCCTGCTCCCGATGATCTCCGGCACCCACGAGCTGGAAGAAGCCCTGCACCTGATCCACCGGGCCTGGGGCGAAGTGCGCGACGAAGGCGCCGACGTGCCGATGCCGCCGATTGGCGTGATGATCGAGATTCCGGCGGCGGTGTACCAGGCCAAGGAGCTGGCGCGGCAGGTGGACTTCCTGTCGGTGGGCTCCAACGACCTGACCCAGTACCTGCTGGCCGTGGACCGCAACAACCCGCGGGTGGCCGACCTCTACGACTACCTGCACCCGGCGGTGCTGCAAGCCTTGCAGAACGTGGTGCGCGACGCCCATGCCGAAGGCAAGCAGGTGAGTATCTGCGGCGAGATGGCCGGTGACCCGGCGGCGGCCGTACTGTTGATGGCGATGGGCTTTGACAGCCTGTCGATGAACGCCACCAACTTGCCGAAGGTGAAATGGATGCTGCGCCAGATCAACCTGAGCCGGGCCAAGGAGCTGCTGGCGGAGTTGATGACTATCGACAACCCGCAAGTTATCCACAGCTCGCTGCAATTGGCGCTGAAGAACCTTGGGTTGGCGCGGATGATCAACCCGGCGTCTGCAAAGAGCCTCTAACCGGATTTCAGAGCCTGTCCCCAATCGAAATGTGGGAGCGGGCTTGCTCGCGAAAGCGGTGCATCAGTCAGCTTATGTATTGGCTGACACGCCGCCTTCGCGAGCAAGCCCGCTCCCACATTTGGTTTGCGTGAGGTTCAGATTTTGAGTTCAACTTCACCCAACTGTCCGCCATACGGCCCAAAACTGCGCTCCACGATATGTCGCGTCCCGTCGGCATTCACAATCAGCGCCGTGCTCGCCCGCGTCCCGTAGCTGGGGCTGGCAATAAACACGCTCGACAACAGACTCTCCGTCGCCAAGCCCACGCCGGTATCCGGCAAGTCGGCAAACGGCGCGGTCTGCGGGTCGCTCAAAATCCCCAGCAAGGCTTCAGGCTGCGGATCGTCCAGCACTTCTGTCAGCGCCGCCTTGGCCTTCAACAACTTCGGCCACGGCGTATCCAGCCCTGCATTGGATAACCCATAAACCCCCGCCACCAATGGTGTCGGCGCAGATTCCTTGGCGTTGTAATGCCAAAGCTCGTCCCGCGTCCCGACCAGCAGGTTAAACCCCGCATATTCAATCGATCTGCCATTAACGTCGGCTAAATAGTCGTCAATCGACAGCGAACCGCTGAGAAAGCGCGCCACCAACTCACCCCGCGACTTGCGCGCCGGCGGCTGGTGCGGGTCACGGATATTGGTCAGCGCCGCAAAGCGCCCGTCTGCGCCAACTCCCAGCCAGGTCCCGCCCGCTTCCTGGTCCCTGCCCGCGTAAACATGGGGCGCATCCAGCCACTGGGCCAACGGCAAACTGGGCCGGGCATAAAATTCATCACGGTTGGCCGCGACGATCAGCGGCTGGGCGTGGCCCGGCCGCCAGGCGAAAACAATCAGGCACATAAGGCGATCCCTTTGTGTTTTGCCCACTCTACCCATAGAACCCTGTGCTTTGCATCCGTTAACATGCCGGTCTGTTTTCGGGGGCTCCCATGGAATTTCTGCTGTATTTGCTGCTGGGATCCTGCGCGGGCATGCTCGCCGGGCTGTTCGGCGTGGGCGGCGGCATCATTATTGTGCCGGTGCTGGTGTTCAGCTTCACCTTGCAGGGCTTCGATCCTGCGGTGCTGACCCACCTCGCTGTCGGCACGTCCCTGGCGTCTATTATCTTCACGTCGGTGAATGCGGTGCGTGAGCATCATCGGCGCGGCGCCGTGCGCTGGCCGATCTTCGTATGGATGGCCGTGGGTATCCTGCTGGGCGCGGGTGTTGGCGCGCTGACCGCCGAGGCGATCTCCGGGCCGCATCTACAGAAAATCATCGGTGTGTTCGCCCTGGTGATCGCCGTGCAGATGACCCTGGAGCTCAAGCCCAAGGCCAGCCGCCAGGTGCCGGGCAAGCTTGGCCTGACCCTGGCGGGCGGCGTGATCGGCTGGTCGTCGGCGATTTTCGGCACCGGTGGTGGTTCGTTGACCGTGCCGTTCCTGACCTGGCGCAGCGTGCCGATGCAGCAGGCAGTGGCCACTTCGTCGGCCTGCGGCTTGCCGATCGCCCTGGCCAGTGCGTTAAGTTTCATGATTCTGGGCTGGCATGATCCGCTGCTGCCCGATCATAGTCTCGGCTTTGTGTACTTGCCGGCGCTGCTGGGCATCGCCCTGACCAGCATGGTGGCGGCCCGTTTCGGTGCGCGCCTGGCGCACCGGTTGTCGCCGCGCTTGCTCAAGCGGCTGTTCGCCGGGCTGCTGTTTTGCGTAGGGCTGAATTTTTTGCTGTAACGCAGGCTTAATCGCGCACCGGCATGGTCCGATGCGCCATGACTATTGATTTAACGAGGAGTCGCAATGCTGCCTTACCCGCAGATCAACCCGGTGGCCGTGGCCATCGGTCCGCTGCAAATCCATTGGTACGGGTTGATGTACCTGATCGGCATCGGCGGTGCCTGGCTGCTGGCTTCCCGGCGCCTGAACCGTTTCGACCCGACCTGGACCAAGGAGAAGCTCTCCGACATGGTGTTCTGGATGTCGATGGGGGTCATCGTCGGCGGACGCCTGGGGTATGTGCTGTTCTACGACCTGCCAGCCTACATCGCCAACCCGACGCTGATCTTCGAGGTGTGGAAGGGCGGCATGGCGTTCCACGGCGGGTTTGTGGGGGTGATGATCGCCGCCTGGTGGTTTGGCCGGCGTAACGGTAAGTCGTTCTTCCAGCTGATGGACTTCGTCGCGCCGTTCGTGCCGATTGGCCTGGGTGCCGGGCGCATCGGTAACTTCATCAACGCCGAGCTGTGGGGCAAGCCGACTGACGTGCCGTGGGCCATGGTGTTCCCGCCGTTCAGCGACCCGGCGCAATTGCCGCGCCACCCCTCGCAGCTGTACCAGTTCGCCCTGGAAGGCGTGGCGCTGTTCCTGATCCTCTATATCTTCTCGCGCAAGCCACGCCCAACCATGGCCGTTTCGGGGATGTTCGCGTTGTTCTACGGGATCTTCCGCTTTATCGTCGAGTTCGTACGGGTGCCGGATGCGCAACTGGGCTACCTGGCGTGGGGCTGGGTGACCATGGGTCAAATTCTCAGCCTGCCGATGATCATCGCCGGCCTGGGCCTGCTGTGGTGGGCTTACAATCGCCCGCAAGGCATCAAGAACACCGCGCTTTAAATTCGAACGCCGGGGCCCGAGGGTCCCGGCTTCAACGATACAGGTATACACATGAAGCAATATCTCGAACTACTGAACGATGTCGTGACCAATGGCCTGACCAAGGGCGACCGCACCGGCACCGGCACCAAGGCCGTGTTTGCCCGTCAGTTTCGGCATAGCTTGGCCGACGGCTTCCCGCTGCTGACCACCAAGAAGCTTCACTTCAAAAGCATCGCCAACGAATTGATCTGGATGTTGAGTGGCAACACCAACATCAAGTGGCTGAACGAAAATGGCGTGCGTATCTGGGACGAATGGGCCACCGAAGACGGCGACCTGGGCCCGGTGTACGGCGAGCAGTGGACCGCCTGGCCCACCAAGGACGGCGGCAAGATCAACCAGATCGACTACATGGTCGAGACGCTGAAGACCAACCCCAACAGCCGCCGCATCCTGTTCCACGGCTGGAACGTCGAGTACCTGCCGGACGAGACCAAAAGCCCGCAGCAGAACGCCCGGGACGGCAAGCAAGCGCTGCCACCTTGCCACCTGCTGTACCAGGCGTTTGTGCATGACGGTCATCTGTCGATGCAGTTGTACATCCGCAGCTCAGATGTATTCCTCGGCCTGCCGTACAACACCGCGGCCCTGGCGCTACTGACCCATATGCTGGCCCAGCAGTGCGACCTGATCCCTCACGAGATCATCGTCACCACGGGCGACACCCATGCCTACAGCAACCATATGGAACAGATCCAGACCCAGCTGGCGCGCACGCCGAAGAAGCTGCCGGAACTGGTGATCAAGCGCAAACCCGCGTCGATCTACGATTACAAATTCGAAGATTTTGAAATCGTGGGCTATGACGCTGATCCGAGCATCAAGGCCGATGTAGCGATCTAAAAGCGATCTCGGTCCCAATGTGGGAGCGGGCTTGCTCGCGAATACGGTGTATCAGAAACACATTCAGTGGCTGACACTCCGCTTTCGCGAGCAAGCCCGCTCCCACATTTTTTTGTGTACACATTCAATGCCCGTGGCTTCTGCCCACATGTGAGGGCTCAGCCTCGCTGGCCGCGACACTCCCGCTGACTTCCAGCCGCTGCAAAATCCCGCACTGATCCAGATCCGGCCCGCCGCCGCAGCGTTGGCGCAGGTCGAGCAACTGTTCCTGCAACGCCAGCAGCCCGTCGATCCGCGCCTTGACGTGGTGGATATGCTCGTCGATCAACGCATTCACGCTTTCGCACTGGTCCTGAGGACTGTCACGCAGGCCCAGCAGGCTGCGAATTTCCTCAAGGGTCATGTCCAGGCTGCGGCAGTTGCGGATAAACACCAGCCGTTCGGTGTGCGCCTGGGTGTACAGCCGGTAATTACCGTCACTGCGCGCAGGCGGCGGCAGCAGGCCTTCTTTCTCGTAATAACGGATGGTTTCCACCTGGCAATCCGTCAATTTTGCCAATTCGCCGATCTTCATCGCAGCAATCTCCAAAAGGATGCTTGACCCTATAGTGGCTACAGGGTCTTTACTTGGCAACAGGCACCTTTACGGACGCGACAGAATGAGCGATTCCCTCCACACCCCGCATAAGCACGACCATGATCATGACCACGCGCACGATCACGGCCCCAAGCTCAAACCTGTGCAGAAGCACGACCATGGCAGCCATGGCGATTCCTGCTGTTCCAGCAAGGCCGCGCCGGCGCTGGTGAAGCTGACCGAAGCCCCGACAGCGGGCTCGCGGCTGAGCACCTTCCGCATCGAAGCCATGGACTGCCCCACCGAGCAGACGCTGATCCAGAACAAACTGGGCAAGCTTGCGGGTGTGCAGCAGCTGGAATTCAACCTGATCAACCGCATTCTCGGCGTCACTCACGACCTGCCGACGACCGCGCCGATCATCGACGCCATCAAGTCCCTGGGCATGCAGGCGGACCCCATCGAAGAAGGCGTCGCCCCGGCTGAGCCGCCGGCGAAGAAGCACTGGTGGCCGCTGGCCGTGTCCGGCGTGGGCGCGCTGGGGGCTGAAGTGCTGCACTTCACCAACGCAGCCCCGACGTGGGTGATTGCCCTGGTCGCGCTGATCTCGATCTTCAGTGGCGGCCTCACCACCTACAAAAAGGGCTGGATCGCCCTGAAAAACCTCAACCTGAACATCAACGCCCTGATGAGCATCGCCGTCACCGGCGCGATCCTGATCGGCCAGTGGCCGGAAGCGGCGATGGTGATGTTCCTGTTCACCGTGGCCGAGTTGATCGAGGCCAAGTCCCTGGACCGCGCACGTAACGCCATCAGCGGCTTGATGCAGATGACGCCGGAACAGGCCACGGTCCGTCAGGCAGATGGCAGTTGGGTTGAACAGGAGGTTAAAGTCATTGAACTGGGCGCTATCGTGCGGGTTCGTCCCGGTGAGCGCATTGGCCTGGACGGTGAAGTCACCTCCGGCCAGTCCACCATCGACCAGGCGCCGATTACCGGTGAAAGCCTGCCGATCGAAAAGACCGTGGGCGACAAAGTCTTCGCCGGCACCATCAACCAGGCCGGCTCCCTGGAATACAAAGTCACTGCAGCCGCCAACAACTCCACCCTGGCGCGGATTATCCACGCCGTGGAACAGGCCCAGGGCGCCCGTGCGCCAACCCAGCGTTTTGTCGACACCTTCGCCAAGGTCTACACCCCGGCGGTGTTCATCTTTGCCCTGGGTGTGGCGTTGATCCCGCCGCTGTTCATGGGCGGTGTGTGGTTTGAATGGGTCTACCGCGCACTGGTATTGCTGGTGGTCGCGTGCCCATGTGCACTGGTGATTTCCACCCCGGTGACCATCGTCAGCGGCCTGGCCGCCGCGGCGCGCAAAGGCATCCTGATCAAGGGCGGTGTGTACCTGGAGGGTGGCTACAAACTCGACTACCTGGCCCTCGACAAGACGGGCACCATCACCCACGGCAAGCCGGTGCAAACCGATTACCTGGCGCTGTTCCCGAACATGGAAGACAGCGCACCGGCTTTGGCTGCAAGCCTGGCCGGGCGCTCCGATCACCCGGTGTCCCTGGCCATCGCCAACGCGGCTGTGGACAAAAACCTCACCGTGCACACTGTGGATAACTTCGAGGCCCTGACCGGGCGCGGTGTGAAGGGCGAGATCAATGGAGAGGTCTATTACTTGGGCAACCACCGTCTGGTGGAAGAGCTGAACCTGTGCTCGCCGGCCCTGGAGAAGAAGCTCTTCGCCCTGGAAAAACAAGGCAAGTCCGTGGTCCTGCTGCTGGACAAGTCCGGCCCGCTGGCGCTGTTCGCCGTGGCCGACACCGTGAAGGACACCAGCCGCGAAGCCATCCAGCAGTTGCATGACCTGGGCATCAAGACCCTGATGCTGACCGGCGACAACACCCACACGGCCAAGGCGATCGCCGATCAGGTGGGTATCGACCAGGCCCAGGGCGACTTGTTGCCCACCGACAAACTGCAAGCCATCGAAGCGCTCTACGCCAAGGGCCACCGGGTCGGCATGGTCGGCGACGGGATCAACGACGCCCCGGCGCTGGCCCGTTCCGAGATCGGGTTTGCCATGGCTGCTGCGGGTACCGATACCGCCATCGAGACCGCCGACGTGGCCCTGATGGACGACGACCTGCGCAAGATTCCAGCATTCATTCGGCTGTCGCGGCAAACGTCGAGTATCCTCAAACAGAACATCGCCCTGGCCCTGGTGATCAAGGCGATCTTCCTCGCGGTGACCTTCCTTGGGATGGCCACCATGTGGATGGCGGTGTTCGCCGACATGGGCGTGAGCCTGCTGGTGGTATTCAATGGTCTGCGCCTGCTGCGCAAATAGTCGATGAGAGGGTGGTGTGCTGAGTGCCGAGCTGAAGGCGTTTTACATGGTCGCCCGCCTGGGCAGCATTACCCAGGCGGCGAAAAAGCTCGGGCTCAGCCAGCCCACGGTGACCACCCAGATTCGTCACCTGGAAAGCCAGTACTCGGTGGAATTGTTCTACCGTGGCGGGCGCCGCCTGACCGTCAGCGACGAAGGCGCGCGGCTGTTGCCGATGGTCAAGGCGCTGTCGCAGCAGGAGGCGGATATCGAGTTTTTCCTGCGCAACAGTGGCCAGGTGCAGGGCACGTTGAGGATTGCCGCGACGGCACCTTATTACATCCTCGACCTGGTCAAGACCTTCCGCGAGCGACTGCCGCAGGTCGAGGTTTCGGTGGAGATCGGCAACTCCCAGCAGGTGCTGGAAGCGCTGGATGACTACCGCGTCGACGTCGCTGCCTCGTCCCAATTGCTTGAAGACCCGCGCCTGATCCGGCGGGTACTGGGCATGGACCCGCTGGTGCTGGCGGTGCATCGCAATCATCCGCTGGCGGTGCTTGAGCATGTACCGCTGACCGCGCTGGCCGGGCATACCTTGCTGATGCGCGAGCCGGGGTCGACCACCCGTCGATTGACCGAAGAGATGTTGCAGGGCGCCGGAGTGAGTTACGGGCCGCTGCTGGAGATCGGCAGCCGGGAATCGATCCGTGAGGCAGTGCTGCGCAATATCGGCATCAGCATCATCGCCCGCCAGGAAGTGCCCCACGACCCGCAATTGCGCGTGCTGACCATCGAAAATGCGCCGCAGATTCCCGAGTATTTGTACTGCCTCAAAGAGCGAAAGGGCGCCCGGTTGCCGGCGGCTTTCCTGGGGTTGGCCCAGGAAATGTCTCCTCTCTGATCGTTCCCACGCTCTGCGTGGGAATGCCGGCCTGGACGCTCCGCGTCCGCTCTTAAGGTCGTGACGCGGAGCGTCACAGGATGTATTCCCACGCAGAGCGTAGGAACAATCTGTTGGCACAACCCAAATCCACCAATACCACTATCGCCACGTTTTGCCTTTCTGCCACAAGAGGGACGCATTGCCTGCCTAGGATGACCTTCATCAGTTTGATGAGGTGCCTCCATGAACACAGCCATGACTAATCCCGGCGCGCCAATGAAGGTGCGCGGTGTACAGAAACGCTTCGGCGCCTTCACCGCGCTGGATAACGTGTCCCTGGACGTCGCCGCTGGCGAACTGGTGTGCCTGCTGGGCCCGTCGGGCTGCGGCAAGACCACCTTGCTACGCTGCATCGCCGGCCTGGAGCGCCAGGACAGCGGCGAGTTGTACCTCGGCGACCGCGATGTTTCCCTACTGGCACCCCAGGCTCGGGACTACGGCATTCTGTTCCAGTCCTACGCGCTGTTTCCCAATCTCACCGTCGAAGCGAACATCGGCTACGGCCTCACCGGCAGTGGCCGTGATGAAGTGCGCAAGCGTGTCGGGCAGATGCTCGAACTGGTGGGTTTGGTGGGCAGCGAAAAGAAATACCCCGGCCAACTTTCCGGCGGCCAACAACAGCGTGTGGCACTGGCTCGCGCCCTGGCGCCGGCGCCGTCCTTGCTGCTGCTGGACGAACCCATGTCGGCCCTCGACGCCCGGGTGCGCGAGCATCTGTGCACCGAGCTGCGCCAATTGCAGCGCCGCTTGGGCATCACCACCCTGATGGTCACCCACAACCAGGACGAGGCCATGCTGATGGCCGACCGCATTGCCGTGATGAACAACGGTAAGGTCGAGCAGTACGCCACGCCCCAGGAAATCTACGACCGCCCGGCCACGCCGTTTGTGGCCGAGTTTGTCGGCCAGGGCAACTGGCTCCCGTTCAGTCGCAACAGCGCCAGCCACGCCCAGGTTGGCGGCATGAACATGCGCCTGGCGGACAACGCAGGCGTCGCGAAATCGGGCCGTCTGTTCTGCCGCCCGGAAGCCATCAGCGTCAACCCGCCGGTGCATGAAGAAAACCTGTTCCCGGCCAAGGTCCGCGAGATCACTTTCCTCGGCAACCGCTGCCGCATGAGCTTCGAGCTGGACCAACTGCCCGGCCATCCGCTGCTGGCCGAATTGGCCCCGGAAGCCATGCCGCGCCTTGGCGCCCAGGACATCTGGGTCGCGCTGCCCCCGCGCAGCCTGCAGGTGTTTGCCTGAGATGGCCCGCGATATGACTCTGCCGATACCCGATAACGTGGCTCGTCAGGTTTCCCGTGCCGAACTCGGCGACCGTATTTTTGTAGTCGGCGGCAAGCTGCTCTGGCTGTGCCTGCTGGGCGTCGCGGTGCTGATGCCGCTGGTGGCGATCTTCTGGCGCGGCTTCAGCAGTGAAGCCGGGCAGGGCGGTGGCCTGGTGGCGGCGCGGGAGTTGGTCACCAGCGACAATTTCCACTGGCTGCTCGGTAACAGCCTGAAGGTTTCCGGCAGCGTTGCCGCCATCGTCGTACCACTGGCTTATCTGTTTGCCTACGCTTTGCAACGCACGCTTATTCCGGGCAAGGCGATCTGGCGCGGCATGTCGCTGCTGCCGTTGATGGCGCCGTCGATGTTGCCCGGGATTGCGCTGGTCTACCTGTTCGGCAACCAGGGCATGTTGCGCGGGCTGCTGTCGGACAACATCTATGGCTTCTGGGGCATCGTCCTCGGCGAAGTGATCTACACCTTTCCCCATGCCTTGATGATCCTGTTGTCGGCGCTTTCCCTGGCGGATGCACGTTTGTTCGATGCCGCATCGAGCATGGGCGCGAGTCCCGCCCGGGCGTTTCGCAGCATCACCTGGCCGGCGACGCGCCAGGCCGTGTTTGCCGCGTTTTGCCTGGTGTTCACCCTGACCATCACCGACTTCGGTGTGCCCGTCGTAGTGGGCGGCGACTACCAAGTGTTGGCGCTGGAAGCCTACAAAGCCGTGGTCGGCCAGCAGCAATTCGGGCGGGGCGCCTTGATCGGCATGGTCCTGCTGCTGCCGGCGCTGTTCAGCTTCGGTGTCGACGCCTGGTTGCGCCGCCGCCATGGCGACTCCATGAGCGGCCGCGCCCAGGTGTTCCAGCCGGCGCCGTCGAAACTGCGGGATGGCTGCTACCTGGCCATCGTCCTGCTGATCTGCGCGATCCTGCTGCTGGTGTTCGGCATGGCGGTCTACTCATCCCTGGTGAAATTCTGGCCCTACAACCTGTCGCTGTCCCTGGCCCACTACCAGTTCGAAGACACGGCCGGCGGCGGCTGGCTGGCCTACCGCAACAGCATCACCATGGCCCTGTGCACCGCGTTGATCGGCAGCGTGCTGATCTTCACCGGCGCCTACCTGATGGAAAAGACCAGGGGCCAGAAGGGCCTGAACCTGGCGCTGCGCATGCTCAGCTTCGTGCCGATGGCGGTGCCGGGTTTGGTGCTCGGCCTGGGCTACGTGTTCTTTTTCAACCTCAACGGCAACCCGCTGCATGTGCTCTACGGCACCATGACGTTGCTGGTGGTGTGCACCATTGCTCACTATTTGACCACCGCCCAAATGACCGCCACCACGGCCCTGCGCCAACTGGACGCGGAATTCGAAGCCGCCGCGCTGTCGCTGAAGGCGCCGCTGTACCGCCATTACCTGCGGGTCACCGTGCCGATCTGCCTGCCGGCGCTGCTGGACATCGTGCGCTACCTGTTCGTCTCGGCGATGACCACCGTCTCCGCCGCGATCTTCCTCTACAGCCCCGACACCATTCTCGCCGCCGTCGCCGTGCTGAACATGGACGACGCCGGCAACGTCGGCGGTGCGGCGGCCATGTCGACCCTGATCCTGTTCACCTCGGCGGGCGTGTCCTTGCTGCTGGCGTGGGCCTCACGCGGCTTGTTGCGCCGCTCCCAGGCCTGGCGCCAAACCGCGCCCGGCCAATAATTCACCCATAAAGGAACTGCACCATGTTCAAGCCCCTGGCGTTAGCCGCTGCTGTGCTCACTGCGTTCAGCCTGAATGCCTTTGCCGCCAAGACCGAGTTGACCGTGTACACGGCCCTCGAAGCCGAGCAATTGAAGACCTACAAACAGGCCTTTGAAAAGGTTAACCCGGACATCGAGATCAAATGGGTGCGCGATTCCACCGGCATCATCACCGCCAAGCTGCTGGCCGAAAAAGCCCGCCCGCAGGCTGATGTGGTCTGGGGCCTGGCCGCTTCCAGCCTGGCGATTCTCGATCAGCAGGGCATGCTGCAAAACTACGCACCGGCAGATTTGAGCAAGATCGGTGCGAACTACCGCGACGCCGCCAACCCGCCGGCCTGGGTCGGCATGGACGTGTGGGCTGCGACCATCTGCTTCAACACCGTCGAAGCCGAAAAGCAGGGCCTGAGCAAGCCGGTGAGCTGGCAGGACCTGACCAAGCCTGAATACAAGGGCAAGATCGTGATGCCCAACCCGGCCTCGTCCGGCACGGGCTTCCTGGATGTGAGTGCCTGGTTGCAGACCTTCGGCGAGAAGCAGGGCTGGCAGTACATGGACGACCTGCACCAGAACATCGGCCAGTACGTTCACTCCGGTTCCAAACCCTGCAAGCTGGCGGCCTCGGGTGAATTCCCGATCGGCATTTCCTTCGAATACCCGGCCGTTCAGCTGAAGCGCCAGGGCGCACCGCTGGACATCATCCTGCCGAAAGAAGGCCTGGGCTGGGATATCGAAGCCACTGCCGTGATCAAGGGCACTGCCCACGCAGACGCGGCACAGAAACTCGCCGACTTCTCCGCCAGCCCCGCGGCGATGGAGCTGTACAAGGAAAACTTCGCGGTACTGGCCCAGCCGGGCATCGCCAAGCCGCAGACCGAGTTGCCGGCGGACTACGAGCAGCGGTTGATCAAGAATGACTTTGCCTGGGCGTCGAAAAACCGCGACAGCATCCTGACCGAATGGCGCAAGCGCTATGACGGCAAGTCGGAAAAACAATAACTACCGATCGTCCCCACGCTCTGCGTGGGGACGCGGCTCTGGACGCTCTGCGTCCGCTTTTGTAGTCGTGACGCGGAGCGTCACAGGATGCATTCCCACGCTCTGCGTGGGAACGAGAGGTCTTCATGACACAACTGCTGATCATCGGCGCCGGCATCCTCGGCCTGTCCCATGCCTTTGCCGCTGCCAAACGCGGCCTCAAGGTCAAGGTCTTCGAGCGCAGCGCCACACCGCTGGGTGCTTCCGTGCGCAACTTCGGCCAGGCACTGGTCACCGGCCAGCCGCCGGGGCCCATGCTCGACCTGGCGCGGGACAGCCGCGAGATCTGGGGCCAGTGGGCGCAACTCGCCGGCATCCAGCTCAAGCGCAACGGCTCTTATTTGTTCGCCCGCACCGAAGCCGAAGAGCACTTGCTTGAAGCCTTCTGCGCCGGTCGCGCGCAAGAACACGGTTATCGCGTCAAGTTGCTGCAAGGCGCCGCCCTGCACGAGCTGTACGGTGGCCAGTTCGCCCATCACCGCGCTGCGCTTCACGGCCTGGATGATCAACAACTGTATTCGCGTGAGGCTATCCCGGCGCTGATCAACTACCTCAGCCGCGAACTGAGCGTGGAGTTTCATTTCTCCACCCTGGTGCGCGACATCGAACCCGGCCAGGTGCACACCACTGCCGGCTCCTTTCGCGGCGAGCAGATCATTGTCTGCTCCGGTCACGACTACCAGACGCTGCTGGCCGAGCAGATTGCCGAACTCAACCCGCAAATCTGCCGCCTGCAAATGCTGCGCGCCCGGCCAGTGGTGGAGTTGAACCTGCAACACGCGCTGCTGACCGGCCTCAGCTGCGTGCACTACGGCGCCTTCGCCGACTTGCCGGAAGCCGCGCCGGTACAGGCCGAAATTCTGCGGGATGTACCGCACCTGCATGAAAACGGTATTCACCTGCTGATCAGCCCGACACCCTATGGCGAACTGATCATCGGGGATTCTCACCATTACGGCAGCGATCCTTCACCGTTCAACGCCGAACAGGTGGACAACTGGATGATCGAACTGGCCGAACATACCCTGGGCTGCAGGATCCAGGTCGTGGAGCGCTGGCAGGGCGTCTATGGTTCCCGTGGGCCGGGGCCGTTCTCGTTCACGCGGGCGGCGCCGGGGGTGAGCGCGGCGTTGATGCACACCGGCGTGGGCATGAGCGTCGGGCCGGCGATGGCCGAGCGCAATATCACTGAGCTGTGGGGGAGTGCGTGATGAAAGCAGAGCAGGCAATCGCCGAGGTCTTCGGCCTGTACGAACAACACGGCACCGCCGATTACATTGGCGAGCCGGTCTCGCAGATCGAACACATGTCCCAGGCCGCGCAGTTGGCCATGGCTGAAGGCTTCGATGATGAAGTGGTGCTGGCGGCGTTCTTCCACGATATCGGGCATATCTGCGGCCAAGGTGGCGAGAACATGGGCGGTTATGGCGTGGTCAGCCATGAACGGCTGGGCGCCGATTATCTGCGCCGGGCGGGCTTCAGCGAGCGCCTGGCAAAACTGGTGGAATACCACGTGCAAGCCAAGCGTTACCTGACCTTCAGCCAGCCGGACTACTATGCGCGGTTGAGCGAGGCCAGCCGCCGCACCCTGGGTTACCAGGGCGGCGTGATGACCGCCGAGGAAGCCCAAGCGTTCGAGCAGGACCCGCTGTGCGCCGTCAGCCTGCGCATGCGCCACTGGGATGAACAGGCCAAGGAAATGCATGTGCCGTTGCTGGACCTTGAAGTGCTGAAGTCCAAGGCCCGGCAACTGTTGGCGGCTTAGGTCTCGTCCAGGCGCTGGGCCAGGGCTTCGATCTGTTCCTGGCGTTCGGCCTGGCTCAATTTGGGGTGCGGGTTGAGGGACGACCATTGCGGATGGGCGCGGGCCTTGTTCAGGGCTTCGGGCAATTTGCCTTCGCGCCAGGTCTTGTCCTGTGGCGTGTCGACCTTGATGCTGTGGATCGCCGCATGGCCCCGCAGGTTCAGGGCCTTGAGCAGTTGCCGCTGGCGCAGGGCCAACAGGCGCAGCACGCTGTCGTCGACGGTCAGCTCGCGCTGGCCCTTGATCTTGCCCAGCAGGCGGCTGCCATAGCTGCGAGCCGTTTGCAGGGCGCCACCGGCGATGGCACCGGCGAGTGCGGCGGCGCCGAGGGTCAGGCCGCCTACGAGTAGATCCACACCTGCGCCGGCCGCCGCGCCGGCTGCGATTCCGCCACCGACCCGCACGCCCAGTTGCTTGAGGGTCTCGGGGTTGAACAGGTCATCGCCCCAGCGCCCGTCCAGCAGCGGTAGATCGCTGGCGGCGGCGTCCTGCGGGCGGAAGCCGAACAACTTGAGCAAGGCCTCCACGCAACGCTGTTCGCGCTGGCGCACGGCTTTGCGCAGTTCGCTGATGGCCTGCTGTTCCACTTCGGCTTCGCTGACCACGCTGCGGCGGCAGGCGGCGCAGTCGATCAGCAGTTCGGCGATCAGCCGCGCCGCACTTTGCTGGCGGGCCTGGCGCTGGGCTTCCTGATCAAGTATCAGCCGTTCCAGTTGCCCACGGGAGTTTTCCAGCAGCAGGGCGAGGCTTTCATAGAGCCGGCGCTCGCCGTCTTCCGGCGGCGCGACGCTGTCGAAACGCACCAGCGCATGCAGGCCGAGGCGGGCGAGGGCTTCGCGCCAGTCCGGCTCGCGGTGGTCGGCGCTGCTGACAAAATTGAGCACTGGCAGCAACGGTTTGCCGCAACTGGCGAGCACTTGCAGCTCATCGCGGTACTTGGCCAGCACCGGCTCCCGGGCGTCTATCACATACAGCCCGGCGTCGGAGGCGAGCAGTTGGCGCAGCACCTTGGCTTCCTGTTCGAAGCGTTGCCGGGCCTCGCTGCCTTCCAGAAAACGCGCCAGCCGTGCCGGGCCGTCGAGGCGTTCGCCGGGGCGGTCCAGGCGTTCGAGGTAATCGAGCAGGGCGATGGCATCTTCCAGGCCCGGCGTGTCGTACAGCTCCAGCAAGGCTTCGCCGTCCACCGACAAGCGCGCACCTTCGACATGCCGGGTGGTGCTGGGACGATGGGAGACTTCACCAAAGCCGACGTCTCGCGTGAGCGTGCGCAGCAACGAGGTCTTGCCGACGTTGGTGTGGCCGACCACCGCAAGTTTCAGGGGCTTAGTCATGACCGGTCTCCAGCCAGGTGAGCGGCGCGCAATCGGCGAACGGTATCTCCAGTTGTTGCAAGGCCGTGTGCCAATCACCTAGGCGCTCAGCATCCAGGGCTTGGCCGGCGGGCGCTTGCAGCAGCCAGACCCGAGTGGCGGTGGCGCTGCGGGCCAGTTCGGCAATCAGCGCAAGGCTGCCGCGATCCGGCGAGCGGCGTGGGTCGCAGGCGATGGCCAGGCGCGCGGGCGGGAAGCGGGTGAGTTGCTCCAGCAGCTTGTTGCGGGATTCACGGCTGTCGAGGATGCCGGCGTCCTTGACACTGGCCGGGAGCTTCGGCGGCCATGGGCGCTGGTCGTCCAGCTCGATGGCCACCAGCAGGGCGCCGTTGCTTTCCAGTTCACTGACGCCGCCGGTCACGTAGTGCAATTGTTCGGGCGCCGCATCATTGACCCCAAGCCGTTCGCTGCTGGGCATCAGCCGTTCACGCAGTTGGCTGTAGCCGGGCAGATTAAGGTCGAGGCTCAAGGCGGCGCGCCCACGTTTCCAGCGCCACAGGCACAGCAACGCAAGGATCAGCCGCGGCAGGATGCCGTACACCAGCAGCACGCCCACCAGCCAGGCGGCCCAGGCCTGGCGGGCGCTTTCGATATTCAGGGCGGCATCGCCGCTGGCGCGGATCATCTCGACAGTGGGCACATTGAAGCCGAGCAAGGCGGGCAGGGCGCCGAGGGTTTGGGTCACGGCGACAAAGGTGTCCGCCCGCAGGATGGTGGTTTCCCACACAAAACCGTAGCGCCGGGTGGCCAACAGCGTCAGCAGGATCACCAGGGCGCTGAGCAGGGCCAGCAGCCACAGGCTGTTGACCAGCACACCGACGGCCCAGCGATTGAGCTTGCGCCGTTGCAGCAACAGCAGCAGGGCGGGCGCCAGTTGCGCGGCCTTGGCGTCGCGGGCGAGTTTTTCGCTGAGCCATAACCACAGGCGGCCAAGACTGGCGCCGTGTTCACCGGCAAACAGCAGGCCCAGGGCCCAGCTCAACAACAGGATCAGGTTCAAACCCAGCAGGCTGCCCAGGGCCCAGAACACATTGACCGGCGCCAACCCGTTGCCCAGCGCGGCAAACGCCAGGCCGGCGCCGCTGATAATGGCGACTACCGCCAGCAGGATCAGCGCCAGGCGCGCGCCTTGCAGCCAGCGGGTCAGGGCGGCGGTCAGGCCATCGCGTTCGGCCAGCCACAGCGCACGGTTTTGAATGCGCGTGGGCAAATCGCCGCCGGTGTTGCGGGCCAGGCGATTGGCTTCCTGGTCTTCCAGGGCGCCCGCGTGTTCCTCGCGCAGGCGCACGGTCTCGGTCAGCCAGAGTGTTTGCAGGGGGGTCAGAGCTGTCACGCGCCGTCCTGTTGAGCCAGTGAGTCTGGAGCATAACCGCTGGAACGCCGGTTGGGGTATGCCGCGCGCGGCTCTGGTATTCTCGTCGCCATGAAAAAAACTCTCCCTTTAAGCCTGATCGCAGCCCTCGGTGAAAACCGTGTGATCGGCGTCGACAACAGCATGCCCTGGCATTTGCCGGGGGATTTCAAATATTTCAAGGCCACCACCTTGGGCAAGCCGATCATCATGGGGCGCAAGACCTGGGATTCCCTGGGGCGACCGTTGCCGGGCCGGTTGAACATTGTGGTCAGCCGTCAGACCGATCTGGCGCTGGAAGGTGCGGAAGTTTTTCCGTCACTGGACGCGGCCGTGGAGCGGGCTGAGGAATGGGCCAAGGCGCAGGGCGTGGATGAGCTGATGCTGATCGGCGGCGCGCAGTTGTATGCCCAGGGGCTGGAGCAGGCGGATCGCCTGTATTTGACGCGGGTGGCGTTGAGCCCGGACGGGGATGCGTGGTTTCCCGAGTTTGATTTGAACCAGTGGAAGCTGGTGTCGAATGTCGAGAATGCGGCTGAGGGTGACAAGCCGGCGTACAACTTCGAAGTCTGGGAAAAAGCCTAAGAGCATCGCAGGCAAGCCAGCTCCCACAGTTGACCGAGTATTACTGAAAAAACCGGTTCAATGTGGGAGCTGGCTTGCCTGCGATAGCGGTCTGTCAGGCCTGCGCCAATTCCGCATGCTCATCGGCATTGAGCAGTTCTTTATCCGTCTGCTGCATGATCTGGCTGGTAATCGCCCCGGCCGTCATCGAACCGTTCACGTTCAATGCCGTACGGCCCATGTCGATCAGCGGCTCAACCGAAATCAGCAGCGCCACCAATGACACCGGCAAGCCCATCGCCGGCAGCACGATCAGCGCGGCAAACGTCGCACCGCCGCCCACGCCCGCCACACCGGCCGAACTCAAGGTCACAATCGCCACCAGTGTTGCGATCCACAGCGGGTCCAGCGGGTTGATACCCACGGTCGGCGCAACCATCACCGCCAGCATCGCTGGGTAAAGACCCGCGCAACCGTTCTGGCCAATCGTTGCGCCAAACGAGGCGGCAAAGCCGGCGATGGACTGCGGAATCCCCAAGCGACGGGTCTGCGCTTCAATGCTCAGCGGGATGCTCGCGGCGCTGGAGCGGCTGGTGAAGGCAAACGTCAGTACCGGCCAGACCTTGCGGAAGAACCGCAGCGGGTTGATCCCGGCCAGCGACAGCAGCAGGCCATGCACCACAAACATCAGGCCCAGGGCCAGGTACGACACCACCACAAAACTGCCGAGCTTGATGATGTCTTGCAGGTTGGAGCTGGCGACCACTTTGGTCATCAGCGCCAATACGCCGTAGGGGGTCAGTTTCATCACCAGGCGCACCAGGCGCATCACCCAGGCTTGCAGGGTGTCGATGGCGTTGAGGACTTTCTGGCCTTTTTCCACGTCATCCTTGAGCAGTTGCAGCGCGGCAACCCCGAGGAATGCAGCGAAGATCACCACACTGATGATCGACGTCGGCTTGGCCCGGGCCAGGTCGGCGAACGGGTTCTGCGGGATGAACGACAGCAGCAGTTGCGGGATATTCAGGTCGGCGACCTTGCCCGCGTAATCACTCTGGATCACTTGCAGGCGCGCCATTTCCTGGGTGCCGGCCACCAGGCCTTCGGCGGTGAGGCCGAACAGGTTGGTCAGGCCGATACCGATCAGCGCCGCGATTGCCGTGGTGAACAGCAGCGTGCCGATGGTCAGGAAGCTGATCTTGCCCAGGGACGAGGCGTTATGCAGACGGGCCACGGCGCTGAGGATCGAGGCGAACACCAGCGGGATCACGATCATTTGCAGCAACTGCACGTAACCGTTGCCGACCAGGTCGAACCAGCCGATCGAGGCCTTGAGCACCGGGTTGCCGGCACCGTAGATCGCGTGCAGCACCACACCGAAGATCACGCCGAGGACCAACGCAAACAACACCTTCTTGGCGAGGCTCCAGTTGGTTCGGCGGGTTTGTGCCAGGCCCAGCAGCAAGGCCACGAACACCAGTAAGTTGAGAATCAGGGGCAGATTCATTGAAGCTCCGTTGAGAAGGCAGCCAATCGCAGGAGCCTGCGATTGCGAACCGGCAAGCCTAACAGCTTGAAATATATTGATTTAATAACGTTATCGCATGGTGACTGTCGTTTTTGGAATAAGCGGATGACGCGCAGGCGTATGGCATTGGCGCGATCACGACGAAAGCGGTCGCGCTCGGGCGATAACTGTCATACAGATTTGTTAGCGTCGATGTCTTTCACTCAGGGAGAAAACGCACATGAAGCTAGCGCCGAAACTGTTTGCCGCCGCGCTGTGCCTGGGCCTCGCGAGCCAGGCCTTTGCCGCCACCGAGTTGAAACATTGGCCGGCGGCTGCCGCCAAGCAACTGGACACGATGATTGCTGCCAATGCCAACAAGGGCAACTTCGCGGTGTTCGACATGGACAACACCAGTTACCGCTACGACCTTGAAGAGTCATTGCTGCCGTACCTGGAAAACAAGGGCCTGATCACCCGCGACACCATGGACCCCTCCCTGAAGCTGATCCCGTTCAAAGACACCGCCGACCACAAGGAAAGCCTCTTCAGCTACTACTACCGCCTCTGCGAAGTCGACGACATGGTCTGCTACCCGTGGGTCGCGCAGATTTTCTCCGGCTTCACCCTCAAGGAACTCAAGGGCTACGTCGACGAGATGATGGCGTCGGGCAAGCCGGTGCCGGTCACCTATTACGACGGTGACGTGGTCAAGAACATGGAAGTGCAGCCGCCGAAGGTCTTCACCGGCCAGGCTGAGCTGTTCAACAAGCTGATGGAAAACGGCATCGAGGTCTACGTGATGACCGCCGCGTCCGAGGAACTGGTGCGCATGGTCGCGGCCGATCCGAAGTACGGCTACAACGTCAAACCCGAGAATGTCATCGGCGTGAGCACCTTGCTCAAGGACCGCAAGACCGGCGAGCTGACCACCGCCCGCAAGCAGATTGCCGCCGGCAAGTATGACGAGAAGGCCAACCTCGGCCTGGAGCTGACCCCGTACCTGTGGACCCCGGCCACCTGGATGGCCGGCAAGCACGCGGCGATCCTGACCTACATCGACGAGTGGAAAAAACCGGTGATCGTCGGTGGCGACACGCCAACCAGTGACGGCTACATGCTGTTCCATGACGTGGACGTGGCCAAGGGCGGCATCCACCTGTGGATCAACCGCAAGGACAAATACATGACCCAGTTGAACGGCATGATGGCCAAGCACGCTGCGGCCCAGGCCAAGGAAGGGTTGCCGGTGACGGCGGATAAAAACTGGGTGATCGTCAAGCCGGACGAGATTCAGTAAGTACGGCTGGACTCGGTCAAAAATGTGGGAGCGGGCTTGCTCGCGAAGGCGGCGGATCAGCTAGCTTATTCGGTAACTGGCACACCGCAATTCGCGAGCAAGCCCGCTCCCACAGTTGATCACCTTTGTTTGAGGAATAATCTCCAGGCAAAAAAATGCCCCGCACCTGGCGGGGCATTTTTATGGGCGAGGCTTACAGACCGTCAAGCATCGCCTTGTTACGCACAGCACCCTTGTCGGCACTGGTGGCCAGCAGGGCATAAGCCTTCAAGGCGGTGGTGACTTTGCGCGGACGCTTCTCCACCGGCTTCCAGCCTTTCTTGTCCTGCTCGACCCGGCGTGCCGCCAGTTCTTCATCGCTGATCAACAGGTTGATCGAGCGGTTCGGAATGTCGATCAGCACCTTGTCGCCATCCTGCACCAGGCCGATGGCGCCGCCCGCAGCAGCTTCCGGCGAAGCGTGGCCGATGGACAGGCCCGAGGTCCCGCCGGAGAAACGGCCGTCGGTCAGCAAGGCGCAGGCTTTGCCCAGGCCCTTGGATTTCAGGTACGACGTCGGGTACAGCATCTCTTGCATGCCCGGGCCGCCTTTCGGGCCTTCGTAACGGATGATGACGATGTCGCCTTCCTTCACTTCGTCAGCGAGGATGCCGCGTACCGAGCTGTCCTGGCTTTCGTAGATCTTGGCGCGGCCTTCGAACACGTGGATCGACTCGTCGACACCGGCGGTTTTCACCACGCAGCCATCGAGGGCGATGTTGCCGTACAGCACGGCCAGGCCGCCCTCTTTCGAATAGGCATGCTCGACACTGCGGATGCAGCCGTTTTCACGGTCGTCGTCGAGGGTTTCCCAACGGGTCGACTGGCTGAACGCGGTCTGCGTCGGGATGCCGGCCGGGCCGGCCTTGAAGAAGTGATGCACGGCTTCGTCAGTGGTTTGGGTGATGTCCCACTTGGCGATGCCTTCGGCGATGGATTTGCTGTGCACGGTCGGCAGGTCGGTGTGCAACAGGCCGCCACGGGCCAGGGAGCCGAGGATCGAGAAGATCCCGCCGGCGCGGTGCACGTCTTCCATGTGGTACTTCTGGATGTTCGGCGCGACTTTGCACAGTTGCGGCACGTGGCGCGACAGGCGGTCGATGTCCCGCAGGTCGAAGTCGATCTCGGCTTCTTGCGCGGCGGCCAGCAAGTGCAGGATGGTGTTGGTGGAACCGCCCATGGCGATGTCCAGGGTCATGGCGTTTTCGAACGCCTTGAAGTTGGCGATGTTGCGCGGCAACACCGACTCATCGTTCTCGGTGTAGTAGCGCTTGCACAGCTCGACGATGGTGCGGCCGGCCTGCAGGAACAGTTGCTCGCGGTCGCTGTGGGTGGCCAGTGTCGAGCCGTTGCCCGGCAACGCCAGGCCCAGGGCTTCCACCAGGCAGTTCATCGAGTTGGCGGTGAACATGCCGGAGCACGAACCGCAAGTAGGGCAGGCGCTGCGCTCGTATTCCGCAACCTTCTCGTCAGAAGCGCTGGAATCGGCGGCGATGACCATGGCGTCCACCAGGTCGAGGCCGTGGGAGGCGAGCTTGGTCTTGCCGGCTTCCATCGGGCCGCCGGAGACGAAGATCACCGGGATGTTCAGGCGCAGGGCGGCCATCAGCATGCCGGGGGTGATCTTGTCGCAATTGGAGATGCACACGATGGCGTCGGCGCAGTGGGCGTTGACCATGTATTCCACGGAGTCGGCGATGATCTCGCGGCTCGGCAGGGAATACAGCATGCCGTCATGGCCCATGGCGATGCCGTCATCCACGGCGATGGTGTTGAATTCTTTCGCTACACCGCCGGCGCGTTCGATCTCGCGGGCGACCAGTTGGCCCAGGTCCTTGAGGTGGACGTGGCCGGGTACGAACTGGGTGAACGAGTTGGCAATCGCGATGATCGGCTTCTTGAAGTCGTCATCTTTCATCCCCGTGGCGCGCCACAGTGCGCGGGCGCCGGCCATGTTGCGGCCGTGGGTGGATGTTTTCGAGCGGTAATCAGGCATTGGAGCACTCCGGGCGGCTAATCAAGTACTAAAGGGGAGTGAGCTTCTAATTGACGACTGGAGCACCCGATAAATGGCCGTGTGTCCGGAAGTTGCCACTCGCGTCGCGGGATCGCCGCTTGCTTGGGCCTCGAGCTCATAAACCCGCCGGGGGATGACTGGCGATGAATAGGTCCGATTCTACACCGCTGGCGGCCGGAGGGAATGGCCGTCTACCTGTAGGAGCGAGCTTGCTCGCGAAAAACGTCAACGGTAACGCAGCGCTATCAGGTGGTCCGTGTCGTCTGTTGGTTTTTCGCGAGCAAGCTCGCTCCTACAGGGTTGCGTATTTCACAGCCACATGGCGTCCCAGAGCGGATAGTCGCCGATACGCTCAACCAGCCCTGCTCTTAATGGATTGGCGACGATGTATCGAGCTGTTGCTTTCAGGTCATCTTCCCGGCGTAGCGCCCGATCAAAGTAGCCCTTTTGCCAAAGTGTCCCGTGGCAACTCCTCGCTTTGTTAATGGCGTGGGCACTTCGCGACTTGGTAATCCGCATCAGTCTCGGCAAATCGCCGTTGTGCAATTCCACCAGCCAATGGAAATGGTCCGGCATCACGACCCAGGCCAGTGAGGTCGCCTCGCCGTCGTCCTGAGCCTTTCTGAATTCGCGAACAAGCAGGCGACCAATGCGCCAGTCCTGGAAGACCAGCTGTCGTTGATGGGTGACGGCGGTGAGCAGGTAAATGCGGCCGGATTCCGAATAGCGGCCTTTACGCAGCCGATGGGCGTTTTGCTGGGTGGACATTCCTTCGTCCTCTTCGTGTGGGTAGAAGAGAGACGGTAGGAGGCAACAGTGTCTATTGGCGTTTAAACACTGGTTCTGAATATGTCATGCCTTCTGTAGGAGCGAGCTTGCTCGCGAAGAACGTCAACGATAACGCAGCGCTATCAGGTGGCCCGTGTCGCCTATATGTTTTTCGCGAGCAAGCTCGCTCCTACAGTGGGAGTGGGAGAGCGTTAGCGTCCGACTCTGATGTTCGTCACTACGCCCCAAACGCTGAGCACGATGAAGCTGATGGCGATGGTCATCAGCAAGTTGTCTCCGGCTTGGGCGAGCGCGGCGCTGCTGACGGCGGCGGTGATGAACATGATGCTGTTGCCGGCCGACGCGGCGGTGCCGGCGCTGCTGGAGAACAGCAACATGGCCGCGGAAATCGCGGCGGGGCGAACCAGGGTCACGGCCAGGGCGCTGATCAGCATCGGGATCAGCAGGGTGATGGTGGTCATGGCCTCATAGCTGATCACCAGCGTCAGCAATACGCCTGCGATCCCCAGCAGGCCCAGCCCGAGGTTGATTTGTCGCGTGAGGGAGATATGTTTCTGCAGTGCAGTTGCTGCAACGCCGCCCAGCAGGTAGGCAACGCCATACACCATCAGCACTACTGCGTACTGGTATTCGGACAGCTTCAACTCATCCATGAAAATCAGCGGTGTCACGCTGATCAAGGCGAAGTAACACGCGAATACCAACGCGGCGATCCACCAGTAACGGATGAAGTCCCGGTTGTTTGCGATGGATTTCAGCGTGGCGATGATCGAAACAGGGGCTCTTTCAGGGCTGGCCGCCTTGGACGGCAATATCAGCCAGGCATGGATAAACATGCCTAGCGCCATCACCGCAAATCCATAAAAGCTGCCCTGCCAATCAAATGTGGTTTGCAGCCAGGAGCCGAGCAGCGGCGACAGCGCAACGAACGATCCGCTCAGGGTCATGTAGTAGATGCGGATGCGGGCGCGATCCTGCTCTTCGAAAAGGTCTTCAACCAGCGCATGGCCGAGCACAAAAAAGCCACAGCCGATGGCCTGGACGGCGCGAAACAGCAGGAAACTCGGGTAATTCGCCGCCAGTGCGCAGCCGATCGAGCCTAGGGTGGAAACCACGATGCACCCCAGCAGGACTTCCTTGCGCCCGAACTTGTCTGAAAGCGGGCCGGCGATCAGTTGGGAAATCGCAAATACCAGGGTGAACAGGCTGATGGACAGCGCGACTTCAGCGGTTGAAGTGTCGAACTTCGCGGCCAGGGCTGGAAAGGAGGGCAGCAGGATATTGATCGGGAAGAAGCTGATCAGGGAAATGCAGGTGATGAGGATGAAGCGCGAGAGTTGTTGGCGTTTTACGTCGCCATGGGGTGGCGAATAAGAGGACTCAGACATTGTTTTTATTTTCCGGAGTAAAACCAGAAACCGATACTAGTCTGCGAAACGGGGAATTCAATCAAAAGTGTTGTGGGAGGCCAAGCCCATGATGGTGTGTGTGGCCGCTGTAGGAGCGAGCTTGCTCGCGAAGAACGTCAACGATAACGCAGCGCTATCAGGTAGCCCGTGTTGTCTATTCGTCTTTCGCGAGCAAGCTCGCTCCTACAGTTGATCCGGTTTCAATTGGGCGTTAGCTGTTCGGCAACAACCGGCAAGTAATGCTCTTGATATACCGGGTCTCGGCAATCGCCGGGTGCATCGGGTGGTCCGGGCCCTGGCCGCCGCGTTCCAGCATCTGGATATTGCGATCCAGGTGACGGGCGCTGGTCAGCAGGATGTTTTGCAGGTCGTCTTCCGGCAAGTGCATCGAGCACGAAGCGCTGACCAGGATGCCGTCCTTGCTGAGCAGGCGCATGGCTTGCTCGTTCAGGCGGCGGTAGGCGCCTTCGCCGTTCTTCATGTCTTTCTTGCGCTTGATGAAGGCAGGCGGGTCGGCCACGATCACGTCGAAACGCTCTTCGCTGGCTTTCAGCTCTTTGAGGGCTTCGAACACGTCGCCTTCGATGCAGGTCATTTTCTCGGCAACGCCGTTCAGTGCCGCGTTGCGCTCCACGCCGTCGAGGGCGAAGGCGGAGGCGTCGACGCAGAACACTTCACTGGCACCGAAGGCGGCCGCTTGCACGCCCCAGCCGCCGATGTAGCTGTACAGGTCGAGTACGCGTTTGCCTTTGGCATACGGAGCCAGGCGAGCGCGGTTCATGCGGTGGTCGTAGAACCAGCCGGTCTTCTGGCCCTGGATCACCGGCGCTTCGAACTTCACGCCGTTTTCTTCCAGTGCCACCCACTCCGGCACCAGGCCGAACACGGTTTCGACGTAGCGGTTGAGGCCTTCGGCATCACGCGCAGCGGAGTCGTTCTTGAACAGGATGCCGCTTGGCTTGAGCACTTGGGTCAGTGCGGCAATCACGTCTTCCTTGTGGGCTTCCATGGTCGCCGAAGCGATCTGCACCACCAGGATGTCGCCGAAACGGTCGACCACCAGGCCTGGCAACAAGTCGGAATCGCCGTACACCAGGCGGTAGAACGGCTTGTCGAACAGGCGGTCACGCAGGGACAGGGCGACGTTGATGCGGTGCACCAGCAGCGACTTGTCCAGCGGCAACTTGATGTCGCGGGACAGCAGGCGGGCGCAGATCAGGTTGTTCGGGCTCATGGCCACGATGCCGAGGGTCTTGCCGCCGGCTGCTTCCAGGATCGCCTGGTCGCCTGCCTGGAAGCCGTGAAGAGGTGTGGCGGCCACATCGATTTCGTTGCTGTAGACCCACAGGTGGCCGTTGCGCAAACGACGATCGGCGTTGGCTTTGAGACGCAGGCTTGGCAGGGACATGACGTCGCTCCGGAAAAAAGAGCGGGAGTATACCGTGTTGTGCAGTACTTGGCGGCGCCGCCGGACATGTGGGAGCGGGCTTGCTCGCGAAAGCGGAGGATCAGTAAACCCATTCCGTGGCTGACACACCGCTTTCGCGAGCAAGCCCGCTCCCACATTCGGTCCGGTTTCAGTTCGGGTTTTTGAGGTGTCAGCCTGGTTGCCATAAAGGTTAGAATCGCCGCCTAGTCCAGAGTGTGCCCCCTATGTCCCAAGAGCTATCCGCCGAACAGATCCAACAGAGCCTGCAAGGCATCAGCGTGCCGCCTCAACCGCAAATCATGGTGGATTTGCAGATGGAGCAGTACATGCCCGATCCGGACCTGGAAGTGATCGCCCGGTTGATCGCCCAAGACCCGGGCCTCTCCGGCTCGCTGCTGAAGATCGTCAATTCGCCGTATTACGGTCTGAGCAACAAGATCGTCTCGATCCAGCGCGCGGTGAACCTGCTGGGCAGCCGCTCCATCGTCAACCTGATCAACGCGCAGTCGATCAAGGGCGAGATGAGCGACGACACCATCGTCACCCTCAACCGTTTCTGGGACACCGCCCAGGACGTGGCCATGACCTGCCTGGCCCTGGCCAAGCGCACCGGCAGCCAGGCGGTCGATGAAGCCTACGCATTGGGGCTGTTCCACGATTGTGGCGTGCCGCTGATGCTCAAGCGTTTCCCGAACTACATGAGTGTGCTGGAAGAGGCCTATGCCAACGCCGGCCCGGAGTGCCGTGTGGTCGACACCGAGAACCAGGCGTTCAACACCAACCATGCCGTGGTGGGTTACTACACCGCCAAATCCTGGCGCCTGCCGGAACATGTGACCGATGCCATCGCCAATCACCACAATGCCCTGGCGATTTTCAGCGACGAGTCCAACCAGAAGCCGCAGCTGAAAAACCTGCTGGCGATCCTGAAGATGGCCGAGCACATTTGTGCGTCGTACCGCGTGCTGGGCAACCAGGTGGATGACCATGAGTGGAACGCCATCGGCCCGCTGGTGCTGGACCATATCGGCCTGTCGGACTACGACTTCGAGAGTTTGAAGTTGTCGATCCGCGAGCTGGGCGCGCACTAACCCTTTTTCCAAGAGGTACACATGCCCGAGTTACCGGAAGTCGAAACCACCCGGCGCGGAATTGCGCCGCACCTGGAAGGCCAGCGGGTCAGCCGTGTGGTGGTGCGTGAGCGGCGCCTGCGCTGGCCGATCCCGGAAGACCTGGATGTGCGGCTGTCCGGGCAACGCATCGTGCTGGTGGAGCGGCGGGCCAAGTATTTGTTGATCAATGCCGAGGTCGGCACGCTGATCAGCCACTTGGGCATGTCGGGCAATTTGCGCCTGGTGGAAGCCGGCAGCCCGGCGGCCAAGCATGAGCATGTGGATATAGAACTGGAGTCGGGCCTGGCCCTGCGCTACACCGACCCGCGACGCTTTGGCGCGATGCTCTGGAGCCTCGACCCGCTGAACCACGAGCTGCTGATCCGCCTGGGGCCGGAGCCGTTGACCGACCTGTTCGACGGCGAGCGGCTATTCCAGCTGTCCCGTGGACGCTCGATGGCGGTGAAGCCGTTCATCATGGACAACGCGGTGGTGGTGGGCGTGGGCAATATCTATGCGACGGAAGCGCTGTTTGCCGCCGGGATTGATCCGCGCCGGGAAGCCAAGGGCATTTCCCGTGGGCGTTACCTGAAGCTGGCGATCGAGATCAAACGCATCCTGGCGGCGGCCATCGAGCGCGGCGGCACCACGCTGCGGGACTTTATCGGTGGCGACGGACAGCCGGGGTATTTCCAGCAGGAATTGTTCGTCTATGGCCGTGGTGGCGAGGCGTGCAAGGTCTGTGGGACCGAATTGCGCAACGTGATGCTGGGGCAGCGGGCGAGTGTGTTTTGCCCGAAGTGTCAGAGCTGACAATTTGTGGTGCTGCTGATGGCCTCTTCGCGAGCAAGCCCGCTCCCACATTCGACCGAGTTCCACCTTTGGAATGCAGTCGAATGTGGGAGCGGGCTTGCTCGCGAAGGGGCTTAATGAAGCGCCAAGGGACTTAGGCCTTCCCGGTAATCAACCGGTACTTCTCCATCAGTTGCTCTTCCGTTTCCGGATGAGCCTCGTCCAGCGGAATGCAATCCACCGGGCAAACCTGCTGGCACTGGGGTTCGTCGTAGTGGCCGACACACTGGGTGCACAGGTTGGGGTCGATCACATAGATCTCTTCACCCTGGGAAATGGCAGCGTTCGGGCACTCGGGTTCGCAGACGTCGCAGTTGATGCAATCGTCGGTGATGATCAGGGACATGGAAACTCCTGCCAGGGCTGTCAGCCAAGGCATCTGAAAACTAATGCGCGCAATTGTGCCGCATTGGCGCCCGCAGTGCGAGTCACAGCGATGGACTGTAGGAGCCGGCTTGCCGGCGATGGCGATGGGTCAGTTGCACCGTGGCGCCTGGATCGCTGGCAAGCCAGCTCCTGCAGTCCGGGATTATTTCTTGAATCGCAGGGTGAGAGCATCCGCCACAGCCGGGTGCACGAACTTGGTGATATCCCCGCCCAACGCCGCGATTTCCCGGACCAACGTCGAGGAAATGAACGAATAACGTTCCGAAGGCGTAAGAAACAGGCTTTCCACGTCCGGCGCCAGTTGGCGGTTCATGTTGGCCAGCTGGAATTCGTATTCGAAGTCCGACACCGCCCGCAGGCCGCGCAGGAACACATTGGCGTTCTGTTCCTTGGCGAAGTGCGCCAGCAGCGTCGAGAAGCCGACCACTTCAACGTTGGGCAGATGCTTGGTGACCTCACGGGCCAGCTCCACGCGCTGTTCCAGGGGAAACAGCGGGTTTTTCTTGGGGCTGGCAGCGACCGCGATAATCACATGGTCGAACAAGCGCGAGGCGCGTTCGACCAGATCGCCATGGCCCTTGGTGATTGGGTCGAAGGTACCTGGGTACAACACTCGGTTCATCGCGTCGTCCTGGCGGAGTCCGTTGGGGAACCGGATGGTATCGCAGCCATCCCGGTCGGCCAAGTCAACTTATTCAGAAGAAAGCACTATAGACACCGCGAATACCCGGTTTTTTCAGGCCGTTTTCAGACGTTCGGCCAATGCCGTCGCCAGTTGCGCCGTCAATCCATACACCGATAACTGCGGGTTAGCGCCAATGCTGGTGGGGAATAGCGAGCCATCGTGGATCGACAAGTTGCGCAGTTGATGATGGCGCCCAAGGCTGTCGGCCACGGCGTTTTTCGGTTCTTCCCCCATCGCGCAACCGCCCATTACATGAGCGCTGCCGAGCCGGGTTCGATGTAATTCGAGGTTCAACCCGTCGATCATGCTGCGGGCTTCAGCCAAGGTGTTCACGTAGCGCGCATCGCCGTGCAGCGGCATCACCGACTTGGCGCCGCCGGCAAACTGAATCTCCGCCATGCTGTGGAATGCCCGGCGCAGGCCGTCCCAGGCGTAGGGCGAAACCTGATAATCGAGCACCGGTGTGCCATCGCCGCGTAATTCGACTGTGCCACCCGGGCTGTCGGGGTGGAAGCCGTCCCGCAGCAGCGCCAGCATGGCGTGGGTTTTCGGCAGTTGACCCATGTCCAGCGCGTTCTGCGTGCCGTAGCCGCCGAGCAAGGTGCTGGCCAGGCCCGGATGCAGTGGCGGTACTTCGAGCTTGTAGGACATTTTGCCGGTAGTGCCGTCCTGCCATTGGAAGTGATCGGAATAAATCGACTGCGGCGCGCCGTAGAACGGGTTGATCACCTCGTCGAACAACCCGGCGGAAAAATTCACCAGGTGTAAAAAGGTTCGCTTGCCCAGGCGCGAGTGGGGATCGGGTGCGTCCGAGCGCAGCAGCAGCGCCGGGCTGTTGATGCCGCCGCCGGCCAGTACGTAATGCTTGGCTTTTACTGTGATCTTGCGGCCGGTGGGTGCCACGCAATACTGATCCATGGCCACGCATTCGAGGCTGGTGATGGTGTCGCCGCTGAACTTCAGGCGTTCGGCACGGGCCAGGTACAGCAGCTCGCCGCCTTTCTCCAGGGTGGACGGAATGGTGGTCACCAGCATTGATTGCTTGGCGTTGACCGGGCAACCCATGCCGCAATACCCCAGGTTGAAACAGCCGCGCACATTGCGCGGGATCACGTGCCAGCTGTATCCAAGCTTTTCGCAGCCCTTGCGGATCACGTCATTGTTGGCATTCGGTGGCATGGCCCAAGGCGCGATGCCCAGGCGTTGTTCCATTTTTTCGAACCAGGGCGCCATTTCGGCGCTGCTGTGGCCCTTGACCGCGTACTCGCTGGCCCAGTGGGCGAGGGTCGGGTCCGGGGTGCGGAAGCTGGAGGTCCAGTTGATCAGCGTGGTGCCGCCGACCGCGCGGCCCTGCAGGATGGTGATAGCGCCGTCCTTGCTCATGCGGCCGATGCCTTCCTGGTAGAGGCTGGCGTAGGCCTCGTCTTCCAGCAGCTTGAAGTCGTTGCTGGTCTTCAGCGGGCCTTCTTCGATCAGCAGCACCTTGTAGCCGGCGGCGCTGAGGATTTCGGCGGTGGTGCCGCCGCCGGCGCCGCTGCCGATGATCGCGACGTCGGCTTCCAGGGTCAGGTCCTGGTCGAGGGCGGCGCCATTGTGGGTCTTCCAGCCGCGGGCCATGCCATCGCGGAACAGATCAGGTACGGGCATCAGGGTCGTCTCTTGTTTTTATCGGGATGCAGATCAGATTTTCGGTGGGCCGGGGTAGCCGCAATGCGCCCAGGACTCGGGGCGGAAATACCAGGCCATGATCACCAGCTTGAGCAACGAGCCCTGGCCCATGCGCAGCAGGTTCAGGTAGCTGTTTTCCCAACGGTGCAGGAAGTTGCGGATCTGTTCGCCGCTGGCGTTTTCCCAGCTGCCCCACACCCCGGTCAGCGGCCCACGGGTGACGGCCATGCCCAATACGTCGAACAGTTGCTGGGTCAGCTTGAACATCTCGGGCGACAGGTGTTGCAGGCTGAAGTCGAGCTTTTTCAGGGTGTCGTCGATGCCGGCCACCACTATCTCGGCGCTGGCCACGCCCTCCAGCAGCACCGGAATCACTGCCCGCAAAAACGGCAGGTCACTGCTGCGCAACATCGCAAAGCCGCTGGCCGGGGTGCTGCTGGAGCAGCCGCTGAGGCTGGCGCCAAGCCCGGCGGTGGCCAGGAAGGCGCTGGCGCACAGGCCGAGTTTCAAGACGCCGCGTCGTGACAGCGCGGGTGATTCAGTCAGGCTAGGGTTCATTCTTATTGTTATCCCGGTGATGGGTTTGTTAGCGGACGAACAGCTTCTGGATCAACTTCTGGATGGATTTGCCATAGGGCGGGTAAATCAGCTTGGCCGCGTTCAGGCGTTGTTTGATCAGCACGCCCTTGGCCTTGCTGAAGGTCAGGAAACCTTCATGGCCGTGGTAGTGGCCCATGCCCGACGGGCCGATGCCGCCGAAGGGCATGTCGTCCTGGGCTACGTGCAGCAACGTGTCGTTCAGGCACACGCCGCCGGAATGGGTTTCGTGCAGTACGCGGTTCTGTTCCGCCTTGTTGTAGCCGAAGTAATACAGCGCCAGCGGGCGAGGGCGCTGATTGATGTAGGCGAAGGCCTGGTCGAGGCCGCGATACGGCACGATCGGCAGCACCGGGCCGAAGATTTCGTCCTGCATCACGGTCATCTCGTCGCTGACATTCAGCAGCAGGCTGTGGGCCATGCGGCGGTCCTGGCCCTGGTCGTACAGCGGGACCAGGGTGGCACCCTTGTCGGTGGCGTCTTTCACGTAGCCGTTGAGCCGGGCCAACTGTCGTTCGTTGATGATGGCGGTGTAGTCCGGGTTGTCGGCCAGGGTCGGATAGAACCCGCGAACCGCCTTGCTGTAGGCCTCGACGAAGCCGTCTACACGGTCTTCCGGCACCAGCACATAGTCCGGCGCCACGCAGGTTTGCCCGGCATTCAGCGCCTTGCCGAAGGCGATGCGTTCGGCGGCGTCCTTGAGCGGCACGTCGGCGGAAACAATCGCCGGTGATTTGCCGCCCAGTTCCAGGGTGACCGGCGTCAGGTGTTCGGCCGCCGCGCGCATCACGTGCTTGCCGATGCTGGTGGCGCCGGTGAACAGCAGGTGGTCGAAGCGCAGCTTGGAAAACGCCATGCCCACTTCAGCCTCGCCGAGCACCACGCACACCAGGTCCTCGGGGAAGATCTTCGCCAGCAGCGTCTTGAGCAACTGGCCGGTGGCGGGGGTGGATTCGCTGAGCTTGAGCATCACCCGGTTGCCGGCCGCCAATGCACCCACCAGCGGGCCGATGGCCAGGTACAACGGGTAGTTCCAGGGCACGATCACCCCGACCACACCCAGGGGTTGATAGATGACCTTGGCGGACGCGGGCTGGAAGGCAATGCCTACAGCGCGGCGGGAAGGTTTCATCCAACCCTTGAGGTGTTTGCTGGCGTAGTGAATGCCATGCAGGCTGGGCATCAGTTCGGCGAACAGGGTTTCGTCGGCGCTGCGGTGGCTGAAATCACTGCTGATGGCGTTGATCAGCGCCTGGCGTTCGTCACTCAGCAGCTCGCGCAAGGCCTTGAGCCATTGCTGGCGCTGGGCGGCCGGCGGCATCGGGTTGGCGGCGTAGGCTTGGCGCTGGGCGTCGAACAGTTCCTGGAGCTGGTCCAGCGCCTGGGAATCTTGCAGGTAGGCAACGTTGGCAGACATGGCGAAGTTCCCGATTGTTATTGGAATGCTTCAGTTTTTAGAGTCATTGCTCTAAATTGTCAAATAACATTGCACAACGTGCCGATTTATCCGGACAAGGATAGTCCGTAAGATGCCGCCATCACGGGTCTAGAAGTTGATTTCCCATGGCACCACGAGTAAAGACCAGCGAGCGCATTGTGCAAACCAGCCTGGAGCTGTTTAACCAGCAGGGCGAGCGCAGTGTCAGCACCAACCATATCGCCGCCCATATGGAAATTTCCCCGGGCAACCTGTACTACCACTTCCCCAACAAGCAGGCGATTATCGCGGTGCTGTTTCGTGAGTACGAAGCGTTGGTGGACAGTTTCCTGCGCCCGCCCCAGGGCCGTGCGGTGACCGTGGAAGACAAGCGCTTCTACCTGCAGGCGGTGCTGGCCGGCATGTGGCGCTACCGCTTCCTGCACCGTGACCTCGAACACCTGCTGGAAAGCGACCCGGAGCTGGCCACCGGCTATCGGCGGTTCTCCCAGCGTTGCCTGATCCAGGGCGCAGCCATCTACCAGGGGTTTGTCGATGCCGGCATCCTGAACATGGACCCGGTGCAAACCGAAGCCCTGACCCTCAACGCCTGGATCATCCTCACCTCATGGGTGCGCTTCCTGTGCACCACCAATGAAAAGTCCACGCACCTGAGCGCTGAGGCCATCAAGCGCGGTGTGTACCAGGTGCTGGTGCTGGAAGCCGGGTTTATCACCCCCAAGGCCAAGGACGCGGTGGATGCACTGTTCAAAGAGTTTTACGTGCCGTTGAATCAGGCGCTGGAAGAAGTGAAGTAGGATGTTTCCCGAACGCTAACCTAGCCACAGGAGTCAGTCATGCCGCTTGCCCAACTGATCAGCCCCCAGCAACTGGCCGAGCGCCAGAAGTCCGGCGGGCTGGTGATCCTCGATTGCCGCTTTGCCCTGGAAGACCCGGACTACGGCCTGTGCAGCTACGCCGAAGGGCATATCGAAGGGGCGCAGTATGCCGATCTGGAGCGCCACCTCAGCGGGCCGATAATCAAGGGCGTGACCGGTCGCCATCCGTTGCCGGCGCCGGATGCGTTTATCCGGCAACTGCGGGCATGGGGCGTTAACGCCGACAGCGATATCGTTTTGTATGACGACGGCCCGGGTGCCTATGCCGCCCGTGCCTGGTGGCTGCTGGCCTGGCTGGGCAAGCGCGACGGTGTGTTCATCCTCGATGGCGGCCTGAAAGCCTGGCACGCGGCGGGCTTCCCGTTGAGCCTGGATGCGCCGGTGATCGAGCCCGGCACCTTCAGCGGCACGCCGGACAACCACTTGCAACTGGACGCCGAACACCTGCAGAAACGCCTTGGCCAGCCCGGCCTGACCCTGATCGACGCCCGCGCCCAGCCGCGTTTTCGTGGTGAAGTGGAGCCGATCGACCCGGTTGCCGGGCATATCCCCGGCGCGCAATGTGCCGCATTCAATGAAAACCTGGGCAGCGACGGCCGTTTCCTGCCGGCGGACCAGCTCAAGCAACGCTTCGCCGCCAAGCTGCAAGACCGCTCGCCGGATGACCTGGTGGCCTACTGCGGCTCGGGCGTGACTGCCTGCCACAACCTGTTTGCGCTGTGCCTGGCGGGTTACCCGTTGGGCAAGTTGTACGCGGGGTCGTGGAGCGAGTGGATCACTGATCCAAAGCGGGAAGTTGCAACAGGCGACTGAGGTCTGCCTGACCCGGTCTGAGCCAAAGTGTGGGAGCTCCTACATTTTTATCGGCGTTGTGTCAGTAGCCACCCTGGGATTCGCCGTTCCAGGTAGTAAGTTGGCTGCTTCAATGAGCCGTCCACAAACCCGACATGCCCGCCCTTGGCCAGCAGTTCGAACTCGGTGCAATCCGACAGTTCGCTGGCCTCGGGCAGGCTGTGGGCGAACACGAACGGGTCGTCCGCGGCCTGGATGATCAGGGTTGGTGTGCGAATGCCCCCGAGGTAGTAGCGGCTGGAGGCGCGGCGGTAGTAGTCCTCGGCACTGAGGAACCCGTGCAGCGGCGCGGTGACGCGGCCGTCAAAGTCCCAGAACGTGCGCATCTTCTCCAGCGAGCCCAGGTCGGCGAGGGTTTTCAGGCCTGCCTCGCGGCCATCCTTGAGAAACCGGCTTTGTTTGACGCGGATATAGGCCAGCATTTCGCGCATGAAATGCTTCTGATAAACCCGAGAAAAGCCCAGGCCAATGCGATCGGCGCACTGATCCAGGCGAAACGGTACCGACACGGCTGCCGCACCTTGCAGCCCGCAGGCTTCGCCGGTTTCGCCCAAGTACTTGAGCAGCACATTGCCGCCCAGTGAATACCCCACCGCATACAGCGGCGCCAACGGGCGCTTGGCCCGCAGGTGAGCGATGGTTTCGGCCAGGTCTTCACTGGCGCCGGAATGGTAGCTGCGGGCGAGCAGGTTGGGTTCGCCGGAGCAGCCACGCCAGTTCAGCGCGACGCTGGCCCAGCCTTGGGTTGCGAGGGCTTTTTGCAGGCCGGCGACGTAAGGGGAGTTGGACGAGCCGGTCAGCCCGTGCAGTACCAGCACCAGCGGGGTGGTTGCGTCATGGGGCCCATGCCAGTCGAGGTCGAGAAAGTCGCCGTCTGCCAGCCACAGCCGTTCGCGCTGGCGTTCGATGTGCGTGGTTTTGCGCCACAGCGGTCCCCACAACGTTTGCAGGTGCGGGTTGCCGAGGCCGAAGGCGGGGGAGAAGCGGTCGAGGGGCGGAGTCATGAAATTCTCGGTGCCGAATGGGCTTGCTCCAATCATTGTAGGAGCGAGCTTGCTCGCGAAAAACTCAAGATCACCGCGTTCCCCTGGTTTCCCGCGTCATCGTTAACGATCTTCGCGAGCAAGCTCGCTCCTACACGGTGCGTTGCCACAACGCGTAATACACCCGCCCGGATTTCTGCTCGCGGTGCAGGCGCCACGTGCCCGGCAGGCCGAGTGTGGACGGTGCGGTTTCGCTTTCAGTGTAGATCCAGGCATCCGGCGCCAACCACTGACGCTCTTCCAGCAGCGCACATACAGTCGGCAGCAGGCTCTGGTTGAACGGCGGATCAAGAAACACCACGTCAAACTCACGGGCTTCCTGGGTTTCCAGGTAGCGCAACGCGTCAGCCGTCTGCACTTGCCCTGTGGTGCAACGCAGGGTGCCCAGGTGTTCCTTGAGGCTGGCGACCGCCACATTGCTGGCATCCAGCGCCTGGCCCAGCGCCGCGCCACGGGACAGCGACTCCAGGAACAACGCGCCGCTACCCGCGAACGGGTCCAGCACCTTGGCCCCGGCGATATACGGCGCGAGCCAGTTGAACAGGGTTTCACGCACGCGGTCTGGCGTCGGGCGCAGGCCCACGACATCAGGGAAGCTCAGCTTACGGCTGCCCCACTCTCCGCCGATGATGCGCAGTTGGCCCACACCGTTGTGAACGTTGTGGACAGGTTTTTTGGGACGGGATGGACGGGCCATTAATGCTCCGGAACCCCGAGCGGTTGCTCGGCGGGTTTATCAGTGGGGGGCGGTAGTGGCTTTTGCGCAATCGTCGGGCCGGCGGTCACGATGACCATCTTGTCGGCACTCAAATGTTTGTTCAAAGCAGCTTTGATCTGGTCAACGGTCAGCGCCTGGGATTGTTTCATGAAATCTTCCAGGTAGCTCAGCGGCAGGTTGTAGAAACCCATGGCGCCCAGCTGCCCGACGATATCGGCGTTGCTCGCGGTGGACAGCGGGAAGCTGCCGGCCAGTTCGCGCTTGGCGTCATCGAGTTCTTTCTGTGTCGGGCCGGTCTTGAGGTAGTCGGCGAGTACGTCCTGCACCAATCGCAGCGTGCCGGCGCTCATTTCGGCGCGGGTTTGCAGGTTGATCATGAACGGGCCGCGTACCTGCATCGGCGAGAAGCCGGAGTATACGCCGTAGGTCAGGCCGCGTTTCTCGCGCACTTCGCTCATCAAACGGGTGCCGAAGCCACCGCCGCCGAGAATCTGGTTACCCAGGGACAGCGCGGCGTAATCCGGGTCGGCACGGTCGATACCCAGTTGCGCCAGCAGCAGGGTTGTCTGCTTGGACGGGAACTCGATGTGCGTGGTGCCAGCCTTGGGCTCGACCGGTTGGGCGATTTTCGCCAGCGCCGGGCCTTTTGGCAGGGACGCGGAAACCTTGGCGGTCATGGCTTCGGCTTCGGCGCGGGTCAGATCGCCGACTACGGAAATCACTGCGTTGCCGGCGGCGTAGGCCTTGGCGTGGAAGTCCTTCAATTGCGCAAGAGTCACCTTCGGCACACTCTCGGCGTTGCCTTCGCTCGGGTGCGCGTAAGGGTGGTCGCCATAGAGCTGCTTGAACAGCTCGATGCTCGCCAGTTTGCCGGGATTCTGTTTCTGGTATTCAAAGCCGGCCAGCAGCTGGTTCTTGATCCGCGCCAGGGAGTCTGCCGGGAAGGTCGGCTTGCCGATCACGTCGTCAAACAGTGACAGGGCGGCGTCACGCTTGTCGCTGGCGCTCAGGCTGCGCAGGGAAACCAGCGCCATGTCGCGGTAGGCGCCATTGCTGAAATCAGCACCCAGGCCGTCGAAACCGGCGGCAATCTGGCTGACGTCCTTGCCCGGCACGCCTTCGTTAAGCATTGCGTTGGTCAACAGTGCCAGGCCTGGCGTTGCGCCGTCCTGGCTGCTGCCGGCGGCGAACAGGATGCGCATGTCGAACATCGGCAGTTCATGGGCTTCGACGAACAGCACCTTGGCGCCTTCGGCGGTGGTCCAGGTTTGCACGTCGAGCTTGCGGTTGGTCGGCGCCTTGTCGTCCAGCTCGGCCAGGGATTGCAGCTTGTTGGCGGACTTGGCCTGCTCCAGCGCCTGGCTGGCGACGGATTCGCTGGGGCGCAGCAAGTACACCGCGCAGGCCGCAGCCAAAGTCACCACGATCAGGCCGGGCAGCACCAGGCGGTTGTTTTTACGTTCACTCATGAGCGGTCTCCTCAGGCAAGACATGGGCGACGCTGAGACGTTCGCGGGTGAAATAGGTGCGTGCAGCTTTCTGGATATCTTCGGCGGTGACGCTTTGCAGCTCGGCCAGCTCGGTGTCCATGAGTTTCCAGGACAGGCCCACTGTCTCCAGGGAGCCGATGGCAGTGGCCTGGCTGGTAATCGAGTCGCGCTGGTAAACCACGCCGGCGATGACCTGGGCGCGGATACGCTCCAGTTCTTCAGCGCTCGGTGGCTTGGCCTTCAGCTCATCCAGCAGGCGCCAAAGGCCGGCTTCAGCCTGGGCCACGGTCTTTTTCTTTTGCAGGTTCGGTGTGGCAGTCAGGGTGAACAGGCTGTCACCGCGGGTGTAGGCGTCGTAGCTCGACGAGCCGCCGGACACCAGCTCTTCGCCGCGCTCCAGTTGTGTCGAGATGCGCGCGCTGTAGCCGCCGTCCAGCAGTGCCGAGATCAGGCGCAGGGCGTTGACCGAGCGTTTGTCTTCAGCGGTGGCCAGGCTCGGCACGTTGAAACCAAGGATCACGCTCGGCAGTTTGGTCTGTACATGCATAGTCAGCAGGCGTTCACCGGGCTCGGCCAGCTCCAGCGGGATTTTCGCCGGGGGGACGTCGCGCTTGGGGATCGGGCCGAAATAGCGCTGGGCCAGGGTTTTGACTTCATCCGGGGTTACGTCGCCCACCACTACCAGGGTGGCGTTGTTCGGCACGTACCAGGATTGGTACCAGTGGCGCAGCTCTTCAACCTTCATGCGGTCCAGGTCGGCCATCCAGCCGATGGTCGGCGTGTGGTAGCCGCTGGCCGGGTAGGCCATGGCCTTGAAGCGCTCATAGGCCTTGGACATCGGGTTGTCGTCGGTGCGCATCCGGCGCTCTTCCTTGATCACCTCGATCTCGCGGCTGAACTCGTCGGCCGGCAGGCGCAGGCTGGCCATGCGGTCGGCTTCCAGCTCGAAGGCGACACCCAGGCGGTCACGGGCCAGCACTTGGTAGTAGGCGGTGTAGTCGTCGCTGGTGAAGGCGTTTTCTTCCGCGCCCAGGTCACGCAGGATCAACGAAGCCTCGCCGGGGCCGACCTTGGCGCTGCCCTTGAACATCATGTGTTCCAGGGCGTGGGACAAACCGGTCTGGCCCGGGGTTTCGTAGCTGGAGCCAACCTTGTACCAGACCTGCGAAACCACCACCGGGGCGCGATGGTCTTCGCGCACGACGACCTTGAGGCCGTTGTCCAGGGTGAATTCATGGGTGGGTTGTGGGTCGGCAGCCAAAGCTGAAAGGGGCAGACAAACTGTGCTGAGCAGCAGGCCTGCGGCGCGGCGGGCTAGAGCATTCATTCGTTTTTAAACCTGTTGGGCTGCCCGCTTGGTCTTAGCGTCGGCGGGCGAGGAGGTGCTAGGATACTGGTCCGACCTAGGGACGGCCACTATGGCTGTCTTGTTAAGGCTCTATTTAGGCCTTACAAAATGTTGCGCATGAACGAGCTGGCTAAAAAACAGTCTGTTACGCATCGAATTTTATTTACCGGCACGCCCCCTGGCGCGTCGCTACCTTGAGATAGCCGTCTCCATGTTTGGTTCCAACGACGACAAGAAGACCCCAGCTGCGGCTGGCGAGAAAAAAGGCCTGTTCGGATGGCTGCGCAAAAAGCCGCAGGAAACCGTCGTCGAACAGCCGCAGGTTCAAGCTGAACCGATCCCCGAATCCATAGTAGAAGCCGAACCGGTTGCCGAAACACCGGCCCCGGTGGTGTTGCCGATGGCCGAGCCGGTGTTGCAGCCGGTGGTTGAGCCAGAACCTGCGCCAGAGCCAGAGCACAAGCCATGGCTGGTGTTGCCGGTGGCAGAAGAGCCTGTAGCACTGGTTGAAGACGAGCTGGCCGAGCATGTGGCGCCGCCGATTCCGGCCCTCGTGGAGCCTGCGCCCGTTGTGGTCCAGGCGCCGCCAGTGGTTGAGGTGCCTGCACCGGTGGTCGCCGAACCTGTTCCGGTCGCCGTCGCCGCGCCAGCAGTCATCGAAGAGCCTGCTGTTCCTGCCGAAACCGGCAAGACCGGTTTCTTCGCCCGCCTCAAGCAAGGCCTGAGCAAGACCAGCGCCAGCATCGGCGAAGGCATGGCCAGCCTGTTCCTCGGCAAAAAGACCATCGATGACGAGCTGCTGGAGGACATCGAAACCCGCCTGCTGACCGCCGACGTGGGCGTCGAAGCCACCGCCGTGATCATCCAGAGCCTGACCCAGAAGGTCGCGCGCAAGCAACTGACCGACGCCGATGCGCTCTACAAGTCGCTGCAGGCCGAGCTGGCCAACATGCTCAAGCCGGTGGAAGCGCCGCTGATCATCGATACGCAGAAAAAGCCGTTTGTGATCCTGGTGGTTGGCGTCAACGGCGCCGGCAAGACCACCACCATCGGCAAGCTGGCGAAGAAGCTGCAACTGGAAGGCAAGAAAGTCATGCTCGCCGCCGGTGACACCTTCCGTGCCGCCGCCGTGGAGCAATTGCAGGTCTGGGGCGAGCGCAACAAGATCCCGGTCATCGCCCAGCACACCGGCGCCGATTCGGCTTCGGTGATCTTCGATGCGGTGCAGGCCGCCAAAGCGCGCAACATTGATGTGCTGATCGCCGATACCGCCGGTCGCCTGCACACCAAAGACAACCTGATGGAAGAGCTGAAGAAAGTTCGCCGCGTGATCGGCAAGCTCGATGCCGACGCGCCCCACGAGGTGTTGCTGGTGCTGGACGCCGGTACCGGCCAGAACGCCATCAGCCAGGCCAAACAATTCCACCAGACGGTCCAACTGACCGGCCTGGCATTGACTAAGCTCGACGGCACGGCCAAGGGCGGTGTGATCTTCGCCCTGGCCAAGCAGTTCGGGTTGCCGATTCGTTACATCGGCGTCGGTGAAGGCATCGACGACCTGCGCACTTTTGAAGCCGAACCCTTTGTACAGGCACTGTTTGCCGAGCGGGAGCGTTCATGATTCGTTTCGAACAGGTCGGTAAACGCTACGCCAACGGGCATGTCGGCTTGCATGAGCTGAGTTTCCGGGTGCGTCGCGGCGAATTCTTGTTTGTGACCGGCCATTCGGGTGCCGGTAAAAGTACCTTGTTGCGCCTGCTGCTGGCCATGGAGCGCCCAACCACCGGCAAACTGCTGCTGGCGGGCCAGGACCTGGCAACCATCAGCAACGCACAGATTCCATTCCTGCGTCGCCAGATCGGCGTGGTGTTCCAGAACCACCAGTTGCTGTTCGATCGCACGGTGTTCAACAACATCGCCTTGCCGTTGCAGATTCTCGGTCTGTCCAAGGCCGAAATCGTCAAGCGCGTGGATTCGGCCCTGGAGCGCGTGGCGCTGTCGGACAAGACCGACCTGTACCCGGGCGACCTGTCCACCGGCCAGCAACAGCGCGTCGGCATCGCCCGCGCCATCGTCCATCGCCCGGCCTTGCTGCTGGCGGACGAACCCACCGGTAACCTCGACCCGCGCCTGGCCGCAGAAATCATGGGCGTGTTCGAAGACATCAACCGCCTGGGCACCAGCGTGCTGATCGCCAGTCACGACCTGGCGCTGATCGCCCGCATGCGCCACCGCATGTTGACCCTGCAACGCGGCCGCCTGATCGGTGACGGGGAGGCTGGGGTATGAGTGCAACACGCAGCCCGAAGGTTTCCGAGCGCGTCGCGCCAAAGGCGGCCGACCCGCAGCCACAGAAGAAAAAACGCGACGAAGACGATGGCCCGGATTTCGGCACCCTGGTGCATGCCTGGATCGAAAGCCACCGTGCCAGCCTGGTAGACAGCCTGCGCCGCCTCGGCAAGCAGCCGATCGGCAGCTTTTTTACCTGCCTGGTCATGGCCGTGGCCTTGAGCCTGCCCATGGGCTTGTCATTGCTGCTGAACAATGTCGAGCGCCTTGGCGGTTCGTGGCAGCGGGCGGCGCAGATTTCCCTGTACCTGAACCTGGATGCCAGCGCCCAGGACGGTGAGTCCCTGCGCGACCAGATCAAGGGCATTCCGGGTGTGGCCGAGGCTGAGTACATCAGCCGCGATCAAGCCCTGGAAGAGTTCCAGCAACAGTCCGGCCTGGGCGAGGCGCTCAAGGAGTTGCCGCAAAACCCGCTGCCGGGCGTGGTGCTGGTCACCCCGAACGAGGTCGACAAGACCACCCTGGAAGCCCTGCGACAAAAACTCGCAGAGCTGCCGAAGGTCCAACAGGCACAACTTGATCTAGTCTGGGTAGAGCGGTTGGCCGCGATTCTCAAGCTGGGCGACCGGTTTGTGTTCGGCCTGACGGTGTTGCTGGTGTCTGCATTACTTTTGGTGATAGGCAATACCATTCGTCTTCATATTGAAAACCGCCGCACCGAGATAGAAGTGATTAAACTCGTCGGCGGCACGGACAGCTATGTGCGTCGGCCTTTTCTGTACATGGGCGCGCTTTATGGCTTCGGTGCGGGAATTTTGTCCTGGGGCGTACTGGCTTTTGGCCTGAACTGGCTGAACGATGCGGTGGTGGGGCTTGCCGGTTTGTACGGCAGCGATTTTGCCCTGGCCGGCGTGCCGGCAGCCGATGGTCTGTCATTGTTGCTTGGGGCAGTGCTCTTGGGGTATATCGGTGCTTGGATTGCGGTCGCACGGCATTTACGTGAGCTGGCACCGAAGTAGTTAATGTCAGGGTAATGTGGTTTCGTTTGTATTGACCGTATCAGTGGTTTAGGGAACTTGTCCTACGGTTCCCGGTCAATTTTCGCAGTGCTGAACTGCACGAGTTATGTGAGTCGGAGGTTTTTTCGTATGACCACTTCTTTGCAACCTGCTTATGCTCTGGTCCCGGGTGCGAACCTGGAGGCCTATGTGCACACGGTCAACAGCATTCCATTGCTGACGCCCGAGCAGGAGCGTGAACTGGCCGAGAGTCTCTACTATGAGCAGGATTTGGGGGCGGCTCGGCAGATGGTGCTCGCCCACCTGCGTTTTGTCGTACATATCGCCCGTAGCTATAGCGGCTACGGCCTGGCCCAGGCTGACCTGATTCAGGAAGGCAACGTTGGCCTGATGAAAGCTGTGAAGCGCTTCAACCCGGAAATGGGTGTGCGCCTGGTGTCGTTTGCTGTGCACTGGATCAAGGCGGAAATTCACGAATTCATCCTGCGCAACTGGCGCATCGTGAAAGTCGCGACCACCAAGGCCCAGCGCAAACTGTTCTTCAACCTGCGCAGCCAGAAGAAACGCCTGGCGTGGCTGAACAACGAAGAAGTGCATCGCGTGGCCGAAAGCCTCGGCGTAGAGCCACGTGAAGTGCGCGAGATGGAAAGTCGCCTGACCGGCCATGACATGGCCTTCGACCCGGCCGCCGAAGCGGACGACGACAGCGCCTTCCAATCGCCGGCCAACTACCTGGAAGACCACCGGTACGACCCGGCGCGTCAGCTGGAAGATGCCGACTGGAGCGACAACTCCAATCACAACCTGCACGAAGCGCTGGAAGTGCTGGACGACCGCAGCCGTGACATTCTCTACCAGCGCTGGTTGGCAGAAGAAAAAGCCACGCTGCACGACCTGGCGCAGAAGTACAACGTGTCGGCCGAGCGGATTCGTCAGCTCGAGAAGAGTGCGATGAACAAGCTGAAACTGTCGATCGCCGCCTGACACAGGTAGCTAGGACAGCGCGATCGAAATGTGGGAGCGGGCTTGCTCGCGAAAGCGGTGGATCAGTCACCTAAGGTATTGACTGGCACACCGCTTTCGCGAGCAAGCCCGCTCCCACTTTTGTTTTGTGGGGTATCAGTCAGCCCAGGGCGCCTTGCGCGAGTTGTTCAGCTCATTCAAATAGCTGTCGCCACCCAACTGACTCATCTGCTGCCGAATCCACGCCGCCCGTCGCGCGACATACGACGTTGGATGGCTGGCACTCCACACCCGCGGGTTAGGCAACACCGCCGCCAGGTAGCTGGCCTGCTGGCGGGTCAGCGCCTTGGCGCTCACCCCAAAGTGATGCCGCGCCGCCGCTTCGGCGCCGAACACGCCTTCATCCCACTCCACGCTGTTGAGGTACACCTCAAGAATTCGCTGCTTGGGCCAGAGAATCTCGATCAGCCCGGTAAACCAGGCTTCCAGGCCCTTGCGGAAATAGCTGCGGCCGGTCCATAAAAACAGGTTCTTCGATACCTGCTGGCTCAAGGTGCTGGCGCCACGAATCGAACCGCCACGCTCGTTATGCTGCAATGCCGCCTGGATCGCGCCGAAATCAAAACCCCAATGTTGCGGGAAGCGCTGGTCTTCGCCGGCCATCACCGCCACTTTCAGTTCGTCGGAGATCTGATCCCACGGCACCCACGTGCGCTGTACGTCAATCGGCTCGCCGTCGACCCAGGACTCGACCTTGCGCTCAACCATCAGCGCAGTGCCCGGTGGTGGCACGAAACGGAACAGCAGCACCAGCAGCACGCTGCCGATGGCAAACCACTTGAGGGCTTTGAGAAAACGCTTGAAGAGGAGACGCAGCATAGAGATGGCTTGGCCGAACCCGTTGAGCGGGCCATTATACAGACCCTGCCCCCTGAGTCTGACTGGAGTTCCTCATGTTGCGTGGCTTTCTGATGCTGGCTGCCTTTTTCGGTTTCACCGGCGTCGCCCTGGGTGCGTTTGCCGCCCACGGCCTGAAAAACCGCCTGAGCGCCGAGTACCTGGCGATTTTCCACACCGGCGTGACCTACCAGTTGGTGCACACCCTGGCGCTGTTCGGCGTGGCACTGTTGGCGGCGCACATCCCGGGCAGGCTGGTGACGTGGGCGGGTGTGTCTTTTGCCGTGGGCATCCTGCTGTTCTCCGGCAGCCTGTATGTGCTGACCATGACCGGCATCAGCAAGCTCGGCATCATCACCCCGTTTGGTGGCCTGGCGTTCCTGCTGGGCTGGTTCTTCCTCGGTTTGGCGGCGTGGCGTCTACAGGCTGCCTGACCAAGGGGCTTGGGCCAGCAACGTCAATCACGCTAGAATGCTGGCCCCTAAAAACGATGGCGGCCCGTGGCATGCGCATTCAGTTGAACGGCGAACCCTTTGAACTGCCCGACGGTGAAACCGTTGCGGCCCTGCTGACCCGTCTGGACTTGACCGGACGCCGCGTCGCAGTGGAGCTCAATCTGGATATCGTCCCGCGTAGCCAGCACGTCGAGACCGCGCTCACCGAGGGTGACCAGGTCGAAGTGGTCCACGCCATCGGCGGCGGCTAGCCGTCCGGCGCTCCAGGGCGCCAACCCGCATTCTGCAGAACCTCACCCCAACTCGAGGATTTCCCATGAGCATCGTTCGTAGCGACAAGCCTTTCGTCCTGGCCGGTCGTACCTTCCAGTCGCGTCTGCTGGTCGGCACCGGCAAGTACCGCGACATGGAAGAAACCCGCCTGGCCATCGAAGCCTCGGGTGCCGAGATCGTTACTTTCGCCGTGCGCCGCACCAACCTTGGCCAGATCGAGGGCGAGCCGAACCTGCTCGAAGTGCTGTCGCCGGATCGCTACACCTTCCTGCCGAACACCGCCGGTTGCTACGACGCCATCGAAGCCGTGCGCACCTGCCGCCTGGCCCGTGAGCTGCTCGACGGCCACAACCTGGTGAAGCTGGAAGTGCTGGCCGACCAGAAAACCCTGTTCCCCAACGTGATCGAAACCCTCAAGGCCGCCGAAACCCTGGTCAAGGAAGGCTTCGACGTGATGGTCTACACCAGTGATGACCCGATCATTGCCCGTCAATTGGCGGAAATCGGCTGCATCGCGGTGATGCCGCTGGCCGGCCTGATCGGTTCCGGCCTGGGTATCTGCAATCCGTACAACCTGCAGATCATCCTTGAAGAAGCCAAGATCCCGGTGCTGGTGGATGCGGGCGTGGGCACTGCCTCCGACGCCACCATCGCCATGGAACTGGGTTGCGATGCGGTGCTGATGAACTCGGCCATCGCCCATGCGCAGCAGCCGGTCCTGATGGCTGAAGCCATGAACCACGCAATTGTCGCCGGCCGCCTGGCGTACCTCGCCGGGCGCATGCCGAAAAAACTTTACGCCAGCGCCTCCTCGCCGCTGGATGGTCTGATCAAGTAAGAGCCATTGATGACTGAATCAAACGAAACGCCGAACACCCTGGAAGAAGGCGACGAGTCCAAGCACCGCCGCATCAAGAGTTTTGTGATGCGCGCCGGTCGCATGACCGAGGGCCAGCAAAAGGGCCTGGAGCAGGGCACGCCGCTGTTCGTCCTGCCGCTGGCAGACGCGCCGGTGGATTACGACCAGGTGTTTGGCCGCTCGGCACCACGCTCCCTGGAGATTGGCTTCGGCATGGGCCATTCCCTGCTGGAAATGGCCGCGGCTTCGCCGGAGCAGGATTTTATCGGGGTTGAAGTACACCGTCCGGGTGTTGGCGCGCTGCTGAACGGCGTGCTGACTCAGGGCCTGACCAACCTGCGGGTCTACGACTGCGACGCGATCGAAGTGCTCAACCGCTGCATCGCCGACAACAGCCTCAACCGCCTGATGCTGTTCTTCCCGGACCCCTGGCACAAGAGCCGCCACCACAAGCGCCGCATCGTCCAGGCTTCCTTCGCGGAACTGGTGCGCAGTAAGCTGAAAGTGGGCGGCATCCTGCACATGGCCACCGACTGGGAACCGTATGCCGAGTACATGCTGGAAGTGATGAACGTCGCCCCTGGCTACCGCAACCTGGCGGAAGACGGCAAATGCGTCCCGCGCCCGGCCGAGCGGCCGATCACCAAGTTCGAACGTCGCGGCGAGCGACTCGGGCATGGGGTTTGGGATTTGAAGTTCGAGAAAGTGGACTGATAAGTCCCAGGCTTGAAATGCAGTAAAAAATGTGGGAGCGGGCTTGCTCGCGAATGCGGTAGATCAGTCGACATTTACGCTGACTGACACACCGCATTCGCGAGCAAGCCCGCTCCCACATTTGTTTTGTGCCGCGCTTAAGGTCAGCGGCGATCCGCCACCACCCCAATCAACACCAGCACCACCAACAACACCGGCGCCAGGCTGTAGTTGTTGAACTGGCTCAACCCGCGAACAATCCACGGCGTGGCATAGATCAGCGCAGCGCCGCTGCCGATCATGCACACCAGCGCCATCAGCGGCACGCGCAGCGCACCCGCGATGCTGCCCAGCCGTGCTTCGACCCAGCCCTTGATGTCGGCGCCAAACAGCACCAGCAGGCAACCTACCAACGCCAGGGAGATTTCCGACAGGTTGCTACGGCTCCAGCGGGATACGGTGGCGAGCAGGTCGAGTACCAGATCCATTTGATTTCCTTAAGAGCAATCAGCTCAAAAACTTCTGCAGCAGGTCATTGAGAAAGAGTTGCCCGCGGTCGGTGGCCGCCAGGCGTGACGGTTCGACCTGCATCAGGCCACTTTGTTCTGCCTCGCGGCGAGCTTCATCGAGGCTGGCCAGTTCGAGGCCGGTACGCTCGGCGTAAAGCCTGGCTTCGACGCCGTCGGTGAGGCGCAGGGCGTTCATCAGGAATTCGAACGGTAACTCTTCGTTGGTCAGTTCTTTCGCGCCGGCCTGGTAGTTTTTCGCCGGGTTGAGGTAGTCCTTCGGTGCCCGGGTTTTCCAGGTGCGCACGATGCGCCCATCCGGATGGCTGAGCTTGCCGTGGGCACCGGCGCCGATGCCGATAAAATCGCCAAAGCTCCAGTAGTTCAGGTTATGCCGCGCCGGCCGGCCCGGTTGGGCGTAGGCCGAGACTTCGTACTGGGCGTAACCGTGTTCGGCGAGCAACGCCTGGCCGGCTTCCTGAATGTCCCACAGGGTGTCGTCTTCCGGCAGCACGGGCGGCTGGTTCCAGAACACGGTGTTGGGTTCCAGGGTCAGTTGATACCAGGACAGATGCGTGGGCTTTAGGGCAATGGCCTGGCGCAGGTCGCCCAGGGCGTCCTCCAGGGACTGATCGGGCAAACCGTGCATCAAGTCCAGGTTGAAGTTGTCGAACCCGGCCTGGCGCGCCATGCCGGCGGCACGCACGGCTTCGTCACCGTTGTGGATGCGGCCCAGGGCTTCGAGTTTTTCCTGCTGGAAACTCTGGATGCCAATCGACAGCCGATTGATCCCCAGCTTGCGGTACGCCACGAACTTCTCTTGCTCGAAGGTACCGGGGTTGGCTTCCAGGGTGATCTCGATATCGCCGGCAAACGGGATGCGCGCTTCCACGCCCTTGAGCAACCGGCCCAGGGCAGCGGCGCTGAACAGGCTTGGGGTGCCGCCGCCGAAAAAGATCGAACTCAGCTCACGGCCGTACACCGCGTGCAGGTCCTGATCGAGGTCGGCCAGCAACGCGTCGACGTACTCTTCCTCCGGCAGCACCTTGCTGGCGGTGTGGGAGTTGAAGTCGCAATAGGGGCATTTGCGCACGCACCACGGGATGTGGATATACAGCGCCAGGGGCGGCAGGTGAGGCAGGGCCGCCCGAGGTGTTTGCGCGCCACCGAGAATCAGTGGCTGCGCGGAGGTGTTCTGGGTCATTTCAGGCCCAGACGCTGGCGCAGCAAATCCATTGCGCGGGCGCGGTGGCTGATCTGGTTCTTGTCGGCCGGGCTCAATTCGGCGCTGGAGACATTGCGCTCCGGCACCCAGAACAACGGGTCGTAGCCAAACCCGTGCTCGCCGCTGGCCGCATGCAGGATGCGACCGTGCCACAAGCCTTCGCAGAGGATCGGCAATGGATCATCGGCGTGACGCACCAGGGCCAGCACGCAGACGAACTGCGCGCCGCGCATCGCGTCGGGCACGTCCTTGAGGGCGTCCAGCAGCTTGGCGTTGTTGGCCGCATCGCCTTTACCGTCGGCGTAACGTGCCGAGTAGATGCCAGGCGCGCCGCCCAGGAAGTCCACGGCCAGGCCAGAATCGTCAGCCAGTGCCGGCAGGCCGGAAATACGCGCGGCGTTGCGGGCCTTGAGGATGGCGTTCTCGACAAACGACAGGCCGGTCTCTTCCGGCTCTACCTGGCTGAACTCGCCAATCGAGCGCAGTTGCACCGAGTCGCCGAGCATGGCCTGGAGTTCTTTGAGCTTGCCGGCGTTATGGCTGGCCAGTACGAGTTGAGTAAGGTTCATCATTGCGCCGGAAACAGTTCCTGGTTGAAACTGAAACCGTGGGCTTTGCCACCGGTTTCAACGTTGATGGTGAAAATCTTGGTTTCCTGCTGCGGCACCGGGTACTGGGCGACGTAAAGCGTAGAACCTTTCTGGGTGATTTTCTTGAACGTCAGCATCTCGCTCTTGCCGCCCAGATCCTTGATTGTGCCGGTAACGGTGGCGTCTATCGATTCGACGCCCTTGTTTACGAACACATTGATCATGCCCAGCTCTTTGCTGCGTACGATCCCGGCTTCCTGAGCCATTTCCGGCGTCAGGAAGCTGGTGGTCAGGGTGTTGTAGTGCACCGTGATATCGCCGAATTCTTTCTGACGATTACCATCGATAACATCCGCCGCCATAGCGCTGACGCTCAGGCACGCGGTGAGTAGAAAAACAGCCAGGCGACTCATGATCGTCCTCCTTGAAAATGGTTAGACGGCAATCTGGTGGTCCGTCAGGCCCGGGCTGCTGACCCGGTAGATCCCGATCTCACCCAGCAGGTTGGGCCATAGCTTACTCGCCCAGCCGTGACGATGCTGTTGATCGACGGCAAGGCGGTTGATGACTTTGGCTTCGCGCTCGCCGCACAGCGCTTCGAAGTCTTCAAAGGTGCAGAAGTGGATGTTGGGCGTGTTGTACCAGGTGTACGGCAGGAAGTCCGACACCGGCATGCGGCCCTTGGTGGCCAGGTACCAGCGGCAGCGCCAGTGGCCGAAATTGGGGAAGGTGATAATGCACTGGCGGCCGACCCGCAACATTTCGTCGAGGATCCGGTCCGGGTAGTGCACGGCTTGCAGGGCCTGGGTCATGACCACGATGTCGAAGCTGTTGCTGGCAAAGTTGCCGAGGCCCTTGTCCAGGTCCTGCTCGATCACGTTGATGCCCTTGGCCACGCACTGGGCGATGTTGTCCGCGTCGTTTTCCAGGCCATAGCCGGTGACTTGCTTGTTGTCGCGCAGCCAGCTCAGCAGTTCGCCATCGCCGCAACCCAAGTCGAGCACGCGGCTGCCGGCGGGGATCCAGTCTTGGATGATTTCCAGGTCGGCTCTCATGGCGTTCTCACAGTGCTATTCGATTCATGTAGTTGCTGAAGGCCTGCAGGTAGCGCGGGATCGAGATCAGGAAGGCGTCGTGGCCTTGCGGTGCGTCGATCTCCAGGTAGCAGACGTCTTTCTTCGCGGCCATCAGCGCATCCACCAATTCCCGCGAGCGGGCCGGGGAGAAGCGCCAGTCGGTGGTGAACGACATCACGCAGAACTTGGCGGTGGCTGCCTCGAAGGTGCGCGCCAGGTCATCGTCGAAATTCGCCGCCGGGTCGAAGTAGTCCAGGGCCTTGGTCATCAGCAGGTAGGTGTTGGCGTCGAAACGCCCGGAAAACTCCTCGCCCTGATAACGCAGGTAGCTCTCGACCTGGAATTCGACGCTGTGGAAGTCGTAGTTGAGCTTCTCGCTCTTGAGGCCACGGCCGAATTTCTCGCCCATGGAGTCATCCGACAGGTAGGTGATGTGCCCGACCATGCGCGCGAGCATCAGCCCGCGCTTGGGGATCACGCCCGCTTCCTGGAACGAACCGCCGTGGAACTCGGGGTCGGTCAGGATCGCCTGGCGCGCCACTTCGTTGAAGGCGATGTTCTGCGCCGACAGCTTGGGGGCCGAGGCGATGGCCAGGCAATGGCGCACGCGGTCCGGGTAGGTGATGGTCCATTGCAGGGCCTGCATGCCGCCCAGGCTGCCGCCGATCACGGCGGCCCATTGGGCGATGCCCAGTACGTCGGCCAGGCGCGCCTGGCTGTGCACCCAGTCTTCCACGGTCAGCACCGGGAAATCGGCGCCAAACGGCTTGCCGGTTTCCGGGTTGAGGCTGCTGGGGCCGGTGGAGCCGTTGCAGCCGCCGAGGTTGTTCAGGCTGACCACGAAGAACTTGTTGGTGTCGATGGGCTTGCCGGGGCCGATGCAGCTGTCCCACCAGCCGGGCTTGCGCTCGTCCATGCTGTGGAAACCCGCAGCGTGGTGGTGGCCGGACAGGGCGTGGCAGATCAGCACGGCATTGCTGGCCGTGGCGTTCAGTTGGCCGTAGGTTTCATAGATCAGGTCGTAGGCGGGCAGCGAACGGCCGCAGGCCAGGGCCAGCGGTTCGCTGAAGTGCGCCACTTGGGGCACGACCAGTCCAACAGAATCGGGGGGGAAGGCAGTTGGCATCGACCCTGCTCTCGTTTAAATGAGGCGTAAGTCTAAAGACCGCTGCACCCAGCGGCAAGCAAAGGCCTGCGGCTGGTGTTTTTAAGGCTTTTTGTGGCGAGGGAGCTTGCTCCCGCAGGACCGCGAAGCGGTCCCGGTCCGGTTGCCGCGATTTTGCAGATGCAACGCGGTCGGCCGTTTTGGGGCTGCTGCGCAGCCCAGCGGGAGCAAGCTCCCTCGCCACGTTGTCGTCAGATCAGACCGAACAGTTCTTTGGGCATGAACGCGTAGAAAGCCAAGCGTGGAATCACCCAGCTTTGCAGCAGCTGAATCGCGATAAACGCGAAGATCGGCGAGATATCCAGGCCACCCAGGTTAGGTACCAGGCGACGGAACGGTGCCAGCACCGGCTCAGTGATCTGTGCCACCAGTTCGGCACCCGGGCTGCGGCTGCCCGGAGCGACCCAGGACAGGATCACGCTGATGATCATCGACCAGAAAATGATCTTCAGGAACAGCGAGAAGATCCCGATCAAGGCCCACGGCAGCAACAGCAGCGTGGTGGCCTGATAGCCATTGAGCAGCAGGATGACCGCGAACAGCAGGATCTGCAGCAGCAGCGCCAATACCAGCGACGACATGTCCAGGCCGAACAGGCTCGGGATCACCCGGCGCAGAGGCTTGAGCAGCGGCTGCGTGGCCTTTACCACGAACTGGCACAGCGGGTTGTAGAAGTTCGCCCGCACCAGTTGCAGGATAAAACGCATCAGCACGATCAGCAGGTACAGGCTGCCCAGGGTCTGGATGATGAAAATGGCAGCGTCATTGATTCCGAGCATGTTTGATTCCTATGTGGGGGACGACTATTTGCCCAGCTGCTCGGCCATTTCGGCCGAACGATGTGCTGCGGCACCCAGTGCTTTTTCCACCAGGGCTTCAAAGCCCCCGGCCTGGAATGATTCGATTGCCGCCTGGGTCGTGCCGCCCGGCGAGGTCACGCGACGGCGCAACTCGGCCGCGTCGACATCGCTGGTCACGGCCATCTGCGCGGCGCCCAGTGCGGTCTGCTCGGCCAGTTGCTCGGCGACTTCCTGCGGCAGGCCGAGTTTCACGCCAGCGGCGGTCATGGCCTCGATCAGCAGGAAGAAATACGCCGGGCCACTGCCGGAGACGGCGGTGACGGCGTCCAGTTGCTGCTCTTGTTCCAGCCACACGGCGAGACCTACGGCGGACAGCAGCTCTTGTGCCTGGTCGCGCTGTTGGGCAGTGACTTCGGATGTGGCGTACAAGCCGCTCACGCCCTTGCGCAGCAGCGCCGGGGTGTTGGGCATGCAACGCACAATCGGCTGGGCGCCGAGCCAGTGGGTCATGCTGGCGCAAGTGATGCCGGCGGCGATGGACACCACCAGTTGATGGGGCTTGAGGCTTGGGCGCAGGCTTTCGCACACGGCTTTCATGGCTTGTGGCTTGACCGCCAGCACTACCACGTCCACGCCTTCAATCGCTTCTGCGTTGTCGGCGAAGGTGTCGATGCCGTGCTCGGCGCTGACGCGGGCGCGGGTGTCGGCGCCCGGGTCGCTGGCGCGAATCTGTTGTGCTTCCAGGCCCTTGGCCCGCAGGCCGCCGATCAGGCTGGCCGCCATGTTGCCGGCGCCGATAAAGGCAATACGCGTGTTGCTCATGACAGGTCCTTACTCAGATGGAAGTCAGCCATTTCACGGCTGGCCATAGTCGCGGGCACCAAACAGGGCGGTACCGATCCGCACCCAGGTGGCCCCTTGGGCGATGGCCGACTCAAGGTCATGGCTCATGCCCATGGAAAGTGTGTCGAGCCCCAGGTCGAGGCTCGCTTGCAGGTCGCGCACGGTGGCGAAGGCTGCGTCTTGCTCTGCACGGTCGTCGGTCGGCTCGGGAATCGCCATCAGGCCGCGCAGCTTCAGGCGCGGCAGGGCGCTGATGGCTTCGGCCAGGGCGGGCAGGTCGGCGGGTGTACAGCCGGACTTGCTGGCTTCGCCACTGACGTTGACCTGGATGCAGATATTCAGCGGCGGCAGGTCAGCCGGGCGTTGTTCGGACAGGCGTTGTGCGATTTTCAAGCGGTCCACGGAATGCACCCAGGCGAAATTCTCGGCGATCGCACGAGTCTTGTTCGATTGAATGGGGCCGATGAAGTGCCAACTCAAGGGCAGGTCGGTTAATTCGGCCTGTTTGCCCAGGGCTTCCTGCAGATAGTTCTCGCCAAAGTCACGCATCCCGGCGGCATAGGCTTCGCGCACGGCCTGTGCGGGTTTGGTCTTGCTCACGGCCAGCAGGTGCACGCTGCCTGCGTCGCGCTGCGCGGCCTCGGCGGCTGCCCGGATCCGCTCGGAAACCAGGCCGATGTTGTCTGCTATGGTCGACATTCAAGTTGCGCCCGTGGATATGGAGTCCGCGGCATTCTACTGGAAATGGAAAGCCCTATGGATATCACTGAACTGCTGGCCGCCGGCGTACGCCTGCGGGCCTCCGACCTGCATCTGTCGGCGGGGTTGGCGCCGATGCTGCGAGTGGATGGCGAGGTCTGGCCACTCGATTGGCCTGTACTTGCGCCGGTGCAAGTGGCGGCGTTGCTCAGCCCTTTGCTGAACAATCACCAGCAAAAGGATTTCGAAACATCTCTTGAAACGGATTTTGCCTTCGAGTTGCCCGAGGTGGCGCGGTTTCGGGTGAATGTGTTCCAGCAGCACCGGGGCATGGGCGCGGTGTTTCGTACCATCCCCTCAACGGTGCAGAGCCTGGAACACCTGGGGTTGGGCGAGGTGTTCCGGCGCATCGCAGACCTGCCACGGGGGCTGGTACTGGTCACCGGGCCGACCGGTTCCGGCAAGTCCACGACCCTGGCGGCGATGATCGACTACCTCAACACCCATCGCCGTCAGCACATCCTCACCCTTGAAGACCCGATCGAGTTTATCCACCACCCGAAAAATGCCCTGATCAACCAGCGACAGGTGCATCGCGATACCCACAGCTTCTCGGCTGCCCTGCGTTCGGCATTGCGGGAGGACCCGGATGTGATCCTGGTGGGCGAATTGCGGGACCTGGAAACCATTCGGCTCGCGCTGACGGCGGCGGAAACCGGGCATCTGGTGTTCGGCACGCTGCACACCACGTCGGCGGCTAAAACCGTGGACCGGGTGGTGGATGTGTTTCCGGCGGGGGAAAAGGCCATGGTCCGCTCGATGCTCTCGGAGTCATTGCAGGCGGTGGTGTCCCAGGTGCTGGTGAAGAAGGTCGGCGGCGGGCGGGTGGCGGCTCACGAAATCATGCTCGGCACACCGGCGATTCGTAATTTGATCCGCGAGGACAAGGTGGCGCAGATGTATTCGGCGATTCAGACCGGCGGGGCGTTGGGGATGACGACGCTGGACATGAGTTTGAAGGCGTTGGTCAGCCAGGGGGTGATCAGCCGGGAACATGCCCGGGAGAAGGCGAGGGTGCCTGGGGATATTTAAGATCATGATCGTTCCCACGCTCCGCGTGGGAACGCAGCCCGTGACGCTCTGCGTCACAGGAGCGGACGCGGAGCGTCCAGTGAGGCATTCCCACGCAGAGCGTGGGAACGATCAATCAGCGCTGCACAATCCGCAGGTTGTTCTGTTCTTTAGGCAGGACACGCTTGGCAATCACGTAGTTCTTGTCCCAGAACGGCTTCTTCAGCGTATCGATGCTCACGGACTTGCCACGACGCGGTGCGTGGATGAAACGGTCGTTGCCCAGGTAGATGGCAACGTGGTTCACCTGGCGGCTCTTCAGTTTGAAGAACAGCAGGTCACCCGGTTTCAAATCCTTGCGCTCAACCTTCAGCCCGTGGCCGGCGGCCATGGCGTTGGAAGTGCGCGGCAAATCCACGGCTTTTACGTCGTTAAACGCATATTTCACCAAACCACTGCAGTCGAACCCTTTACTTGGGCTGCTGCCGCCCCAACGATAAGGAGTACCGAGCACGTTGACGGCACGGCTGAGGACGTTGCTGCTTTGCTTGGTGTTGACGGCCATCAGCCCTGGCGCTGCATTACCGTGGGCCTTGCTCAGTTGAGTCGGGCGCTTCACGGTCAGCTTTACCGATTTGGCGGAGCTGGTGGTGGCGTGAACTTTAGGGGTGAAACCGTTAACGTTGGGAAGTCGTTGCTCACGATTGGTGGCGTGGGCGGCCAGTGGCATTAATAGGCAAATGGTTAGCCATGTCTTGAAAAATGGTCGCATTAGGCGTGGCTCTTTTTGGTTTGCGCGCAACTTTATAACAGCTTTTTGTGTCGTGCTAAGGCCGTTTGTCGACTGAACCCTGGGGTCAAATTCAGGAAAACCGTGACGAATTGCCGCGATTGTCCTACACAAGTCAGGCGGTATAAGGCTTTGAGGGAAGCGAAGATACCATTTGCCGCATGTCGGGCGCCCGTAAAAAAGTCACAAAGAAACCAGAAATATTTATCTATCGAGGCTAAAGAGGTACTCCATGAACACCTATCGACAGGATGTTTCGCAACAAGACACCCACAGCAAGGTGATCGGCTACCTGCTTTGGATTTTCGGTTTTACCGGTGCTCACCGCTTTTATTACGGCAAGCCGGTGACCGGGACGATCTGGTTTTTCACCTTCGGTTTGTTCGGGATTGGCTGGTTGATCGACTTGTTCCTGATTCCGGCAATGGACCGCGAAGCGGACCTGCGATTTACCGCCGGGCCGATCGAGTACAACGTGGCCTGGATTCTGTTGGCGTTCCTGGGTGTGTTCGGTTTGCACCGCATGTATCAGGGCAAATGGATCAGCGGGATCATTTACCTGCTGACCGGGGGCTTGTTCCTGATCGGGGTGCTGTATGACTTCTGGACGCTGAATACGCAGATTTCGATCCGCAATGCCGAGCGCAACGGCGGCCGATAAGATGTGTGAAGATCCAAATGTGGGAGCGGGCTTGCTCGCGAATGCGATGTGTCAGTCGACATCTCTATTGACTGACCCACCGCTTTCGCGAGCAAGCCCGCTCCCACATTTACTGTGCCCACTCCGGATTGGATTTAAGCCTGGTAGCTGATCCGCCCATCCACCAGCGTGTACCGCACAGTCGCCGGCAGGCTATGGCCGATGAATGGGCAGTTTTCACCCTTGGACAGCCAGTGTTCCCCGGCAATCGTGGAGCTGGCCGGATCAAACAGCACCAGGTCCGCCGCCGAGCCCACCGCCAGCTTGCCCGCCGGCAGGCGCAGCGCCTCGGCAGGGCCCGCACTGAGGCGCGCCAGCAGGGTCGGCAGGTCCAGCAAACCATCTTCCACCAACGTCATTGCCAGCGGCAGCAACAGCTCGACGCTGCTGATGCCTGGCTCCGTCGCGCCGAACGGCGCCAGCTTGGCATCCCGCTCGTGGGGCTGGTGATGGCTGGAGATCGCCGAAACCACCCCGGACTTCACCGCCGCCCGCAAACCGTCACGGTCAGCGCGGGTACGCAGTGGCGGCTGCACGTGATACAGGCTGGAGAAGTCGATCAGCGCCTCATCCGTCAGAATCAGCTGATACAGCGCCACATCCGCCGTCACCGGCAATCCGCGGGCTTGGGCCTGAGCGATCAGGGCCACGCCGCGAGCGCTGGTCAGCTGGCTGAAGTGCGCGCGTACGCCGCTTTGTTCCACCAGCAGCAGGTCGCGGGCCAGGGCCACGGTCTCGGCGGTTTCCGGGATGCCCGGCAGGCCGAGGAAGCTCGCGGTGGCGCCTTCGTGGGCCAGGCCGCCTTCGGCCAGGTCACGGTCCTGGGAGTGGAAAATCACGGTCAGGTCGAAAGTCGCCGCATATTCCAGCGCACGGCACAGGGTGCGGGTGCTGCGAAAGCTCTCCAGGCCGTTGCCGAAGGCCACGCAGCCTGCGTCGCGCAGGGCGATCAGTTCGGCCAGTTGTTCGCCGTCCAGCCCTTTGCTCAGGGCGCCGATGGGGAACACTTTGCAGTTGCCGGCTTCGCGGGCGCGGTCGAGGATCAGTTCGGTCACCGCCGAGGTGTCCAGCACCGGTTTGGTGTGGGGCGGGCAGCACAGGCTGGTCACGCCACCGGCAGCGGCGGCGCGGGTTTCGCTGGTAATGTTGCCCTTGCGGCTGTAGCCCGGCTCACGCAGGGCGACGTTCAGGTCAACCAGGCCAGGCGCGGCGATCAGGCCTTTGGCGTCGATAGTTTCGCTGGCGCTGAAGCCTGCGGGTGCGGCGCCGATGGCAATGATCTTGCCGGCTTCCAGGTGCAGATCGGTGACTTGATCCAGGCCGCTGGCCGGATCGATGACTCGGGCGCCGAGAATGCTGAGCTTCACTGGGCGTTCTCCTGCTCGAATTGACGTTGCGCGGTTTGCCCGCTCATGGCCATGGACAACACCGCCATGCGGATGGCGATGCCGTACGTGACCTGGTTGAGAATCACCGACTGCGCGCCATCGGCCACCGCCGACTCAATCTCCACGCCACGGTTGATTGGCCCCGGGTGCATCACGATGGCGTCCGGCTTGGCGCCGGCCAGGCGTGCGGTGGTCAGGCCGAACAGGCGATAGAACTCGCCTTCGCTCGGCAGCAGGCCGCCCGCCATACGCTCGCGCTGCAGGCGCAGCATGATCACCACGTCCACATCCTTCAGGCCCTCGGCCATGTCGGTGTAGACCTTCACGCCGTACTGCTCGATACCGATCGGCAGCAGGGTCTTGGGGGCGATCACGCGGATGTCCGGGCAACCCAGGGTTTTCAGGGCCAGCATGTTCGAGCGTGCAACCCGCGAGTGCAGGATGTCGCCGACAATGGCCACCGAGAGGTTTTCAAAGCTGCCCTTGTGCCGCCGGATGGTCAGCATGTCGAGCATGCCCTGGGTCGGGTGGGCGTGACGGCCGTCGCCGCCGTTGATGATCGCCACATTCGGGCACACGTGCTCGGCGATGAAGTGCGCAGCACCGGAATCGCCGTGGCGCACCACGAACATGTCGGCGGCCATGGCTTCCAGGTTGCGCAGGGTGTCGAGCAGGGTTTCGCCCTTGCTCGCCGACGAGGTGGACACGTTCAGCGTGATCACGTCAGCCGACAGGCGTTGGGCCGCCAGTTCAAAGGTGGTGCGGGTGCGGGTCGAGTTCTCGAAGAACACGTTGCAGATGGTCTTGCCGCGCAGCAACGGGACTTTCTTCACCGCCCGGCCGCCGACTTCGAGAAACGAGTCGGCCGTGTCGAGGATTTCGGTGAGCAGTTCGCGGGGCAAGCCGTCGAGGGACAGGAAGTGTTGCAGCTGGCCCTGAGCATTGAGCTGCAGCGGGCGCTTGGCATCTAGAGGCGTCATCGCGGGGACTCTTTACAAGGCGGTTTAAAGGGCAAGGTCTTGCAGTTCGAGTTCGAGCGGCGTGGGACCGGACAATTTTACCCGCTGGTGGGCTTCCAGGGACAGGGTGGCGCCGACCACGTCCGGGCTGATCGGCAATTCGCCGGCGTCCAGGTCCAGCAGGCAGACCAGGGTCACGCTGGCCGGGCGGCCGTAGTCGAACAGTTCGTTCATCGCGGCACGTATGGTGCGACCGCTCATCAGCACGTCATCGATCAGCACCAGGTGCTGGCCTTCGATCTCGAAGGGCAGGGCCGAGGGGCGCACTTGCGGGTGCAGGCCGTTCTGGCTGAAGTCGTCACGATAGAAAGACACGTCCAGGGTGCCCAGGGGCGAGTCGCTGCCCAGTTCTTCCAGCAGCGCCTGGGCCACCCACACGCCACCGGTGCGGATGCCGATAAAGCGCGGCTCGCTGATGGCACGGTGTTCCAGGTGCGCCTTGAGGCGGATCGCCATCTGGCTGATCAGGTCGGCGGGATTGGGCAGGCTCATGGGTGCTCCTTCTAGGCCTCGCGCAGGCAAGGTCCGGGCTCAAACGTAAGAAGACGCGGCAAGCCGCGTCAGTCAGGATTCAAATAAAGCGGTGTTTTCATCCAGCCAGCCCTGCAACAGCAGGGCCGCGGCGATGGCATCCACCGGGTTGTCGCGGTAACTGCCTTTCTGCCCGCCACGGTCACGGCGCTCGCCCTTGGCTTCGAACGTGGTCAGGCGTTCGTCGTGGGTATAGAAGGGCAGGTTGTAGCGGCCGTTCAGGCGGCGGGCGAACTTTTCGGCCCGCAGGCACATCTCGCTCGGGGTGCCGTCCATGTTCAGCGGCAGGCCGACCACCACGGCGTCGGGCTTCCACTCCTTGATCAGGGCTTCGACCTGGTTCCAGTCCGGCACGCCGTTCTGGGCCTTCAGGGTGCACAGCTCGCGGGCCTGGCCGGTAATCACCTGGCCGACGGCGACGCCGATCTGTTTGGTGCCGTAGTCGAAACCGAGGATCAGACGCAAGGCCATCAGGCGTGCCCCGCCTGGCTGGTCAGCAGGCTGAGGTTGATCCGCAGCTTGGCGGCGGCCGCTTCCAGGCGCAGTTCGCTGGGGGTGTTGAACAGGATGTCGGCATCGAACGGGCAGGTCAGCCAGGCATTGCTCGCCAGCTCCGCCTCCAGTTGCCCGGCTTCCCAGCCGGCGTAGCCGAGGGTGATCACACTTTGATCAGGCCCCACGCCGTCGGCAATCGCGAACAGGACGTCCTGGGACGTGGACAGGGACAACCCTTCAAGGTCCACGGTCGCCTGGAATTTCGGCCCGGTGGGGTGCAGCACAAAACCGCGGTCCGTCTGCACCGGCCCGCCGATGTAGATCGGTACGTGCTGGCAGCTGGCGGGTGGGTCGATGTCCGGGCGCAGTTGCTCGAGGATATCGGCCAGGTTCAGGTCTTGCGGGCGGTTGACCACCAACCCCATCGCACCATTGGCGGTGTGCTCGACGATGTAGGTCAAGGTCTGCGCAAAGTTCGGGTCGGCCATATGGGGCATGGCGATCAGGAATTGGTGCTTGAGGTAGGTCGGGCTGACATTTTTCATGTCCGCTAGTGTGGCGTTGGAGGGGCGAACTGACAAGCTGAGGATGCGCAGGAAATCACCGTCAGCATCAATTGCTCGACAGCCGATCACCCTTGGCAAAGCGCCAGGTGCGAATGATTTCCAGGCGGTCGATGTCGTTCAGGTCCCCGGTAAACGGCGCAAAAGGCGCCGCCAGGCGCACGATGCGTTGCGCTGCCTGGTCCAGCAGCGGTTGGCCGGAGGACTCCAGCACCTGCACCTCGTACAAGGTGCCGTCGCGGTTGATCGACACCAGCAGTCGCAAATTGCCGTAGATCTGCTGGCGACGGGCTTCGTCCGGGTAGTTCAGGTTGCCGATGCGCTCGACCTTCTTGCGCCACTCATCCTTATACCAGGCGCCTTTGTCGCGCATGGTGGAGGCGGCGTTGAGGCGGTAGATCCGCGGGCGCTTGGCGTACAGCTGTTGTTCGTGGGCCAGTTCGGCTTCCAGGCTGGAGATCTCACTGGAGAGTTGCGAGCTGTCAAACGTCGGGGCCGGCGGGGCCGGCGTGGGTTCGGTCTTGGCCTTTTCGCGCTGGGTCGGGGCTTTTTGCGGCTTAGGCGCCACGGTGGTGACCGCCGCCTTGGGTGCGGCCTGTTTCACCTCCGGCTTGGGCGCCGGCGGTGGCGTGACCTTATTGACCTTGTTGTCCTGGAATGGCGCGACTTCAGTGGTCTTGGGCACGGCCTTCTTGTCGAGGGTGCCGCTGCCTTGCTGATTGTCCTGGGCGAGAAAGTCGGCTTTTTCGGGCTTTTTTTCGCTTTTGAACGTGGCGAGGGTGATTTCCAGGGTCTTTGTGATCTGCTTGGGTTCGGCAAAGGTGAAACCCAGGCCGAGGATCAGCGCCAGGTGAATCAACGCCGCCAGAAACAGGGTAAATCCGAGCCGATCAGCCGGGCGCACGCCGCTGTGGGAGAGTTCGGGGGGCAGATCGGACGGGAGCGTCATGACAAGAAAACCAACATCGCGCGTTTCACAGGTGGCGCATGATAACGCAATGTTGGTTTGTGTCCGGCTGTTCTATGTCACTTGGCTTGTAGCTTGGCGGCAATCGCAGCCATCAGCATTTCGCCGATGTTCGTGCCAAATGCGTTGTCGATCTCGCGAATACAGGTCGGGCTGGTGACGTTGATTTCGGTGAGGTTCTCGCCGATTACGTCCAGTCCTACGAACAGCAGGCCTTTTTCGCGCAGGGTCGGGCCGACTTGGGCTGCAATCCAGCGATCCTTGTCCGTCAGCGGGCGGGCTTCACCCCGGCCACCGGCGGCCAGGTTGCCGCGGGTCTCGCCGGCGGCCGGAATGCGCGCCAGGCAGTAAGGCACCGGCTCGCCGTCGATCATCAGGATGCGCTTGTCGCCGTCCTTGATCGCCGGAATGTAGGCCTGGCCCATGATCTGCTGGGTGCCCAGCGCAGTCAGGGTCTCCAGGATCACCGACAGGTTCGGGTCGCCGGCGCGGTGGCGGAAGATCGAGGTACCGCCCATGCCGTCCAGCGGCTTGAGGATCACATCACCGTGCTTGGCGGCGAATTCACGCAGCACATCGGCGCGGCGGCTGACCACGGTCGGCGGCGTGCATTGCGGGAACAGCGTGGCGAACAGCTTTTCATTGCAGTCGCGCAGGCTCTGGGGCTTGTTGACGATCAGCACGCCCGCGCGCTCGGCCTGCTCCAGCAGGTAGGTGGAGTAGACGAACTCCATGTCGAACGGCGGATCCTTGCGCATCAGGATCACGTCGAGGTCGCTCAGGGGGCTGTCGATTTCGTCTTGCAGCTCGAACCACTTCTCGGGGTTGGCAAACACCTGCAGGGGGCGCATCCGCGCCCGCGCTTCACCGTCGCCCTGGTAAAGGTCCGGCTGCTCCATATAGAACAGGCTCCAGCCGCGGGCCTGGGCGGCCAGCAGCATGGCCAGCGAGCTGTCCTTTTTATAGGAAATGCTGGCGATAGGGTCCATGACAATGCCGACGCGAACGCTCATGGGGGATTTCCTCTAGCAAATAAGGGCGCATAAAAGTGGCGTCAGAGTGGCGCTGCGGCTGTTGTGGGTCAAGGAAAAACCACCACGCGGGTCGGCCGATAGATTGCGTTCTGAGACTGTGCTAAAAAGGCTGCCATGGCACATCAGCCCTTGAATTCCGAGGCTTTTGGCGCTCGTCCTGTGCAACATCAGGCAGTACACACCGAAAACCTATTCGCTGTGGCGATGGTAGAGCAGATATGGAACAGCATTCCAACGCCTTGAAAGTGATGGTGATCGACGATTCGAAAACGATTCGCCGCACGGCCGAAACACTGTTGAAGAACGTAGGGTGCGACGTCATCACGGCCATCGACGGTTTCGATGCCCTGGCCAAGATTGTTGACCATCATCCACACATTATCTTTGTCGACATCATGATGCCGCGCCTGGATGGCTATCAGACCTGCGCGCTGGTGAAGAACAACCCGGCGTTCAAGTCGATCCCGGTAATCATGCTGTCCTCCAAGGATGGTCTGTTCGACAAGGCCAAGGGGCGCATCGTCGGCTCTGATCAGTTTTTGACCAAGCCTTTCAGCAAGGAAGAACTGCTGAGCGCGATCAAGGCCTATGTACCGGGCTTCGCCGCAGTAGAACAAGCACACTGACGGGGGCCCCACGAGGGCTTGCGTCTACTAGATAAGTGGGGAAAACCATGGCACGTGTTCTGATCGTCGACGATTCGCCGACTGAAATGTACAAACTGACCGAAATGCTCGAAAAGCACGGTCACACCGTCCTCAAGGCCCAGAACGGCGGCGATGGCGTTGCGCTGGCCCGTCAGGAAAAGCCGGATGCGGTGCTGATGGATATCGTGATGCCGGGCCTCAATGGCTTCCAGGCCACTCGTCAGTTGACCAAGGATGCCGAGACCAGCCACATCCCGGTGATCATCATCACCACCAAGGATCAGGAAACCGACAAGATCTGGGGCGAGCGCCAGGGCGCCAAGGATTACCTGACCAAGCCCGTGGACGAAGAAACCCTGATCGCCACCCTGAACAAGGTGCTGGCCGGCTGACGGCACGTTCCCATGACCGAGTCGCAAACCGCCTTCGAGCTGCTGCTGGACATCGACCGCCGCTGCCGCTTGCTGGCTGCCGACCTGCCGTCCCAGGAAACCCGGCTGCTCAGCTGGAGCGGGATCGGGTTTCGCCTGGGCGAACACTGGTACGTGGCGCCCATGGGCGAGGTGGCGGAAGTGCTGCACGAACCGCGCTGTACCTTGATGCCCGGGGTCAAGCCGTGGATCAAGGGCGTGGCCAACCTGCGCGGGCGCTTGCTGCCGGTGATGGACCTGGGCGGTTTCCTTGGCCTTGAGCTGTCGGTGGCGCGCAAACAACGGCGGGTGCTGGTGGTGGAGTATCAGGACGTGTTTGTCGGCCTGTTGGTGGACGAGGTGGTGGGCATGCAGCATTTCGCACAAGACGCGTTGTCGACGAGCACCGCAGGCGGCGCGCCGTTTATCCAGGGCCAGTTCGACGGCGACCAGCTGTGGCAGGTCTTCAGCCCCTTCGCCCTGGCCCAGGCTCCAGGTTTCATGGATGTCGCCGCATGAGTACCGTCACCCCGGTCAAACCCCAGGAAGCCTCCCGCAGCCGCTCGCAGATCATCGTGCTGTTTATCGCGCTGATCGTGTTCATCATGCTGCTGTTCGCCAACTTCGCGTACCTCAACACCCAGTCCACCTACGACAAACAGTACATCGGCCACGCCGGTGAGCTGCGGGTGCTGTCCCAGCGCATCGCCAAGAACGCCACCGAGGCTGCCGCCGGCAAGGCGGCGGCGTTCAAGCTGCTGGGGGATGCGCGCAACGATTTTGCCCAGCGCTGGGGTTACCTGAAAAAAGGCGACCCGGCCACCGGCCTGCCCGCTGCACCCACCGCCGTGCGTGCAGAAATGCGCGCCGTGCAGACCGACTGGGAAGCGCTGCTGAAAAACGCCGATGCGATTCTGGCCAGCGAGCAAACGGTGCTGTCGCTGCATCAAGTGGCCGCGACCCTGGCGGAAACCGTTCCGCAGTTGCAGATGGAGTCGGAAAAGGTTGTCGATATTCTGCTGCAACGCGGCGCACCGGCCAGCCAGGTAGCGTTGGCCCAGCGCCAGTCGTTGCTGGCCGAACGCATCCTGGGGGCGGTGAACACCGTGCTGGCGGGGGACGAGACTGCCGTGCAGGCCGCCGATGCCTTTGGCCGCGATGCCAGCCGTTTCGGCGTGGTGCTCAGTGGCATGCTCAACGGCAATCCCGGGCTGCGCATCACCCAGGTTGAGGACCACGACGCCCGCGCCCGGTTGGCGGAGATTTCCGAGCTGTTCGAATTCGTCTCCGGTTCCGTGGACGAAATCCTCGAGACCTCGCCGCAGCTGTTCCAGGTGCGCGCCTCGGCGAGCAATATCTTCAACCTGTCGCAAACCCTGCTGGACGAAGCCTCGCACCTGGCCACCGGCTTTGAAAACCTGGCGGACGGGCGCACTTTCGACACCATCGGCGGCTACGTGCTGGGCTTGCTGGCGCTGGCCTCGATCATCCTGATCGGCCTGGTGATGGTCCGCGAGACCAACCGCCAGTTGCGGGAAACCGCCGAGAAGAACGAGCGCAACCAGAACGCGATCATGCGCCTGCTGGATGAGATTGAAGACCTGGCCGACGGCGACCTGACCGTCACCGCCTCGGTCACCGAAGACTTCACCGGCACCATTGCCGACTCCATCAACTATTCCGTGGACCAACTGCGCGACCTGGTGGCCACCATCAACCTCACTGCCGGCCAGGTGGCCGGTGCGGTGCAGGACACCCAGGCCACCGCCATGCACCTGGCCCAAGCGTCGGAGCATCAGGCACAGCAGATTGCCGAAGCGTCCACGGCGATCAACCAGATGGCCCAGTCCATCGACCAGGTGTCGGCCAACGCCGCCGAATCTTCGGCAGTGGCCGAGCGTTCGGTAGAGATTGCCAACAAGGGCAACGAGGTGGTGCACAACACCATCCACGGCATGGACAACATTCGCGAACAGATCCAGGACACCGCCAAGCGCATCAAGCGCCTGGGGGAATCGTCCCAGGAAATTGGCGACATCGTCAGCCTGATCGATGACATCGCCGAGCAGACCAACATCCTCGCGCTCAACGCCGCGATCCAGGCGAGCATGGCCGGTGATGCCGGGCGTGGTTTTGCGGTGGTGGCCGATGAGGTACAGCGCCTGGCTGAGCGCTCTTCAGCGGCGACCCGACAGATCGAAACCCTGGTGCGAGCGATCCAGACGGACACCAACGAAGCCGTGATTTCCATGGAGCAGACCACCACCGAAGTGGTGCGCGGTGCGCGGCTGGCCCAGGACGCCGGGGTGGCGCTGGAAGAGATCGAAGGCGTGTCGAAAACCCTGGCGGCATTGATCCAGAGTATCTCCAACGCGGCGCAGCAGCAGACGTCGTCGGCGGGGCAGATTTCCCTGACGATGAACGTGATCCAGCAGATCACCACTCAGACTTCGTCAGGCTCTACGGCCACTGCCGAGAGCATCGGCAACCTGGCAAAAATGGCCAGTCAGTTGCGGCGGTCGGTGTCGGGGTTCACCTTGCCGGCGGCGAAGCGGGTGGATGAGTGAAATGCACCCTCGAAAACACCGAAAAGCAAATGTGGGAGCGGGCTTGCTCGCAAATGCGGTGTGTCAGTCGCCGACGCTTTGTCTGACCCACCGCATTCGCGAGCAAGCCCGCTCCCACAGTTGATCTCCTTTGTTTTGAGATCGGTGTACGCATGACCCAGCACTACCAGCAACTCATGAATTCAGACGGGAGCGGTTATGGTTGATCGGCACGACTACGTGGCCCTCGAATGGGTCAAGGGCGAAATTGCCGAAACCCTGAAACAGGCCCGTTCGGCGCTGGACGCCTATGTTGAAGAAAGCAGCAGCGAGGCCATCGGCCAGTGCCTGGAATGCATCCATCAGGTGCATGGCAGCCTGTTGATGGTCGAGTTCTACGGCGCGGCCCTGTTCGCTGAAGAAATGGAACAACTGGCCCTCGCCCTGCAAGGCGCGCGCGTCAGCCAGCGCGACGAAGGCATTCGCCTGCTGCAACAGGGCCTTGGCCAACTGCCGCTGTACCTCGACCGCGTACACAGCGCCCGGCGCGACCTGCCCCTGGTAGTGCTGCCGCTGCTCAACGACCTGCGCAGCGTGCGCGGCGAAAGCCTGCTCTCGGAAACCAGCCTGTTCAGCCCGCAACTGCTGGTGATCCCGCCGCTGCCCGAAGACGCCCTGGCCCAGCGCACGCCAGAGGATTTCCCCGAGCTGCTGCGCCAGTGGCGGCAGATGCTGCAACAGGCGCTGGTCGGTTTGCTGCGCGAAGACCACGGCCCCAGCAACCTGGAAGACATGGCGCGGGTCTTCGCCCGCCTCGAAGCCCTGTGCCATGGTGCGCCGCTGTTACCGTTGTGGCAGGTCACCTCGGCGCTGGTGGAAGGCATGCTCATTGGCGTGGTTGCCAACAGCCCGGCGTTGCGCAGTTTGCTCAAGGCCTGCGACAAGCCACTCAAGCGCCTGCTGATCCAGGGCATCAACGGCATCAACACCCCGGCCCCGGATGAGCTGCTCAAGAGCCTGTTGTTCTACGTCGCCAAAGTCACCCGACCGACTCCACGGATGCAAAGTTTGAAAGAACGATATGGCCTCGATGAAGCTTTGCCCGACAGCGCCGTGGTGGACGCCGAACGCGCCCGCCTGGCCGGCCCGGACCGCGACGCGATGGGCTCGGTGCTCGGCGCGTTGTGCGAGGAGCTGGTGCGGGTCAAGGAACGCCTGGACCTGTTCGTACGCAGCGACCGTCAGCACGCCTCGGACCTTGAGGCGTTGCTGGCGCCGCTGCGGCAGATCGCCGATACCCTCGCCGTATTGGGCTTCGGCCAGCCGCGCAAAGTGATCATCGACCAACTGGCGGTGGTACTCGGCCTGGCCCAGGGGCAGCGCGAACCCAACGATGCGGTATTGATGGACGTTGCCGGTGCGTTGCTCTACGTCGAGGCCACGCTGGCCGGGATGGTCGGCACTGTCGAGCCGGAACGCCGCGAAGAAAGCCGCCTGCCTACCACCGACCTGACGCAGATCCACCACCTCGTCATCCGCGAATCCTGCCAGTGCCTGACCCAGGCCAAAGAGCTGGTGATCGACTGCATTGAGGCCCATTGGGACCGCCAGCGCCTGGAGTCGCTGCCCGAGTTGCTGACCCAGGTGCGCGGCGCGCTGGCGATGATTCCGCTGCCCCGTGCGGCGAGCCTGATGCGTGGCTGCAATGACTACGTCAACGAGCAACTGATGGTCGGCGACGCCGCACCTTCCGAGGCGCCGCTTGAGCATTTTGCCGATGTGCTCACCAGCCTCGAGTACTACCTGGAACGCATGCTCCAGGACCACGACGCCCCGGGCGAACGGGTGCTGGAAGTCGCCGCTGAAGGCCTGGCCGCGCTGGGCTATTTGCCGGCCGAAAAACCCTGGCGCCAGGCACTGCTTGAGCAGGGTGACACGCCCACGGAGCAAACCCCGTTCCTCGCCGATGCGTTGGCCAGCCCCACCTCGCGCCTCAACCCGCCGGCACTCCAGCGTCCCGGCAGCCTGCTGCCGCCGCCCGCCGGTGAAGAAGCCATCGATGATGAACTGCGGGAAGTATTCCTCGAAGAAACCGCCGAAGTTCTCGACGTGCTGCATCGCTATGTGCCTGCCGGCACCGCCAGCCTGGAAGACAAGGCCACCCTGAGCGAAATGCGCCGCGCCTTCCACACCTTGAAAGGCAGTGGCCGCATGGTGCGCGCCCTGGTGTTGGCAGAGCTGGCCTGGGCCGTGGAAAACCTGCTCAACCGCGTGCTGGAGCGCAGCGTCGCGCCGGGCCCGGATGTGCAAGCAGTGCTGGATGACGTGTTGGAATTGCTGCCGGAACTGATCACCGATTTTGCCGACGATGCCCAGCGCCAGCGCGATGACGTAGACGAACTGGCGGCGCGGGCGCACGCCCTGGCCAGCCGTGTCGAACCGTCGGCCACAGACCCGGCCGCCCTGGACCCGCAGTTGCTGGAAATCTTCCGCAACGAAGCCCAGAGCCACCTCGACAGCCTCAACCGCTTCCTGCAACAGGCCACCGAGCACCTGCCGCTGCAAGTCAGTGATGACCTGCAACGCGCACTGCACACCCTCAAAGGCAGCGCCTATATGGCCGGTGTGTTGCCCATCGCCGAACTGGCGCGCCCGCTGGATCACCTGACCCGCGAATACAAGGCCCACCGCCTGCCGCTGGACCTGGATGAAATCGAATTGCTGCTGGAGGCCGAAGCGTTGTTCCAGCGCGGCGTGCGCCAGCTGGACAGTGACCCTCACGCGGCCATCAACGGTGCAGCAGGGCTGATCGAGCGCACGCAAAACCTGCTGAACAGCCAGCTTGAAGCCTTGCTGAATGCGCCCAACACCGGCCTGCGGATCAAGCGCGACCCGCAGTTGATCGCCAACTTCCTGGCCCAGGGCATGGACATCCTGCTGGACGCCGAAAGCCTGCTGCGCCGCTGGCAACAGCACCCCGGCGAACGCCAGGAACTGAGCGCGCTGCTGGACGAACTGACCACCCTCGGCGAAGGCGCGCACCTCGCCGACCTGCACTCTATGGATGAATTGTGCGAAGCCTTGCTCGACCTCTACGGCGCAGTGGAAGAAAGCAGCCTGGCGGTCAGCGAGCGCTTCTTCCACGAGGCCGAACAGGCCCACGAAGCCCTGATCAACATGCTCGACCAACTGGCCGCCGGCCAGGAAATCAGCGCGGCGCCGGCCCGGGTACGCGCCCTGCGCGAGCTGCTGGATGAAGGCCTCGACCCGTCCGCCACCGGCCTGATCAAGACCGACGGCAGCCGCGCGCTGAGCATCTCCGAGCTGGGCGCCGCTACGGCGAAGCTCGACCAGAGCTTCGCGGTGGATGACGAAATCGTCGAGATCTTCCTTGAGGAAGCGGTGGACATCCTCGACAGCGCCGGCCAGTCCTTGAAGCGTTGGCTGCTGGACCCGGATAACGCAGCGCCGCTGTCATCGTTGCAGCGGGATTTGCACACCCTCAAGGGTGGCGCGCGCATGGCTGAAATCGGCGCGGTGGGCGACCTGGCCCTTGAGCTGGAAAACCTTTACGAAGGTTTGGTGGACCGGCGCTACAGCTATTCCAGCGAGCTGGCCAATGTGTTGATGGCCAGTCATGAGCGGCTGGCGCTGTTGCTTGAGCAACTGCAACACCAGCAACCGTTGAGCGACTCCTCCGACCTGATCAGCCACTTGCGTGAGTTGCGCCAAGGCACCGGACAAGCGGCGCCCGCAGCGGCCGCCGAAGTCGAGACGCCGGGCAGTGATCCCGAGCTGCTGGATATCTTTCTCGAAGAGGCCGCCGACATCCTCGACAGCTCCGGCGCCGCGCTGTTGCGCTGGCAGGCCGAGCCGAAAAATCGCCAGGAAGTCGAGACACTGCTGCGCGACCTGCACACCCTCAAGGGCGGCGCTCGCATGGTCGAGATCGGCCCGATTGGCGACCTGGCCCATGAGCTGGAGTTCCTCTATGAGGGCTTGTCGGCAGGTTTGCTGGCGCCCTCGGCGGAGCTGTTCGCCTTGCTGCAAGGCTGCCACGACCGCCTGGCGCAGATGATCGATGCGGTGGCGGCGGGAATGCCGGTGGGCTCGGTGGACCTGCTGATCGAGCGCATCAAGAGCCTGGTGCGTCCGGCTGAAGTGACGGACGCACCGCTGGCGTTGACGGCAACCAAAACCGAGGCGGTGCCGGCCAGCGATCCGGCCGCCGACATGGTGAAGATCTCTGCCGACTTGCTGGATGACCTGGTCAACCTGGCGGGTGAAACTTCGATCTTCCGTGGGCGTATCGAGCAGCAGGTCAACGATGCGAGCGTTGCCCTCAACGAGGTGGAAACCACCATCGAGCGTATGCGCGATCAACTGCGCCGCCTCGACACCGAGACCCAGGGCCGCATCCTCAGCCGCCAGCAGGCCGAGGCCGAACGCCTGGGCTACGAAGAATTCGACCCGCTGGAAATGGACCGCCATTCCCAGTTGCAACAACTGTCCCGGGCCTTGTTCGAATCGGCTTCCGACCTGCTCGACCTCAAGGAAACCCTCGACCGCCGCAACCAGGATGCCCACAACCTGCTGCAGCAACAGGCGCGCATCAACACCGAGTTGCAGGAAGGCCTGATGCGCACGCGCATGGTGCCCTTCGAACGCATGCTGCCACGGCTTAAACGCATCGTGCGGCAGGTGGCGGGCGAGCTGGGCAAGGACGTGGAATTTATCGTCGGCAATGCCGAAGGCGAGATGGACCGCAACGTGCTGGAGCGCATGGTCGCGCCGCTGGAACACATGCTGCGCAACGCCGTCGACCACGGCCTGGAATCCCGCGATGCACGATTGCTGGCCGGTAAACCCGAGAAAGGCCGCATCACCCTTGACCTGACCCACGAAGGCGGCGACATCGTTTTCGACATGCGCGACGACGGCGCCGGCGTGCCGCTTGAAGCTGTGCGGCGCAAGGCGATCAAGCGTGGCTTGCTCGACCCCAGCCTGGAAATCAGCGACCGCGACGTGTTGCAGTTCATCCTGCAACCGGGGTTTTCCACTGCCGAAAAAATCACCCAGATTTCCGGGCGTGGCGTGGGCATGGACGTGGTGCATGAAGAAGTGCGCCAGCTGGGCGGCTCGATGGTCATCGACTCGACGCCGGGAGAGGGCGTGCACTTTCGCATTCGCCTGCCGTTCACTGTGTCGGTCAACCGGGCGATGATGGTGCAGTGTGCCGACGATCAATACGCGATCCCGCTGAACACCATCGAAGGCCTGGTGCGGGTCATGCCCCATGAGCTGGAAGGGCACTATCAGCAGGACCCGCCGCGCTACGAATACGCCGGCCAACGCTACGAACTGTTCTACCTCGGCGACCTGCTGCACACCGTCGGCCGGCCGAACCTGCTGGGCCAGTACCAGCCGCTGCCGGTGCTGCTGGTGCAATGCAACGAACGGCGCGTGGCGGTGCAAGTGGACGCCATGGCCGGCACCCGGGAGATCGTGGTCAAGGGCCTGGGGCCGCAGTTTGCCGGGGTGAAGGGCGTGTCTGGCGCAACCATCCTTGGCGATGGCCGCGTGGTGCTGATCATCGACCTGATGGCGCATATCCGCGCCCGGCCACCGGCGTTGCCGGCCCAGGCGGCGGACGCTCCGTTGATCCTCAACGACCCGCTGAAAAAGCGCCCGCTGCTGGTGCTGGTGGTGGACGACTCGGTCACCGTGCGCAAAGTCACCAGCCGCCTGCTGGAGCGCAACGGCATGAACGTGCTCACCGCCAAGGACGGCATCGACGCCATGGCCGTGCTGGAAGAGCACACCCCGGACCTGATGCTGCTCGACATCGAAATGCCGCGCATGGACGGCTTCGAAGTGGCCATCCAGGTGCGCGACGACCCGCGGCTGATGCGCATGCCCATCATCATGATCACCTCCCGCACCGGGCAAAAACACCGTGATCGTGCGATGGCGATTGGCGTCAACGACTACCTCGGCAAGCCTTATCAAGAGTCGGTGCTGCTGGAAAGCATCGCTTACTGGAGCAAGTCCCGTGCTTGATCACCGCGCAACTCAACTCACCGGCTTGCTGCTGCCATTGGCCGACCGTCACCTGTTGTTGCCCAACGTCGCCGTGGCCGAGCTGATCGACTTCCAGCGCGGCGAACCGGCCAGTGATGCGCCGCCGTGGTATTTGCGGCAGGTTACCTGGCGGGATCGGCAGTTGCCGTTGATCAGCTTTGAGGCCGCGTGTGGCGAGTCGGGCGTGGTGGGAGAGCGGGCGCGGATTGTGGTGTTGAACACCCTCGGAGGACGGCCGACGTTGAAGTTTATTGCGTTGGTGATCCAGGGGATTCCGCGCTCGTACAAGCTCGATAGCCAGTTGAGTTATGTGGACGTGCCGTTGTGCCCGCTGGAGTTGGCGGCGGTGCAGGTGGGGGAGCATGTGGCCAGGGTGCCGGACTTGATGGGATTGGAGGCGTTGTTGGTCGAGGCCGGATTGGCCTGAGTGTAACCGTCAGTCAATTGATGATCGTTCCCACGCTCCGCGTGGGAATGCAGCCTCGGACGCTCTGCGTCCAACTGGCGATGCAAGGCTCAAGTCTTGCGCTGTGGTGACGCGGAGCGTCACGGGATGCATTCCCACGCAGAGCGTGGGAACGATCGCATCGGCGTGCGCTTTACAGTCGGATTTTTCCTGCAACCTCTCGCGCTGTGCATGAACTTGTTGTGCCCTGCGATCGCGCCTAGTCTTCGTCCGTCATCGCAAAAAACGGTGACACGGACGTGCAAGTCCGGTTACATGTCGGCGCACCAACGCCCATAGCCATTCAACGGGCGTTTTTTATGCCTGCTGTATTTCTTATGGCGGCTGTGCGTGGGAGATCCCTTGGGGTCTGCCGGGGTCCGATATGCCCGGTCTTGCACACCTGCGCACAGCTGCCACCTTATTCTGCCACCTTATTCGCGTGCAAGCGGACGGTGTCAGCTTCCCTAATACATATCGGAGCTGCACATCATGTTCAAACCTACCCCCAATCCGCCCCACAACACCGAAATCGAACACCGCAAACTCCAGGCCGCCGCCGAGCGTGCGATGGATCATTACTTTCCGCCTTCGGCTTCATCTTCACTCTTTACCGTCACCCCCTCTCAATCCACCGAAGCCCTGCTGGCCAACGCTTCTGAAACCTTTGCCTCACTCAACGCCCTGACTTCCAACCTGGCCTTTGAATTGGAAGGTTCCCAGCGCGGCGTGGTGCTGGCCATTCAGCAGATGAGTGAGCTGGGGCAGTTACTGGTTGATCAGGCACTGGAGCAGGTTGCTCCTTCTTGCGCAGCCTAAAAACTTGATCGTTCCCAAAAAGGGACCTATCGTTCCCTTTTTGGGACTCTTCGGTCGCTGCCATGCAAACCCTGCCCCTTAGCACTGCGCTATTCACCGTGACTCAGCAGAAAGTCTTGGGTTTGCTCTTTGGCAAGCCCGACCATAGCTTCTTCACCAATGAAATCGCCCGCTGGGCAAAGGTGGGCAAGGGCAGCCTGACCCGCGAGCTGGAGCGTTTGCAGTTGGCAGGCATCCTGACGGTGACGCGCCAGGGCAACCAAACCCACTACCAGGCCAACCCGCAGTGCCCCGTTTACTCGGAGCTGTTGGCCATCGTGCGCAAGACCCTGAGCCTGGATGAGCCATTGCGCAACGCACTGGCTCCATTTGCCACGCAACTGAAGTGGGCATTTATCTACGGTTCCATCGCCAAGGGCGAGGCGCACTCATCCAGTGACATAGATCTGATGCTGATCGGCGAAAGCCTCAACTACAGTGAAGTCATGGAGCAGCTCATGCCGCTGGAAGAGCAACTGGGCCGCACCATCAACCCGACGCTCTATACCCCCGAAGACTGGATCGGCAAATGGAATGCCGGTCATAGTTTTGTGCAGCGGGTGGCGGAGCAGGACAAGATCAACCTGATTGGGGAAAACCCCGTGGAGTCCAAGGATGGACAGCAAGGCAAACCTGGAGAACCTGCAACGTAGTGGTGGCTTGAAGGCTGAGCCGCCGGATCGCACGGAATGTGATGGGTTGATGCGCTCTGCCCGTGATCGATTGAAGGACGCCAAAACCCCGCAATTATCTTTCGCCAGCCGTTTTGATTTGGCTTACAACGCGGCCCACGCAATCGCCCTCACAGCCTTGCGCTTGCACGGCTATCGCTCGGACAAGCGCTATCTGGTGTTCCAATGCCTGCTTCATACCACCGCAGCCAACAAGGTTCAGGTAAGACTGTTTGCGCTATGCCACGAGCGCCGCAACCTGGCGGAATATGAAGGGTATATGGATGAGGATGAGGGGTTGTTGGAGCAACTGATTGCGCATACTCAAGCGCTATTGAAGGAGGTCGAACAGTGGGTGACTAACCAGAAATAGCGGCTTGGGTGATGAAGCGAGATCAGTCCCAAAAAGGGACTGATCGTTCCCATTTGGGGACTTCTGCGCACGTTCTCCCGAACAGCGCTGAGCAAATGTGGGAGCGGGCTTGCTCGCGAATGCGGTGTGTCAGTACCCGATTTATCAACTGACCCACCGCATTCGCGAGCAAGCCCGCTCCCACATTTGAACTGTGTTGAGCCCGAGCCTCAGCATTTGCTAATTAACCATTACTCCAATCGTAACGGTTCACCGCCCAGCTTGATTGATGCCCCCCCAATACCCTCCTAAGGTACAGCCCACGACAGCAAATCCCGTGGAGCGACCATGACAACAACAACTTCCCCCGACTCGCGCTGGACGCGGCGGCGCGATGAGAAGCAGCGCCGCCTCGCATTGGTGCGATCCTTCGCCGATGGCGCCGTGCTCCCCAGCGAGCGCATTGTCGAAGCCCTGGAAGCCCTGATCCTCCCCGGCGACCGCGTGGTGCTGGAGGGCAACAACCAGAAGCAGGCCGATTTCCTCTCGCGCTCCCTGGCCAAGGCCGACCCCGCCAAGCTCCACGACCTGCACATGATCATGCCCAGCGTCGGCCGCTCCGAGCACCTGGACCTGTTTGAAAAGGGCATCGCCCGCAAGCTGGATTTCTCCTTCGCCGGCACCCAGTCCCTGCGCATCAGCCAATTGCTGGAAGACGGCCTGCTGGAAATTGGCGCGATTCATACCTACATCGAACTCTACGCGCGGCTGGTGGTGGACCTGATCCCCAACGTGGTCCTGTCGGCCGGCTTCATGGCCGACCGCGCCGGCAATATCTACACCGGCCCGAGCACCGAAGACACACCCGCGCTGATCGAGCCGGCCGCCTTCAGCGATGGCATCGTCATCGTCCAGGTCAACCAACTGGTGGATGACGTCACCGACCTGCCGCGCGTCGACATCCCCGCGAGCTGGGTCGATTTCGTGGTGGTCGCTGACAAGCCCTTCTACATCGAACCGCTGTTCACCCGCGACCCACGCCACATCAAGCCCGTGCATGTGTTGATGGCGATGATGGCGATCCGCGGCATCTACGAAAAACACAACGTTCAATCGCTGAACCACGGCATCGGTTTCAACACTGCCGCCATCGAATTGATCCTGCCGACCTACGGTGAATCCCTGGGCCTGAAGGGCAAGATCTGTCGCAACTGGACGCTCAACCCGCACCCAACCTTGATCCCGGCCATCGAAAGCGGCTGGGTGGAAAGCGTGCATTGCTTCGGCACCGAACTGGGCATGGAAAACTACATCGCCGCTCGCCCGGATGTGTTCTTCACCGGCCGCGACGGCTCGCTGCGTTCCAACCGGATGTTCTGCCAACTGGCCGGCCAGTACGCGGTGGACCTGTTTATCGGCGCCACCTTGCAGGTCGATGGCGACGGTCATTCCTCCACCGTTACCCGTGGCCGCCTTGCCGGTTTTGGCGGCGCACCGAACATGGGCCACGACCCGCGCGGTCGCCGCCATGGCACACCCGCCTGGCTCGACATGCGCCACGACGACGCTCCCGAGGCCTTGCTCGAACGCGGCAAAAAGCTCGTGGTGCAGATGGTCGAGACCTTCCAGGAAGGCGGCAAACCCACCTTTGTCGAAACCCTCGACGCGGTGGAAGTCGCCCGCAAAAGCGGCATGCCCCTGGCGCCGATCATGATCTACGGCGACGACGTCACGCACCTGCTCACCGAAGAAGGCATCGCCTACCTGTACAAGGCCCGTTCCCTGGAAGAGCGCCAGGCGATGATCGCCGCCGTGGCCGGGGTGACCGCCATCGGCTTGCGCCACAACCCCAAGGACACCGCACGCATGCGTCGCGAAGGCTTGATTGCGCTGCCCGAAGACCTCGGCATCCGCCGCACCGATGCCACCCGCGAGCTGCTGGCCGCCAAGAGCGTGGCCGATCTGGTGGAGTGGTCCGGTGGCTTGTACAACCCGCCCGCCAAGTTCAGGAGCTGGTAAATGCACGCACTCAAACTGCACGACCTGACGCTGGCCGAACGCCTGGCCGACATGGCCGTCGACGCGTTGATCGATGAGGCGGACCTGTCGCCGAAACCCGCCCTGGTAGACCGTCGCGGCAACGGCGCCCATACCGATTTGCACCTCGGCTTGATGCACGCCTCGGCGCTGTCGCTGTGGCCGGCGTTCAAGGAAATGGCCGAGGCCGCTGTCGAATTTGGCGAAGTCGGTTTGCCCCTGCGTGAAGCCCTCGGGCGCATCGGTCGCGAAGGTGAACAGGCGATGCTCGTCACCACCAGCGGCGTAAATACCCATCGCGGCGCGATCTGGGCGCTCGGCCTGTTAGTCGCCGCCGCCGCACTGCAACCGGAATCCTGCACTGCCAGCGCGGTGACGTTGCGCGCCGCCCGCCTGGCCTTGCTCAACGACCGTTACGCACCGCAACCGCTGAGCCACGGCGCCCAGGTCGCACAACGCTACGGCGCACGCGGTGCTCGCGAAGAGGCGCAACTGGGCTTCCCGTCGGTGCTGCAACGCGGCCTGCCCCAACTGAAGAAAAGCCGCCTGCAGCAACACGGCGAACAGAACGCGCGCCTCGACGCCTTGCTGGCGATCATGACCGACCTGGCCGACACCTGCGTGCTCTACCGCGCCGGTCCTGAAGGCTTGCAGGCCATGCAGCAGGGCGCCCAAGCCGTACTGGACGCCGGCGGCAGCGCAAGCCTCGCCGGCCGCCGCCAACTGCATGAGCTGGACCAGCAACTGCTGGCGCTGAATGCCTCCCCCGGTGGCGCCGCCGACCTGTTGGCCGCCTGCCTGTTTATCGACCGCCTCGACGGAGCGCTGTGATGGAAACCTTATCCTTTGAATTCCCCGCCGGGCAGCCCGCAAAGGGCCGCGCGCTGGTAGGTTGCGTCGGCTCCGGCGACCTCGAAGTGCTGCTGGAACCGGGCACCGCCGGCACCCTGACGATTCAGGTGCAAACCTCGGTCAATGGTGCGCAGCTACGTTGGCAGCACCTGTTTGAACGGATCTTCCAGGAGCAGACGCCCCCTGCATTGAACATCGATATCCACGACTTTGGCGCCACACCCGGCGTGGTGCGCTTGCGCCTGGAGCAGGGCTTCGAGGAGATCGGTCATGACTGACTTGCTCAACAAACACAGCTTCGTCGAACTCGGCGCCCGGCAGCGGGCCAAGGCCTTGCTCGATGCGGGCAGCTATCGCGAATTGATCGATCCGTTCCAGCGCGTCATGTCGCCATGGCTGAGTCGCCAGGGCGTGGTGCCGCAGGCAGATGACGGCGTGGTGATCGCCAAGGGCAGCATCGCCGGCTTGCCGGTGGTCATCGCGGCCATCGAAGGCAATTTCCAGGGCGGCAGTCTCGGTGAAGTCGGCGGCGCAAAGATGGCCGGTGCACTGGAGTTGGCTGCTGAAGACAACCGCAACGGTATCCCTACTCGCGCGATCCTGCTGCTGGAAACCGGCGGCGTGCGCTTGCAGGAAGCCAACCTGGGCTTGGCTGCCATCGCCGATATCCATGCGGCGATTGTCGACCTGCGCCAGTACCAGCCGGTGATCGGCGTGGTGGCGGGCAGCGTCGGTTGCTTTGGCGGCATGTCCATCGCTGCAGGCTTGTGCAGTTATCTGCTGGTGACCCGTGAGGCGCGCCTTGGCCTGAACGGCCCGCAGGTGATCGAGCAGGAAGCCGGCCTTGAAGAATACGACTCCCGTGACCGGCCCTTCATCTGGAGCCTGACCGGCGGTGAGCAACGCTTTAACAGCGGCTTGGCCGACCGGTATGTGGCCGACGACGTGGTGCAGATTCAGCAGCAGATCACTGAGCTGCTGCAACAAGGCTTGCCGGAAAACCAGCGCAGCCGTCAGGTTGATCACTATCTGGAACGCCTGGCCGCACTCAACGCCGAACCGCAAATCGACCCGGCGACGGTTCGCGATCTGTATCAGGGAGAACACTCATGAGAGGTTTGCAGTGGTTCAACGCATTGAGCGGCGACGCAGCGCCAGTGAGCGGTTTGCCGAACTCGCTGAAAGTTGCCGACGGTGTGCTCGGTGATCAGCCAGTGCGCTTTATCGCGGTGGTCACCGACCCGCAAAACCGCTTCCCTCGCGCTCGCAACGGTGAAGTCGGTTTGCTGGAAGGCTGGGGCTTGGCCAAGGCGGTTGATGAGGCGATCAACACCGGCGACAAGCGTCCGCTGATTGCCATCGTGGATGTGCCGAGCCAGGCCTACGGTCGTCGCGAAGAGGCGTTGGGCATTCACCAGGCATTGGCCGCCGCTGCCGACAGCTACGCCCGTGCCCGCCTGGCCGGTCACCCGGTGATCGCGCTGCTGGTGGGCAAGGCGATGTCCGGCGCCTTCCTCGCCCATGGTTACCAGGCCAACCGCCTGATTGCCCTGCGCGACCCCGGCGTGATGGTGCATGCCATGGGCAAGGCTTCGGCGGCGCGGGTAACCCTGCGCAGTGTTGAAGAGCTGGAAACCCTGGCTGCCAGCGTGCCGCCGATGGCCTATGACATCGACAGCTATGCCAGCCTCGGCTTGCTCTGGGAGACCTTGTCGGTCAGCCAGATCGAGCAGCCCACCACCGAAGATGTGGCGCGGGTCAGCGATTGCCTGGTGCAGGCGATCAAGGATGTGCAGGCCGGCGGTCGGGACCTGAGCGGTCGCCTGGGCGCCACTAACCGCGCTGCCTCCAGCCACGTGCGCCAACTGCTGCGGGAGCAATGGTGAACGCTCACGACTTGCTCTGGGGCATGACCCCGGCGCATGCGCCCGCTGATGCGCCGGCCTGGGTGCTGGAAGCATTGGCCGCTGGGCATCCGGTGGTGGTGCGCCGGGCGATTGCGCCGCCGGGCCAGGTAGCGGTGGGGGTACGCGGGCGCTTGCGCGAGCAGCGCTTCGCCGCCGTGATGCCGATGGCGGCCGTGCAGCGGCGCGTGGTGCCGGAAGACCTGCGCGGTGTGATCTCGCCAAGGGATTTGCCGGCGTTGCAGGCCCTCGCTCAGTTGCGACCGGTGCTGGCGGGAGAGAGTTGGGGCGTCACCGGCAGTGCGGGTTTCGAGTTGGCCAGCGGCGTCGAAGCGCTGCATGCCAAGAGCGATCTGGATTTGATTCTGCGCACGCCCGAGCGGCTTGAACGCAGCGATGCAGAGGACCTGCTGGCGATACTGGATACGGCGGTGTGCGCCGTGGACCTGCAACTGCAAACGCCTTTTGGCGCGGTCGCGTTGCGTGAATGGGCCGGTGGTTCGCGTCGCGTGCTGCTGAAGAACGCCAGCGGCGCGCAGTTGGTGCTCGATCCTTGGCAGGCCGTGGCATGAGTAGCCTCCTGGCATTCCCGGGGCAGGGCGCCCAGCGTCCCGGCATGCTCCAGCAACTGCCGCGTGCGGTGCTGGACGAAGCCAGTGCTGCCCTCAATGAGGATGTACTTACCCTGGATTCTGCCGAAGCGCTGGCCTCGACCCGTGCCGTGCAGCTCTGCCTGTTGATTGCCGGTGTGGCCAGTGCGCGTTTGCTGGAACACACCCCCGATTACGTCGCCGGCCTGTCCATTGGGGCCTATCCGGCCGCCGTGATCGCCGGCTCGCTGGACTTTGCCGACGCGTTGAAACTCGTCAGCCTGCGCGGCGAATTGATGCAACACGCGTATCCCCACGGCTACGGCATGACCGCCCTTATCGGCCCGGACCTGTCCACCGTCGAAGCCTTGCTTGCTCAGGTCCACAGCCCGCAAACCCCGGTTTACCTGGCCAATATCAATGCCGACAACCAGACGGTCATCGCCGGCAGCGATGAGGCCATGAAGGCGGTCGCCAATCTGGTGCGCGGCAACGGCGTCGCCAAACGCCTGGCCGTCAGCGTGCCGTCTCATTGCGTACTGCTGGAAAAACCCGCCGAGGCCCTGGCCGAAGCATTCGCCCAAGTGACACTGAAACCGCCGAGCATCACTTACCTGAGCAGCACCCGCGCCCGGCCGATCCACAACACCGAACACCTGCGCGACGACCTCGCCTTCAACATGTGCCGCATCGTCGACTGGCGCGGCACCGTGCAAAGCGCCTTCGAGCGCGGTGTGCGCCTGCATATCGAACTGCCTCCCGGCGCCGTGCTTACAGGCCTTGCGCGCCGGGTGTTCGAGCAAGGCACCGTCATCGCCTTCGAAGGCGCCCGCCTGGACACCTTGCAGGCCTTGCTGCGAGAGGAGGGAAACCATCACCGATAGAGCTCCACCAAGGCTGATGCTGGTCGGTCAAGAGATAGAGCGGGTCACCCATGACCTGTGGCGAGGGAGCTTGCTCCCGTTGGAGTGTGCAGCGCTCCGAGGATTTCAGGGCCGCTACGCAGCCCAACGGGAGCAAGCTCCCTCGCCACAGGTACGGTATTCATCTTTATCGGATCGGCATTGCCGCCCAAGGCTTTCGAAGCACAAAAACAACAATTTCGATGAAGCACTTTGAGGACAACCATCATGATTATTTACGGTGTGGCGTTGCTGGCGATCTGCATGTTGGCCGGCGTGATTCTGGGCGACATGCTCGGCGTGTTGCTGGGAGTCAAATCCAACGTGGGCGGGGTGGGGATCGCGATGATCCTGCTGATCTGCGCACGGTTGTGGATGCACAAACACGGCGGCATGACCAAGGAATGCGAGATGGGTGTCGGCTTCTGGGGTGCCATGTACATCCCGGTGGTGGTGGCGATGGCGGCGCAACAGAACGTGGTGACCGCGCTGCACGGCGGCCCGGTGGCGGTGCTGGCGGCGATTGGTTCGGTGGTGGTGTGCGGTTGCACGATTGCCTTGATCAGCCGTACGCACAAAGGCGAACCGTTGCCCGATGAAGAGCCGCTGATCGCGGTTGCACCTGTCGCGGGAGGTCGCTGATATGTGGGAACTCATCGAGAAAGGCCTGGCAAATAACGGCTTGGTCACCGCCTTTGCATTTGTTGGCGTGGTGATGTGGATTTCGGTGGTGCTGTCCAAGCGCCTGACCTTCGGGCGCATCCACGGCTCAGCCATCGCGATTGTGATCGGGCTGGTGCTGGCCTGGGTGGGCGGCACCTTGACCGGCGGGCAGAAAGGCCTGGCGGACGTGGCGCTGTTTTCCGGGATCGGCTTGATGGGCGGCGCCATGCTGCGGGACTTTGCCATCGTGGCCACGGCGTTTGAAGTACAGGCCACCGAGGCGCGCAAGGCCGGCTTGATTGGTGCGATTGCCTTGCTGCTGGGCACGGTGCTGCCGTTTATTGTGGGCGCGAGTATCGCCTGGGCGTTTGGTTATCGCGATGCGATCAGCATGACCACCATCGGCGCGGGCGCGGTGACGTACATCGTCGGGCCGGTGACCGGGGCGGCGTTGGGTGCAAGCTCGGATGTGGTGGCGCTGTCCATTGCGACTGGGTTGATCAAGGCGATCCTGGTGATGGTGGGCACGCCCATGGCGGCACGCTGGATGGGCCTGGATAACCCGCGCTCGGCGATGGTGTTCGGTGGTTTGGCCGGTACGGTGAGCGGCGTGACGGCAGGCCTGGCGGCGACGGACCGGCGGCTGGTGCCGTATGGCGCACTGACCGCCACCTTTCACACCGGGCTTGGGTGTTTGCTGGGGCCGTCGGTGGTGTACTTCATCGTGCGCGGGATCGTCGGCTGACCCGAGAGGTGTCGACCGCTTTTGTGGCGAGGGAGCTTGCTCCCGCTGGAGCGCGAAGCGGTCCCAATGCATTCTTCCTGAAACAACGCGGGCGCTGATTTTACGACTGCTGCGCAGCCGAGCGGGAGCAAGCTCCCTCGCCACAGGGGATCATTGTCAGGTTTGGCGGTTCGCATACATCCGGCACTCCGCCAACAGCGCGAGCAGGTTCGGGTCGCGCTCCTTGGCTTTCAGAAACACCACGCCAATGTGCTGCTGCAAACGGTAGCGCGGTTGCAGGGGAATCAGCTTCACTCGGTTCTCGTACACCGCCGCAATCCGTCCCGGCAGCAGCGCATAACCCACGCCCGAACTGACCATGCTCAGCAGGGTGAAGATGTCGTTGACCTGCATCGCCACCTTCGGCTCGAACCCCGCCTGCTTGAATACGCGGTTGCCATCCTGGTGGGTGGCGAAGCCTTGGGTGAGGGTGATGAAGGTGGCGTCGCGCACGTCCGCCAGGTCGATTTCCTGCTCGCGGTCGAAGGGTGAATCGGCCGGGGTGGCGAGGAAGATGTCGTCGGAAAACAGCGCGATCTGCTCGCAGTCCGGATCGTTGGCGTGCTCGTCGAGGGAGATCAGGATCGCGTCGACTTCCATGTTCTTCAGCTTGTACAGCAGGTCGAAATTGGAGCCGAGGATCAGGTCGATATTCAGCTCGCTGCGGCGAATCTTCAGCCCCATGATCAACTGCGGCACGGTCTTCACCGTCAGCGAATACAGCGAGCCCAGCTTGAAGCGCTCGGCGGAAAAGCCGGCGGCCTCGCGGGTCACCCGCACGCTGTCGACCACATCCTGCACCAGCTTCTGCGCACGCTCTTCCAGCACATAGGCGCTTTCCAGCGGCGTGAGGTTGCGCCCTTCGTGCTTGAACAGCGGGCAGCGCAGGGCGTTTTCCAGGGAGTGGATCGCCCGGTGCACGCTGACGTTGCTGGTCTGCAATTCAGCCGCCGCCCGCGCCAGGTTGCCGGTGCGCATGAACGCCAGGAAGATTTCCAGCTTCTTGAGGGTGAACTCTTCGTCGATCAGCATGGGCGTGACTCTTGTTCGAATGCCGTCGATTGTGCCCCTAAAACCAGTTCACTCCCAGCCATGCGCTGCACAGGCCCAACACCACGCCGAGGATGATCAGCCAGATCGCGTTGAGCCTTGTGTAATACACCACGGCAGCGCTGGCCAGGGTCAGTACCAGGCTGGTGGCGTTGTTTTCCAGGCTGTTCATCAGGATGTAGCTGGCGGCCAGGATCAGCCCGATGGAGATCGGCAGCAGGCTGCCTTTGACCCGCTGCACCCACGGGGTTTTGCTGTGTTTTTCCAGCCAGCCGGCGCCGAGGTAGGTGAGTACCGAGCAGGGCACCAGCTTGGCGGTCAGGGCCACCAGAGCGCCGGGCAGCCCGGCGGCTTGCTGGCCGATAAATACCAGGAACATGCCATTGGGCCCCGGCAAGGCCTGGGACAAGGCGAAGAAGGCGACGAACTGGGCGTCGGTGATCCAGTTCATGTCGGTGACGGTGTAGCGATGGATATCGCTCAGGGCCACGGTGTTGCCGCCAATCGCCATCAGCGACCACAGCGCGCATTGGATCATCAGGTGAAACAGCACGCTCTGCATCAGCCGGCCACCTTCTGCTTGCCCATGAAGCTCAAGGCCAACGAGCTGGGAATGCAGATCAGCAAGACCATCCACAACGGCAGCACCAGCACCGCCATCAACACGAAGGTCAGGACGAACGCGCTGTAATTCGCCAGGGTTCGCGGCATAGCCTTGAGCAGGCGCAGAGTGGTGCCGAGCATCAGCCCGGTGGCGATCGGCATCACCGCGCCGAAGATCTGCTGCACCACGTCATGGCTCCACCATTTGGCATAGGCGAAGCCGGCCAGCACGGTGATCAGCGAGGGGAACAGATACAAGCCGACCACGGTCACAACCGCACCCGGCAAACCGTGCAGGCGCCGACCGTAGATGATGCCGACGTTGGCGATATTCGGCCCGGGAAAGAATTGGCCGGTGGTGAGCAACTCGTTGAAGCCTTGTTCGCTGACCCACTGCCGGCGGTCGACCATCATCTGCCGCGCCCAGGGCATCACGCCGCCAAAGCCGAACAGGCCGACCATGGCGAAGTTGTAAAACAACTGCCACAGACTCGGGTGGGGCTGGGCAGGTTCGAGGTCAGGCATGGGCGTTACCGATGAGGGGCTTTTATGTAGGAGCTGGCTTGCCTGCGATAGCGGTGGGTCAGACATGCATCTGCTGCTGATACACCGCTATCGCCGGCAAGCCAGCTCCCACAGGATGAAGCGAATCATCCATCGGCATGTGTATTTGGGCAAATGAAGAAAGGTTGTTACCTGATGTTGGATGGGTGACGTCAGAATGGTCGAGGTGATAACCGTTATTCGAGGTGAGTGACACATGTATCACGGGGAACGATTCAACGCCTGGAGCCACTTGCTCGGGGCGGTTGCGGCTTTTGTGGGTGCGGTATGGATGTTGGTGGTGGCCAGTATGGACGGCAGCCCCTGGAAGATTGTCAGCGTAGCGATCTACGGTTTCACATTGCTGGTGTTGTACAGCGCGTCCACCGTTTACCACAGCGTGCGCGGGCGCAAGAAAGCGATCATGCAGAAGGTCGATCACTTTTCGATCTACCTGCTGATCGCAGGCAGTTACACGCCGTTTTGCCTGGTGACGTTGCGCGGGCCGTGGGGCTGGACGCTGTTCGGGATTGTGTGGGGGCTGGCGGTGATCGGCATCCTGCAGGAGATCAAGCCACGCTCCGAGGCGCGGATTTTGTCGATCGTGATCTATGCGGTGATGGGCTGGATCGTGCTGGTGGCGGTCAAGCCGCTGATTGCTGCGCTGGGGCCTACCGGGTTTGCCTGGCTGGCGTCGGGCGGGGTGCTGTACACCGTGGGCATTATTTTCTTTGCCCTGGAGGACCGCTTGCGGCACTCCCACGGGATCTGGCATTTGTTCGTGATTGGCGGCAGCCTGCTGCATTTCGTGGCGATCATGGGGTACGTGTTATAGCCGGTCCAATTGCTCCTGGGCCCGGCTGCCGAAGATCTCCAACAGGCTCGCCAGCATATGCGGCGGCGGTTCGTCGGCGCGGGTCAGGGCGTACAAGGTGATTGGCAGCGGCGGCGCAAGGGGGCGAATGCAAGTAGTGGCCGGTGATGCGCCGAGGGCGGTGAACGGATCAATCACCGCCAGCCCGGCGCCGGATTCGACCATGGCCCTGGCCAGGGAATAGGTCTGCACCGCGATGCTGACCCGTGGCGGCGGGTCGACCGCTTCCAGGTAGCTGTCCAGCTTCGCCGACAACGGGTCGGCGCTGGACAGGCCAATCAACGGCGCGCCCGCCAGGGCCATCAGCGGCAACGGTTTGCCCAGCTCGTTTTCCTTCCAGTAACCCTGCGGCGCCAGCGCCACCAGCACGCCGTGGGCCAACGGCTGGGCGTTCAGCCCTGGGTGATCGGGCGGTTGCAGGGTCAGCGCCACGTCGACCTCACGCATCAACAGGTTTTGCACCAGCTCGCGGCTGTGGGCGCTGGACAGCTCGCAGGCGATGTCCGGGTAGCGTTGGGTCCATTCGCGGATGGCCGGCGGCAGCAACGACAAGGCCAGCGCGGGTGTTGCGCCGATACGCAGGCTCTGGCCCGGCTCGCGGCGCAGGTTCTGCGCCAGGCGCCGCACGCCTTGCAGGCTTTCGGTCACCTTGTCGACTTCGCGCTCCAGCGCCAGCGCTTCCGGGGTTGGCTGCAGCTTGCCGCGTATACGCAGGAACAGCGGGAACCCCAACTGCAACTCGGCGTGCTGCAGCACATTGCTCACCGCCGGCTGCGAGACATGCAGCAACTGGGCGGCGGCGCTGATGGAACCGGTCTGGCGGATGGCCTGGAAGATTTCGATATGACGCAAGCGCATGGGCAGTCCATAACCTTTGTTTATGGGTGACCCATCTTTATTCATTGTCCCGCCGCTGTCACCTGCCTCTAACCTTCAAGCCTGACATCGCACGGTTAAGGGACGCACATGGCTCAGCAGGTTTGCATTATCGGTGGCGGGGTTATCGGCCTGGCGAGTGCCTACGCGCTGGTGCGTGCCGGCATGCAGGTGACGGTGGTCGAAGCCCGGGAAACCCTGGGCAGCGAGACCAGCTTCGCCAACGGCGGGCAACTGTCCTACCGCTATGTCGCGCCGTTGGCCGACAAGGGCGTACCGTTGCAAGCCATCGGCTGGATGCTGCGCGGTGACTCGCCGCTGAAGCTGCGCCCGCGCATGGACCCGGCGCAGTGGCGCTGGATGGCCTCGTTCCTGGGCGCCTGCCGTGGCTCGGTGAACCAGCGCAATGCAGCCCACCTGCTGCGCCTGGCGTCCTTGAGCCAGGGCACCCTGCAACGCTGGCGTGAAGAAGACCAACTGGGCGGTTTCCATTGGCGGCGCAACGGCAAGCTGGTGACCTTTCGCAGCCTCGACAGCTATGAACGCGCCTTGAATAAAGTGACCGACCCGCTGCAACAGCAAGTGCTCTCGGCGGCGGACTGCGCACGGCTGGAACCGACCCTGGACAGCGCCAGTTTTGCCGGCGGCATCTATACGCCCAATGAAGAGGTCGGCGACTGCCATGGGTTCTGCCAACAACTGGCGGCGCGCCTTGAAGCGTCGGGGCGTTGCACGTTCCTGTTGGGGCGCAAGGTGACGGCGATTCGTCACCGCGCAGGCGCCGTGCAGGCTATCGAAATGGGCAGTGAAGTCTTGCCGGTGCAGCACCTGGTGCTGGCCGCCGGGCACCGCAGCCCCGAGCTGGCCTTGCCGGGGATGTCGTTGCCGCTGTATCCCCTCAAGGGTTACAGCCTGAGCGTGCCGATTGGCGCGCAGCATCAGGCGCCGAACATCAGCATCACCGATTACGACCGCAAGATCGTCTACGCGCGCATCGGTGAGCAACTGCGGGTGGCGGCGATGGTGGATATTGTCGGCTTCGACACCCGCCTGGAACCCAAGCGCCTGGCGCTGATTAAACGCCAGGCACTTGAGACGTTCCCGCTGGCCGGTGACTACCAGCACGCGGTCGAATGGGCCGGTATGCGCCCGGCCACGCCGACCGGCGTGCCGTTGATTGGTGCCAGCGCCTACAGCAACCTGTGGCTTAACCTCGGCCACGGCGCCCTCGGGTTTACCCTGGCTTGCGGCAGCGGCCAGGTACTGGCCGAGTTGATTGGCCGGCACACCACTTCCATTGATATGCAGGGCTTCGCGCCCCGAGCCGCTTGAGGATATTTCGATGACCATCACCCGAATCAACAGCAACAGCCGCTTGTCTGGCGCCGTGGTGTTTCAGGACCTGGTGTTTTTGTCCGGCCAGGTGCCGGGCGAAGGCCGCGATGTGAAGACCCAGACCGAACAGGTGCTGGCCAGGATTGATGCGCTGCTGGCCGAGGCCGGCAGCGACAAGGATCATCTGCTGAATGCGACCATCTACCTGAACAATATCCAGGAGGGTTTTGCGCCGATGAATGAAGTCTGGTCCGCCTGGCTATCGCCGGGGCAGGCACCGACGCGTACCACGTTGCAGGCGCAGTTGGCGCGACCGGACGTGCTGGTCGAGATCAGTGTCATTGCAGTGCGCCGTACCTGAACCTTTAACCACCAACGGAGAATAACAATGCAAAAAATCACGTTGATCGGCTGCACCCTGGGGCTGTTGTTGGGGGCTCAGGCCCATGCCACCGAGGCCCCCTTGGACGGCACGCTGAGCAAGATCGCCAACGCCAGGAGCATCACCCTCGGCTATCGCGATGCCTCAGTGCCGTTTTCCTATGTGGGGGATCACAGCGGCAAGCCCATGGGTTATTCGGTGGAGCTGGCGAACAAGATCGTCGAGCGTATCCAGCAGAAAACCGGTGTGCCGAAGCTCAACGTGAAGTACAACCTGGTGACTTCCCAGACCCGCATAGCCCTGGTGCAAAACGGCACCGTGGACCTGGAATGCGGTTCCACCGGCGTGACCGCCGAGCGGCAGAAGCAGGTGGCGTTTTCCTACGGGTTTATCTACGTGAAGGGCCAGTTGCTGACCGCCAACGACAGCGGCATCAAAAGCTTCGCCGACCTGCAAGGCAAGAACGTGGTAACCACCGCCGGCACCACCAACGAGCGGTTCCTCAAGAGCTACAACGTTGATCACAAACTGAACATGTCGGTGATCAGCGCCAAGGACCACGGCGAAGCCTTCCAGATGCTGCAATCCGGACGGGCGGCGGCGTTTTACATGGATGACGCGTTGCTCTACGGGGAGCGCGCCAAGGCCAGGGACCCGCACAAGTGGGTGGTGGTTGGGGAAGAACAGTCGCGGGAAATCTACAGCTGCATGGTGCGCAAGGACGACCCGCAGTTTCTCGCGGTGGTCAATGAGACCCTGGCCGGGTTGTACAGCTCGGGGGAGATCAACGGGATTTACCAGCGTTGGTTTGAGCAGCCGATCCCGCCCAAGGGCTTGAACCTGGAATTCCCGATGACCAGTGAGCTGAAGGCGATTATTGCGACGCCTGTGAGTGACCCGGTGGAGTAGCGGAGTGCAA
>NZ_JACAPZ010000005.1:563094-771853 GCF_013385475.1 Pseudomonas sp. G5001
CCCGCTCCCACATTTGATTGGGTTTGCAAAACGGGTTTAGAAGTCGCCCCAGAGTTGTTGGGCTACGGCCAGCGCCACGACTGGCGCAGTTTCGGTACGCAGCACCCGTGGGCCCAGCCGTGCGGCATGAAAACCCGCACCTTGTGCCGTTTCGACTTCCCCATCAGTCAATCCACCCTCCGGCCCGATCAGGAAGGCCAGGCTCCCAGGCTTGGCGTGGCTCACCAGGGGCTCGGCCACCGGGTGCAGCACCAGCTTCAAATCCGCTTCGGCCTGTTTCAACCAATCCGCCAGCAACAGCGGTGGGTGAATCACCGGCACTCGCGAGCGACCGCACTGCTCGCACGCGCTGATCGCCACCTGGCGCCAGTGCTGCAGGCGTTTGTCGGCGCGTTCGTCCTTGAGGCGCACTTCGCAGCGGTCGCTGAAGATCGGGGTGATTTCATTCACCCCAAGCTCGGTGGCTTTCTGGATCGCCCAGTCCATCCGCTCGCCACGGGACAGGCCCTGGCCGAGGTGAATCTGCAACGGCGACTCGACCTGCCCGGCGAAGGTTTCGGTGACTTGCACCACCACGCGTTTTTTGCCGACTTCCAGCAAGCTGGCGCGAAACTCCTGGCCGGAACCGTCGAACAACTGCACGGGGTCGCCTTCGCTCATGCGCAATACGCGGCTGATGTAGTGCGCCTGGGCTTCCGGCAACTCGTGGTCGCCAAGGCTCAGGGGGGCGTCGACAAAAAAGCGGGACAGTCTCATTTCTGTTCTCTGGAAATAGTGTGCAGGGCGGACGCGGAGCGTCCATGGCTGCATTCCCACGCGGAGCGTGGGAACGATCAACTCAATCAGCCCGGATCACGAAACCCCGGGTGGAAATCCTTGGGCACCGCCACGCTGACCTTGCTGTTGGTGGCAATGTCGATCCCTTCGCTGGCCACTTCAGCCAGGAAGTCGATCTGCGCCGGGGTGATCACATACGGCGGCAGGAAGTACACCACGCTGCCCAACGGCCGCAGCAACGCGCCTCGCCCCAGCGCATGCTCGAACACCTTCAGGCCACGGCGTTCCTGCCACGGGTAGGCGGTCTTGGTGGCCTTGTCCTGCACCATCTCGATGGCCAGCACCATGCCGGTCTGGCGCACTTCCGAGACGTGCGGATGGTCCACCAGGTGCGCGGTGGCGGTGGCCATGCGCTGGGCCAGGGCCTTGTTGTTTTCGATGACGTTGTCTTCTTCGAAGATATCCAGGGTCGCCAAGGCCGCCGCACAGGCCAGCGGGTTGCCGGTGTAGCTGTGGGAGTGCAGGAAGGCGCGCAGGGTCGGGTAGTCGTCGTAGAAGGCGTCGTACACATCGTCGGTTGTGACTACGGCGGCGAGCGGCAGGTAGCCGCCGGTCAGGGCCTTGGACAGGCACAGGAAGTCCGGGCGGATGCCGGCCTGTTCACAGGCGAACATCGTACCGGTGCGGCCAAAGCCCACGGCGATTTCGTCGTGGATCAGGTGCACGCCATAACGGTCGCAGGCTTCGCGCAGCAGCTTGAGGTACACCGGGTGGTACATGCGCATGCCGCCGGCGCCCTGGATCAGCGGCTCGACGATCACGGCGGCCACGGTGTCGTGGTTTTCGGCCAGGGTCTGCTCCATGGCCAGGAACATGTTCCGGGAATGTTCTTCCCAGCTCATGCCGTCGGGGCGCAGGTAGCAGTCGGGGCTCGGCACCTTGATGGTGTCCAGCAGCAGGGCTTTATAGGTCTCGGTGAACAGCGGCACATCGCCCACCGACATCGCGGCGATGGTTTCGCCGTGGTAGCTGTTGGTCAGGGTGACAAAGCGCTTTTTGTTCGGCAGGCCGCGGTTGAGCCAATAGTGAAAGCTCATCTTCAGCGCGACTTCGATGCACGACGAGCCGTTGTCGGCGTAGAAGCAGCGGGTCAGGCCTTCGGGGGTCATCTTCACCAGGCGCTCGGACAGCTCGATCACCGGCTGGTGGCTGAAGCCGGCGAGGATCACGTGTTCCAGCTGGTCGACCTGGTCCTTGATGCGCTGGTTGATGCGCGGGTTGGCGTGGCCAAACACGTTGACCCACCAGGAACTGACGGCGTCGAGGTAGCGTTTGCCTTCGAAGTCTTCCAGCCAGATGCCTTCACCGCGCTTGATCGGGATCAGCGGCAGTTGCTGGTGGTCTTTCATCTGGGTGCAGGGATGCCACAGCACCGCAAGGTCGCGTTGCATCCACTGGTTATTCAAACCCATGTTTATTCTCCTCGAAGCGGCTCGCGACGTGCGCGGGCGAAACAATCGCGCAAGCCTATGCAATGCCGGCCTGTGTCACAACCCATTGCGAGTCTGAAGCGTAAATTGGTGGTAAACGCAGGACAGTCCGTCACGTTTCTTCTGGATAGTCCTTAATCTCTTGTTAACTTACTCTGCATACGCTCTTGATCGTATTTCTCGATATTTCAAAGCGAAATTTTCCGCTTTAATTCGATAGGTAAATCGATAGTCTTGCCACAGCTCTTACGGGATTTGGGACATGCAACTACGTAATTCACCGGCCCGCTATGGCTGGGTCAGCATCGTTTTGCACTGGGGCGTGGCCCTGGTGGTGTTCGGTCTGTTCGCATTGGGCCTGTGGATGGTCGGTCTCGACTACTACAGTGCCTGGCGCAAAGACGCCCCGGACCTGCACAAGAGCATCGGCATTACGCTGTTCGCCATCATGCTCGTGCGGATCGTCTGGCGCCTGGTCAGCCCGCCGCCGCCACCGCTTGCCAGCTATAGCCGCATGACGCGTCTGGGGGCTGCGTTTGGCCACGCGTTCCTGTATCTCGGGCTGTTTGCCGTGATGATTGCCGGTTACCTGATTTCCACCGCAGACGGTGTCGGGATCCCGGTGTTTGGCTTGTTTGAGATTCCTGCGCTGGTTTCCGGGCTACCGGACCAGGCAGACACTGCAGGCGTGGTGCATTTGTACCTGGCCTGGGTATTGGTGGTGTTCGCCGGCCTGCATGGCGTGGCCGCGTTGAAACACCATTTCATTGATCGTGATGTGACCCTGGTTCGTATGCTGGGGCGCAAAGCCTGATGTTCAACCTCGACTCACAAGGAATAGAAAGCATGTTGAAAAAGACTCTCGCCGCTCTGGCCATCGGTTCTGCCCTGCTGACTGCCGGTCAGGCGATGGCAGCTGACTACGTTGTCGACAAGGAAGGCCAGCACGCCTTCGTTGACTTCAAGATCAGCCACTTGGGCTACAGCTTCATCACCGGTACCTTCAAGGACCTGGACGGCAAGTTCAGCTTCGATGCTGCCAAGCCTGAAGACAGCAAGATTGAGTTCAACGTCCGCACCGCCAGCGTGTTCACCAACCACGCCGAACGTGACAAGCACATCGCCAGCAAAGACTTCCTGGACGTTGGCAAGTTTGCCGATGCCAAGTTCGTCTCCACCAGCGTCAAGACCACTGGCAAGAATGCCGCTGGCCAAGTCACTGCTGACGTGACCGGCGACCTGACCTTTCACGGCGTGACCAAGCCGATCGTCGTCAAGGCGACCTTCCTGGGTGAAGGCAAGGATCCATGGGGCGGCTACCGTGCCGGCTTTGAAGGTACTACCTCCTTCAATCGCCAGGACTTCGGCAAGCAGATGGACCTGGGTCCAGCGTCCAACAACGTTGAGCTGTACGTGACGTTTGAAGGTGTGAAAGCGAAGTAATTTTCGCCGGCCACACAAAAATGCCCCGGATCTCGCGATCCGGGGCATTTTTTATGGCGCTTTGAAAACTCAGCGGTTGCGGGTCAGCAACGCCGGTTTTTCACCACGTGGACGGCCCGGCAGTTGATCCAACTGCTCAGGTGTCAGCGTGCGATCGCTTTTCGACTCTTTGTGGATGATCTTCGGTGCCGGGCCGCCGCGCGGGTTTTGCACCGCTGGCTCCGACAGACGAGGTTGATCATCACGCGCCGGGCGACGGTTGCGCGACTCTTCGCGACGGGCCTGGCCGTCACGCGGTGCACCGTTGCGCGGGCCGCTGCGCTTGGCAGGCGGGGTGCCGGTGGTGGCGCCGTTGCTGCTGCGCGGACCGTTCTGGCGACCTTGTGGCTGCCCGCCGGTACGCGGAGTACTGGCGCCTGCGCCCTGGGCTGGAGCGCCCGGACGACGACCACGGCCCTGGGCCGGCTTGGCCTGGGGCACGTAGTCAACGCGGTTACCGAAGTTGTCCACGTCGTCGTCCAGGAACTCGTCCGGAGCACGGTCGGCAGCAGCACGTGGCGGCTGGCTTGGCTGGCGCTGTTCGCGGGCCGGGGTGCCTTCACGGGGCTTTTGCTCACGGGCCGGGCGTTCGCCACGGCCATTGGTCGCAGCCTTGTCCTTGCCGCCCTTGTCCTTGCCCTTGTCTTTACGACCGCCACCACCGCCGCCGCCGTTCGGGCCATCGCCCTTCGGACCGCGTGGGTTGTTACGCGGGTTGCGCACGTCCGGACGCTCGCGCACTTCAGGCTTCTCGGCCTCAACGGCGCTGGAGTCGAAGCCCATCAGGTCGCCGTCGGCGATTTTCTGCTTGGTCATGCGCTCGATGCTTTTCAGCAGCTTTTCTTCGTCCGGTGCGACCAGGGAAATGGCCTCGCCCGAACGACCGGCCCGGCCAGTACGGCCGATACGGTGCACGTAGTCTTCGTCGACGTTTGGCAGCTCGAAGTTGACCACGTGGGGCAGTTGGTCGATGTCCAGGCCGCGAGCGGCGATGTCGGTGGCGACCAGGATGCGCACTTCACCGGCCTTGAAGTCGGCCAGGGCTTTGGTGCGGGCATTCTGGCTCTTGTTGCCGTGGATCGCGACGGCGGTGAGGCCGTGCTTGTCCAGGTACTCGGCCAGGCGGTTGGCGCCGTGCTTGGTGCGGGTGAACACCAGCACCTGTTCCCACGCGCCGGCGGTGATCAGGTGGGCCAGCAGCGAACGCTTGTGGGCGGCCGGCAGGCGGAATACGCGCTGCTCGATACGCTCGACCGTGGTGTTCGGCGGCGTGACTTCAATGCGCTCGGGGTTGTGCAACAACTTGCCCGCCAACGCGGTGATGTCGTTGGAGAACGTGGCCGAGAACAGCAGGTTCTGGCGTTTGGCCGGCAGGCGCGCGAGGACCTTTTTCACGTCATGGACAAAGCCCATGTCGAGCATGCGGTCGGCTTCGTCCAGCACGAGGATTTCCACGTGGGACAAATCGACGCTGCCTTGGCCGCACAGGTCGAGCAAACGACCCGGGCACGCAACCAGTACGTCGACACCACGGGACATGGCCTGAACCTGTGGGTTCATGCCGACGCCGCCGAAGATGCAGGCGCTGACGAACTTCAAGTCGCGGGCATACAGCTTGAAGCTGTCATGCACTTGGGCGGCGAGTTCGCGGGTAGGGGTCAGGACCAGTACGCGCGGTTGGCGCGGGCCATGACGCTGGGATTTGTCCGGGTGACCGTTGGGGAACAACCGCTCCAGGATCGGAAGGGCGAAGCCGCCGGTTTTACCAGTACCTGTCTGAGCCGCAACCATCAGGTCGCGGCCTTGCAACACGGCGGGAATGGCCCGCTGTTGCACCGGAGTAGGCTCGGTATAGCCCGCTGCCTCGATGGCGCGGACTAAAGCCTCGGAGAGACCGAGGGAAGCAAAGGACATGAGTAATCCTGTTTTAGTTAGGGCTTGGCCCAGAGGGATAGTCTTGCCTGGCGTGAATGGCGTTTAGATGAACGCAATCCCGTCCGGTCCTGCTGGGGCTGGCGGGCACTCAGACGGCTCGCGCGGGCTTGAAAGCTGCGCTGTAGCGGGGTCGGGTGCCTTTTGCAAGACCGAAGCGTCCGGGCGTAAGCCTGGCGGAAAGGCCGGAGTATAACAGAGCAATCACTCTGCGCCGCTTTCCTGCTGCTCAACGGTGCGTACGGGCAGGGCTGATGCGCTGGTTTGCGGGCTGCTGCCCGCATATTTGGCACTCAAGGCCGCGTAGGCAGGCTCTTGCTTGAAGCGTTTGAGTTCGGCGGCGAAGCGTTGCACCAGCAAATCCATGCCGGCACCGCGGCGCACGGCCAGGAACTGTGGCTGGCTGCTGACTACCTGGGGTGCCTGGGTGACCTGGTCCTCAAGTCCAAGGGCCTTGAGTACATGCTGGCCAACCCGACGGTCCGTGATCACCAGGTCGATCCGGCCAAGGGCCAGTTTGCCGAAGTTGGCCTCATGGCTGGCGGCCGGCTCCTGCTTGAAGAGGGTGGACTCGCTGAATTCGGCGCCATAGAGGTAGCCTGGCGAGGTGCCGATGGTCAGGCCGCGCAGGTCGTCGAAGGTCTGGAACGGGTGTGGGCGCTGATTGGCGTAGAACAGCACGAACTCCACCTCGGACAGCGGCTCGCTGGGGTACAGCAGCACCGCGTCGCGTTCATGGCTATGGAAAATATCCAGTGCGCCGTCGGCCTGGCCCTGGTCGAGCATCGCCAGGCAGCGCTTCCAGGGCAGGAATTGCCAATCCACATCGATGCCCAGGCGCTGGAACACGATCACCGTGGTCTCGTAGTCGAGCCCGCGCATGGTGCCGTTGTCGTCGTAGACGTAAGGCGCCCAGGGCTCGGTGACAATGCGCAGTTTCTCGCCATGGGCACCGAGGCTCAGGCAAGCGAAAAGAACAGCAGTCAATAACCGGAAAGTGACAGGCATACCCTGAGATTACGACTGTATCGGGCTAAAGAGAAGCTCTGGCACAGTGATCTGCGGGCGCCCGCCAGGTTTACTTGCCCGGAGATTTGATCAGGTGTTCGTAGATCGCCTCGCGCCGCTCGCCGAGAATCAGCCGCACCACGGGATTGTCAAACCAGTGCTCCAGCAGATGGGCATCCACCGGTCGACCCTGGCGCTCTTCCTGGTTTTGTCGGGCCTTGTCCCACCAAACCGGGCCACACGCCTGGTCGAACTCGTTTTCATGTTCGTAGCAGCCGTAGAGGATTTCCCGGATGAACTGCTGTTGGTGCTTGGGCAATGCCAGGGTGATCAGCTTGTACATCAAGCGTTGCAGACGAGGCGGGCGGGGCAGGTGGGCGGAAACCTGGCGCGTGTCATCCAGGGCCGTGGCGCTGGTGGGGTTTGCCCCATGCTTGGCGATCCACGCCTTGACCTTGGCCCGGAACAGCTGCTTGCGGCTCCAGTAATGGTGGATCAGGTCCGGGCATTCGCGCACGTTGAGGGTGCGATAGGCGGCAATGGACAGGCAGAACTCTTCCAGGGTGTAGGCGCCCTGGGCATGGGGAAACAGTTTGTCCATCAACTCGATCGAGCGGTCGAGGATGTGCGCGTCCTGCTGCGTCAGGCCCATGACCCCGGAATTGAGGGTCATCATGTCATCGTCGGCCACGCCCATGTCCAGCAGGCGCTGGTACAGGGCGCTGTACAGAATGCTTTCGTGGTTGTCGCCGTACTTGGTGTAGAAGGCGTTGCACAGCAGGGTGCCCGGTTGCACGCGTTCAAACAGCGCCAGGGGCGAATGATGGAAAAACGTATCGGTGTCGATCAGCAGCGCCACTTCGGATTCTTGCAACACTTGCCGCAGCACTACGTGCTTGGTGCGAAAGTGGTAGCCGTGAGGCTCGCTCCAGCGTTTGCGCGTGGCTTCGTCCAGCGGGCGTACCCGTACCGGCAGCAGGCGGTAGGGCTCGGGGTTGTCGGTGAAGACCTGGATGTCGATGCCTGTGTCCGGCTCGTCCCGCAGGAACGACAGGGCGCTGGCGATGCTGAATACCGCTTCCTGATGGTAAGTCTCTGCGCCGAACACCAGGTAGACCAGTTGCGGGCGGGACGTCGGGGCGGTTGTATTCATGGACTGCAGAATTCCGTGGGCGTTTAGAACGGCAAAGGCCCTCATTATGAGGGCCTTTGCATTTCGGAACAGACCTTAGCGTGGCAGCTTCAGGTTGTTCCAGACAGCGAGGCTTGGCTCAGCCTGGTTCAGGGTATAGAAGTGCAACCCTGGCGCGCCACCTTGCAACAATTGTTCACACATTTCGCTGATGACCTGTTCGCCGAACGCCTGGATGCTCTTGACGTCGTCGCCGTAGGCTTCCAGTTGTTTACGAATCCAGCGTGGGATTTCCGCGCCGCAGGCGTCAGAGAAGCGCGCCAGTTTGCTGTAGTTGGTGATCGGCATGATGCCCGGCACGATCGGGATGTTCACGCCCATCGCTTGTACACGCTCAACGAAGTAGAAGTAGCTCTCTGCGTTGAAGAAGTACTGGGTGATCGCGCTGTTGGCGCCGGCGTTGGCCTTGCGCACGAAATTCTGCAGATCGTCTTCGAAATTGCGCGCCTGGGGGTGCATCTCCGGATAAGCGGCCACTTCGATGTGGAAGTGATCGCCGGTTTCTTCGCGAATGAAGCTCACCAGGTCATTGGCGTAGCGCAGCTCGCCGCTGGCCATGCCCATCCCGGACGGCAGGTCACCGCGCAGGGCGACGATGCGCTTGATGCCGGCTTGCTTGTATTGGGTCAGCAGGCTGCGCAGGTCGGCCTTGCTGTCGCCCACGCAGGACAAATGCGGAGCTGCAGGTACTTTGACTTGGCTTTCCAGCTGCAGCACGGTGTTGATCGTGCGATCGCGGGTGGAGCCACCGGCACCGTAGGTGCAGGAGAAGAAATCGGGGTGGTAGCTGGCCAACTGCTTGGCAGTTGCCATCAGTTTTTCATGCCCAGCATCGGTCTTGGTCGGGAAGAACTCGAAGCTGTAGCGACGGTCTTGGGACATGGTCATACCTATGGAAACTCATAAAGCCAGAAGGTGCACACCGTCAATGTGGGAGCGGGCTTGCTCGCGAAGGCGGTATGTCAGTAGTAGATAAGTCGACTGACACACCGCCTTCGCGAGCAAGCCCGCTCCCACAAAAGCCTGCCCCCACATGGGGAGCAGGCAGCAGGCAAATCAGTAGCGGTAAGCGTGCGGCTTGAACGGGCCTTCGACCGTCACGCCGATGTAGTCGGCCTGGGTCTTGGTCAGTTGAGTCACTACGCCGCCGAAGCCGCGGACCATTTCCAGGGCCACTTCTTCGTCGAGTTTCTTCGGCAGTACTTCCACGGTCAGGCGCTCGGCTTTCTGGGCGGGCGACAGGTCGGCGTATTTCTGGCCGAACAGGAAGATCTGCGCCAGTACCTGGTTGGCGAACGAGCCATCCATGATGCGGCTTGGGTGGCCAGTGGCGTTGCCCAGGTTCACCAGACGGCCTTCGGCCAGCAGGATCAGGTAGTCATCGTTCTGCGGGTCGAAATCGCCAGCACCGGTACGGTGAACCTTGTGTACCTGTGGCTTCACTTCTTCCCATGCCCAGTTCTTGCGCATGAAAGCGGTGTCGATTTCGTTGTCGAAGTGACCGATGTTGCACACCACGGCGCGCTTTTTCAGGGCCTTGAGCATGTTCGAGTCGCACACGTTCACGTTGCCGGTGGTGGTCACGATCAGGTCGATCTTGCCCAGCAGGGCCTTGTCGATGCTGGCTTCGGTGCCGTCGTTCTGGCCGTTGATGAACGGCGAAACCACTTCGAAACCGTCCATGCAGGCTTGCATGGCGCAGATCGGGTCGACTTCGGAGACTTTAACGATCATGCCTTCCTGACGCAGGGACTGGGACGAACCCTTGCCCACGTCACCGTAGCCGATCACCAGCGCTTGCTTGCCGGACAACAGGTGGTCGGTGCCGCGCTTGATCGCATCGTTCAGGCTGTGACGGCAGCCGTACTTGTTGTCGTTCTTGCTCTTGGTCACCGAGTCGTTGACGTTGATGGCCGGGATTTTCAGCTCGCCCTTGGCCAGCATGTCCAGCAGGCGGTGAACGCCGGTGGTGGTTTCTTCGGTCACGCCGTGGACGCGGTCGAGGATCTGCGGGTATTTCTTGTGCAGCAGCTCGGTCAGGTCGCCGCCGTCGTCGAGGATCATGTTGGCGTCCCATGGCTTGCCATCCTTGAGGATGGTTTGCTCCAGGCACCACTCGTACTCTTCTTCGGTTTCGCCTTTCCAGGCGAACACGGCGATACCGGCAGCAGCGATAGCGGCAGCGGCCTGGTCTTGAGTCGAGAAAATGTTGCAGGACGACCAGCGTACTTCGGCACCCAGGGCAACCAGGGTTTCGATCAGCACGGCAGTCTGAATGGTCATGTGGATGCAGCCGAGAATCTTCGCGCCCTTGAGCGGCTGCTCAGCGGCGTACTTGCGACGCAGGCCCATCAGGGCTGGCATTTCGGATTCGGCGATAAAGGTTTCGCGACGGCCCCAGGCAGCGAGGGACATGTCGGCGACTTTGTAGTCGGTAAAACCTGCAGGCGTGATTACAGCGCTCATGAAGAGCCTCCATTCGTAGTGTGCGAATGGGCGCCGTTGTGCGTTTAGTATCCAGCTGGCTAACCAGGCCGGACAACGCCCCATCCGAGCCTGACAGGTCGAGCCTGCTGCAGCGCCCCTCGGACAGGTGGCGGGAGAACGGTATCAATCGAAGATGACCGTTTTGAAGCGGAGGCGATTATAGCCGCCTGCGCCTGACTTCTAAAGCCTTTCTGTCGGCGGCATGAAGATCGCTCATGGGGTTGATAGGCAATGGCTCATAGAGCTTGGGCCCGGCCTCTGCCATGATGTTGCCCATCATTTCGCAACACGCTTTGGAGTGAACATGAACTTCCACACCCGCAAATGGGTAAAACCCGAAGACCTCAACCCCAACGGCACCCTGTTCGGTGGCAGCCTGCTGCGCTGGATCGACGAAGAAGCGGCCATTTACGCGATTGTCCAGTTGGGCAACCAGCGGGTGGTGACCAAGTACATCTCCGAAATCAACTTCGTCAGCGCCTCGCGCCAGGGCGACATCATCGAACTGGGCATCACCGCCACCGAGTTCGGTCGCACCTCCATCACCCTGACCTGTGAAGTGCGCAACAAGATCACGCGCAAGAGCATTCTGACGGTGGAAAAAATGGTCTTCGTGAACCTGGGCGAAGACGGGTTGCCGGCGCCCCACGGCCGTACCGAGATCAAGTACGTGAAGGATCAGTTCCAGTCGGAAGGCCTCGGCGAGTAATCCTGCGCAGGGCCAGTGAACGCTCTTGATCAACCATAGGTCGTACCTGAACATCGCCCCCCCGTTCAGGTATCACCATGGCCACGCAAGAAGACGGCAAGACCCCCAATCTGTCGCAGGAAGAGCAGCACGACGTCGACAAGAACCAGCCGCCTCGCGCGGCGGTTCTGCATGAAATCATCCGCACTCAAGGCGATCAGGAACTGGAGCGCAACGTCGCCGCGTTGTGGTGGTCGGCGCTGGCCGCCGGCCTGACCATGGGCCTGTCACTGATGGGCATGGGCTTGCTCAACTCGCGCCTGCCGGATGGCGAAGAGTTCAAGGTGATCGCCAGTTTTGGTTACTGCGCCGGCTTTCTTGCCGTGATCCTCGCCCGTCAGCAGTTATTCACCGAAAACACCCTGACCGCGGTGTTGCCGGTGATGAGCAAACCCACGCTGAAGAATTTCGCACGCCTGCTGCGTTTATGGGCCGTGGTGCTGGTGGGCAACCTGTGCGGCACCTTGCTGGTGGCGTATGTGATGCTGCACTTGCCGATCTTTGACACCAAGACCGACCTGGCCTTCCTGGAAATCGGGCGCAAGGTCATGGAAAACGACGCCTACCAGATGTTCGCCAAGGGCATCGTGTCGGGCTGGATGATCGCCACCATGGTGTGGATGATCCCATCCATGGAAAGCGCCAAAATCTGGATCATCATCCTGATCACCTACCTGATGGCACTGGGAGACTTCACTCACATCGTGGTGGGCTCGGCGGAAGTGTCGTACCTGGTATTCGCCGGCGAGCTGCCGTGGAAAGACTTCTGGCTGGTGTTCGCCGGGCCGACGCTGGCGGGCAATATCATCGGCGGCAGCTTTATCTTTGCGCTGATCAGCCATGCGCAGATTCGCAGCGAAAGCAGCCTGCCGGGCAAAGCCGCTGCGGACCCGAGGCATCCGCAGCAGATCAACAAGGGTCAGTGAGTCTCCGGCGCCGCAGCAGGCGCCGGCTCATCCTTGGTCACATGCTTGACCAGCTTGCCGATGCTCAAGCCCTGCAACAGGATCGAAGACAGCACCACGATGTAGGTGATGCTCAGCAGCAAGTCACGCTCCGGGCCCAGTGGCAGGGCCAGGGCCAGTGCCACGGAAACCCCGCCGCGCAAGCCACCCCAGGTGAGGATACGGATGGTGCCGCGGGGCACCGTGCGCCAGCGGCGCAGCAGCAGGATCGCCGGGGCCACCGTCAGCAGGCGTGACAACAGGATTGCCACCGCCAGCAAACTGGCGGCCAACACGTGCAGCCAGTTGAACGGCAACAGCAGCAGTTCCATGCCGATCAGCGCAAACAGCAGGGCGTTGAGCATGTCATCGAGCAGTTCCCAGAAACCGTCCAGGTAGCGCCGGGTCATGTCGTTCATCGCCAGCTTGCGGCCGAGGTTGCCGATGATCAGGCCCGCCACCACCATCGCAATGGGTGCCGAGACGTGCAGTTCAGTGGCCATCGCCGAGCCGCCGATCACCAGGGCCAGGGTCAGCATCACTTCGATCTGATACTGCTCGATGCTCTTGATCATCAGGTACACGATGTAGCCGATCAGCCCGCCAAACACCACGCCGCCAATCGCCTCATGGGCAAACAGCATGGCCGTGGCGCCGACCGTAGGCGTCTCGCCCAGTTGCGCGATGCCCAGCAACACGGTGAACACCACCACCGCGGTGCCGTCGTTGAACAGCGATTCGCCGACGATGGTGGTTTTCAGCGGTTTCGACGCATTGGCGGTCCGCAGCACACCGAGCACGGCAATCGGGTCGGTGGGGGAAATCAGCGCGCCGAACAGCAGGCAGTACAGGAAACTCACGTGCCAGCCGAACAGGGCAAAAATGTAGAAGGCCAGGCTGCCGATCACCACCGTGGCAATCAATACGCCGAAGGTGGCGAGCAGGCCGATGGGCCAGCGGTAGCTGCGCAGGTCGCTCAGGTTGACGTGCAAGGCGCCGGCGAACAGCAGGAACGAGAGCATCCAGTTCATCAGCAGGTCGCCGAAGTCGATCTGGCCGATCAACTGCTGGATGCGCTCTTCAAGGCCGGGGTAGCCGATAAAGCTCAAGCCTTGCAGCAGCAGGGAAAACATCAGTGCCGTGACCATCACACCGATGGTGGGCGGCAGGCCGATGAAGCGGTAGTTCACATAGGTGAGCAGGGTGGTGAGGCAAATAAACGCAGCGACAAGTTCAAGCATCCGGGGTCCTTGGATGGAGGAGTGAGTAGAGATCATATGTGGGAGCTGTCGAGCCCCAGCGAGGCTGCGATGGCATCACCTGGGTGAGGCTGCAAGACCGCATCGCCTGCATCGCAGCCTCGCTAAAGCTCGACAGCTCCCACACAGAACACATTTATCAGTTGGCTACGTTGACCGCAGCAGGGCGGCGACGTTGCAGTTCGATGAACAAAAGTGCCGCCACCACCATCCCGCCGATCCAGGGCACCGAGCGGCATGCGAGGATCTCCTTCGGTAATCGCGGCGCTCTGATCAGGCATACGCATGCCGACGCCCGGATCGGCGAAGATCGGGCAGTAGCAAAAATTTATTGGTCCAGGTCTTTGCGCAACTGAGTGCGGTGTGGTCGGCTTTAGTATAAACAGGTGCTGAAATATGGCGAATCAATTCCGCTTTTTATGACTGGGGAGTCACCGTGATTGCAACAGCTCTGGTACTGGTAGCGGCGTTGTTGCATGCGACGTGGAATACCTTGATCAAATTCAGCGGCGAGCGCCTGTTGGTCATCGCGTGCATGGACACGGTGGCGTTGCTGTTTGTGGTGCTGGCGGTGGGGTTTGTATCGTTTCCGCCACTGGAAATCTGGCCGTGGATCATCGCCTCGGCGTTGTTTGAATTGCTCTACCGCTACCTGCTGATCCAGGCCTATCGCGTGGGTGACCTGGGCCTGGTGTACCCATTGATGCGCGGCTTGTCGCCTTTGGTGGTGCTGGCGCTGACGCTGGTGTTTGCCGGTGAGGTGCTCAGTACCCAGCAGATTCTCGGCATTCTGCTGATTCCGTTCGGCATGCTGTGCCTGTTGTGGCAGGGCGGCGGTGGCGACCGGTTGCCCTGGTCGATGCTGCCGGTGGTGGCGTTGATCGGCCTGTGCATCGGTTGCTACACCTTCCTCGATGGCCAGGCATTGCGCCGTTGGTCACACCCGCTGGACTACCTGGTGTGGCTGACGCTGATAAGCGCATGGCCGTTTCCGTTGCTGGCGATGGTGCGCAAACGGGCGGCGTTCGGGCTGTTCTGGCGCACGCAGTGGCGGCTGGGGCTGAGTGTCGGGTTGTGCGTGTTGTTGAGCTACGCTCTGGTGCTTTGGGCCATGCAGTTGGGCTCGATTGCCGAAGCCGCTGCGCTGCGGGAAGTCAGTGTGATCCTGGTGGTGCTGTTCGGCATGCGTTACCTGAAAGAACCTTTCGGCCGCCCACGGCTCATAGCCTGTGGGTTGGTGCTGATCGGCATGTTCGTGATGAAACTCTAACCGTCGGATAAAACTAAAAAAGGAATGGGTTATGACAGTCGCTTTCTGGTGTGTGTTGATCGCAATTTTTCTGCCGTACCTGTGCACGGGCGTGGCCAAGTTCAGCGGCGGCAAGTTCGGGCCCCGGCAGAACCATGACCCGCGGGCGTTCCTCGACACCCTCGAGGGGTTTGCCAAGCGCGCCCACAGTGCGCAACTCAACAGCTTCGAAGTGACCCCGGCCTTTGCGGCCGCGGTGATCATTGCCCATCTGGCTGGCGTTGCGTCGCTGGTGACGATCAACGTCCTGGCGGTGCTGTTCATCACCAGCCGGTTGCTCTACATCATCTGCTACCTGGCGGACTGGGCGATGCTGCGGTCGGTGGTGTGGGCGGTGGGGATGGCGTTGATTGCGAGCTTCTTCTTCGTCTCGATCTAAAGCCTGACACTGTTCAAATGTGGGAGCGGGCTTGCTCGCGAATGCGGTGAGTCAGTCACCGGATGTATCGACTGATCCAACGCATTCGCGAGCAAGCCCGCTCCCACACAAGCCCGCTTCCACATAGGTCAGTGGTGTTCTTCAGGTGCCTGTCGGCGCGTCCGGCACTTTTGGCAACGCTGCGCCTTTGGGCCACAGCATCCAGATCTGGCCCTGCTGCTTCATGTTGCCCGCCAACTCGCCGGCGGCATCACCGGTTCCCCAGAACAGGTCGGCCCGCACTTCGCCGGTAATTGCACCGCCGGTGTCCTGCGCGGCCACCGGGCGGGCAATCGGTGTGCCGTCCGGTCGGGTAGTCGACAGCCATAACAGGCTGCCCAGTGGAATCACCTTGCGATCCACCGCAACGCTATACCCCGCAGTCAGCGGCACGTTCAGCGAGCCACGCGGGCCTTCGTTGCTGTCGGGGCGGGCACTGAAGAACACGTAGCTGGGGTTGCTTGCCAGCAATTCAGGAATACGCTGCGGATGCGCCTTGGCCCAGGCAGCGATGGCGCCCATGGTCACGTCTTCTTTTTTCAGCTCGCCCTGCTCCACCAGCCAGCGGCCGATGGGGCGGTACGGGTATCCGTTCTGGTCGCCGTAACCCACCCGCAATTGGCGGCCGTCGGCCAGTTGGATACGACCCGAACCCTGGATCTGCAGGAATTGCAGGTCCATCGGGTTGGTCAGCCAGGCGATGGGCTTGGCGGTGGAGCCTTGGTGGTTGATGGTGCTGGCGTCGTCATAGGGTTTGAGTACCCGGCCTTCCAGGCGACCGCGCAGGCGCTTGCCCTTGAGCTCCGGGTAGATGCTTTCCAGGTTGACGATGATCAGGTCATCCGGCACGCCGAACACCGGTACATGGGCGGTGGCGGTTTCGGTGAGGCTGCCGGGGTAAACCGGTTCGTAGTAGCCTGTGATCAGGCCGTTGGGGCTGTTGTCGGCCGAGCGCAGGCCGTAGACGTCGAGGTTGGCCTTGAGGAAGTCACGAATCGCCACTGCGGTCGACGGCACGGTGGCCGATGCCGCGCACGTCGCGCCCCATACCGGGTCAGCCTTGAGGCGTTGACAGGCACTGCGCCAGGATTCGAAGCCGGCTTGCAGGTCGCTGTCCGACACGGCCGGCAGGTTTTCCCAGGTGGCGCCGACGTAGGTTGCAATGGCGTGGGGCTTGGCTTTTTCGTCCTTGCCGGTGTCGCAACCGGCCAGCAGCGCGATCATTGGCAGGGCCCACACCAGGCGGCGCCAAGGCTTAAAACGGATATTCATACACAAAATTCCTGAAGCGATTGCTCGTATCGGCTGGCGTTCGAGCAACCCTTATTATTAATAGGGGTATTGGTCTTTGCGGGCGGGGCGAGGATACTGGCCGCCGTTTCCCGTGACCTTGAGCCATCATGACTTTTAAAAGACTGACCGTTGTATTGCTGGCCTGCCTGACACTGTCCGCCTGCGGCGGGGTTGATCCGAATTCGCCCCTTGGCCAGCGCAAGGCCATTTTCAAGCAGATGCTCAAGACCGGCGAAGACCTGGGCGGCATGTTGCGTGGGCGCATTCCATTCGACGGCGGCAAATTTGCCGAAGGCGCGGTCAAGCTTGATGCGTTGTCCCACGAACCGTGGAAACATTTCCCGAGCGTGCGTGAAGAAGACCACACCAGCGCCAAGGACGACGTGTGGCAGCAGCAGGCACGCTTCCAGGAAATGGCTCGAAACCTTGAAACGGCCACCGGTGAATTGGTGATCGCCAGCCAGGTCCAGCCCTACAAGGCCAGCAACCTCGGGCCGGCGGTGCAGAAAGTCGAAGATGCCTGCACCGCGTGCCATAAACAGTTCCGCGATCACTGAGGCCGTCTTACTTGTCCAGTTCGTCCAGGGCTTCCTGCAAGTCCTTGCGTGACTGGGCCAGCTTGTCCTTGCGCTTGTTGATCTTGTCGGAGTCACCCTTCTTCATGGCCTTGTCGAGGTCAGCCTGACGGCGGCTGACTTCGTGCTTGGCGTCGAGCACCTTGTTTTCCCGCTCCTTTTTCAAGGAGGCATCGGTGCAGTTGGCGGTGACTTCACTCAAGGCTTTTTCCAGGCCGGCTTGTTGCTCACTGTTGCCGTGGGCCTTGGCTTGTTCGATCTGGGTGCTGATGGACTCGCGCTTGGCGGCGCAGCCTGTGAGTGGCGCAGCTTCCTCGGCTGCCAGCAATGGCGCGGACATAAGGGTAGCGACGGTCAACAGGGCAAAAGGTGCAAGAAATTTCATAAAGGCTCCAAGGCAAACAAGGTCGCAATCAGGTGGGCAGGATGAATTCTGCCGGCACCGGTTAATGCCGTCGGGCAGAGGTCAAAAACCATCTATCCCGGCAGCCCGTAATGTTTCACTCAAGGCCAGCACCTGCGGGTCGCGAAAAAAGGCGCTCAGTTGCGCCGCGCGACCCGGGCCTATGCCGTCTTCGGCCAGCCAGGCTTGAGTGTCTCTGGCGGCCAGGGTTTGCCAGCCGCCTTGTAGATTGTTGCGGGCCGTGGGCGGTACTCCCAGGGCCATCAGCCATTGCGCGAACGGTCGCTGCCGGGCGCTGCGCAAGCTGTCGAGTAAACGCGCACTGCTGCGTTCGCCGAAGCCATCAATGTTAGCAAGCTCTGCCTCATCCAGGGTTAACCAATCGAGCAGGCCGTCGATCAGGCCGGCCTGGATCAAGGTGTTCCAGGTTTCGCGGCCGATGTGTGGCAGGGCCAGGCCCTGGGCGCCGCTCAGCCAGGTCAGGCGCGCGAGCAGCTGTTCTTCGCAACCCGGGGCCAGTTGCCAGCAACTCAAGGGGTGGAAGTCCCTGGCCTGCGGGACCTGCAACTCGGCCCGTGGCTGGCTGCGCAGGATGACGCGGTCAAGGCGGGGGATGACGTGCCCGGCGAGGCTGATGGAGACCTGGTCGCCAGTACGGATATCCAGTTCCCGCCAGCGTTTCAGGGAACCGACACTGACCCGGCTGATCTTCCGGTCATCGAGCAGTACCGGTTCCAACTCCAGGATGGAGGTGATGCGCCCGGTGCGGCCAATCTTGAAGTGCACCTTGCGCACATGGGCCAATGCCTTGGCCACCGGGTACTTCCAGGCAACCGCCCAGTAGGGCGCGCTGACCCGCCAGCGCTCGGCCGGGGCCCGCTGGCCTTGATGCAATACCACGCCGTCGCTGGCGAAGGGCAGCGGGTGGCTGTACCAATAGCTGCGCCAGTGCGCCGCTTCGGTCATGTCCTTGATCGGGTGGCTGTAGCGCCCGCTGTCGGTGAAGCCCCATTGCGCCAGTTGGCTCAGCCGCTCGGAAAAGTCATCAGGGCCCTGGGGCCAGGCCCAGACAAACAGACCGATATTGGCGGCCTCGGCGTCGCTCAACTGCCGGCGATTCATCAGCCCGGCCACTTTGCCGCGGGCGCCGAGGCCACCTTTGGCAGCTTGCACATGGTCATTCAGTCGCCAATAGAGTTCGCCCTGCAACAACAGGTCAACGGGCTCGGGCAGTTGCTGCACGATCCCCGGAATCCGGCGGGCGGAGGGTGACCAATCCTGGCCCAGCCGGCCATCGCCGCGACTGATGACCCGGCTCAACCGGCCCTTGCGGTAAACCAGCGTGACGGCGACGCCATCGACCTTGGGCTGGATCCACACGTCCTGGCGAGTCCCCAGCCAGGTTTGCACGGCGTTATCGTCCAGCAGTTTTTCCAGGCCGGTGTGGGGCGTCGGGTGGGCGGTCGTGCCCCGCGAGCTGCCCAGCGGGTCGTCCGTGACTGGGGCGGAGGGAGTGAAACACCTGCGCCATTGGGCAAGGCGCTGGCTGGCCTGGTCATACAGCTCATCGCTGATCAATGACTGGCCGAGCCGGTGGTAGCTGTCATCCCACAAGCGGATTTGTTGCGCCAGGGTGCTGATCTGGGCCCGGGCGTGATCGGCCTCCCAGTCGGGGCACCCCTGCGACCACGCAGTGAGCGGCGAGAAGCTGAGTAAAAGGAAAAACAGCCAGCGCATAAGTGACGTCATCATGAGCATCCTTGCTCTGAAAAGGGCGCCCAGCCTAAGCCATCCCCGCGGGCATAAAAAAGCCCCGCAACCGCGAGGCTTTTTACCCGATGTTTCTGCTCGCTTGAACAGAACGCCGGGGCTTTGTGTACACCGTAGGACGATTACAGGCCGGCGGCAGTACGCAGGTCGTTGGCACGGTCGGTCTTTTCCCAGGTGAACGTAGTGAACGTGTCGTTGCCGACAGTCTTCTGCTCAGGGGTACGACCGAAGTGGCCGTAGGCCGCAGTTTCCTGGTACATCGGGTGCAGCAGGTCGAGCATGGTGGTGATTGCGTACGGACGCAGGTCGAAGATCTCACGCACCAGCTTGACGATCTTGTCGTCGCTGATCTTGCCGGTACCGAAGGTGTTCAGCGAGATCGACGTAGGCTGGGCCACACCGATTGCGTAGGACACCTGAATCTCGCAACGCTCGGCCAGGCCGGCGGCCACGATGTTCTTGGCCACGTAACGACCGGCGTAGGCCGCCGAACGGTCAACCTTGGATGGATCCTTGCCGGAGAACGCGCCACCGCCGTGACGGGCCATGCCGCCGTAGCTGTCGACGATGATCTTGCGACCGGTCAGGCCGCAGTCGCCCACCGGGCCACCGATGATGAACTGGCCGGTCGGGTTGATGTGGAACTGGGTGTCCTTGGTCAGCAGTTCGGCAGGCAGCACGTGCTTGACGATCAGCTCCATGACGCCTTCGCGCAGGTCGGCGTAGGAAACGTCCGGGTTGTGCTGGGTCGACAGTACCACCGCGTCGATGGCGACGACTTTGCCGCCTTCATAACGGCAGGTCACCTGGGACTTGGCGTCCGGGCGCAGCCATGGCAATGCACCGGATTTACGGGCTTCGGCCTGGCGCTTCACCAACTGGTGGGAGAAGGTGATCGGTGCCGGCATCAGCACGTCGGTTTCGTTGCTGGCATAGCCGAACATCAGGCCCTGGTCGCCGGCGCCCTGATCTTCAGGCTTGGCACGGTCGACACCCTGGTTGATGTCAGGGGACTGCTTGCCGATGATGTTCATCACGCCGCAGGTCGCACCGTCGAAGCCGACGTCGGAGCTGTTGTAGCCGATGTCGATGATCACATCACGCACGATCTGCTCCAGGTCTACCCAGGCAGAGGTGGTGACTTCGCCGGCGATGATCGCCACGCCCGTTTTCACCAGAGTCTCGCACGCCACTCGGGCGAACTTGTCTTCAGCGATGATGGCGTCCAGCACCGCGTCAGAGATCTGGTCGGCGATTTTGTCCGGATGCCCTTCAGACACGGACTCGGAGGTGAAAAGGGAGTATTCGCTCATCTCGATGTTTTCCTGATATTTACCGATGGTGAGTGTCGCCAGCCGGCCGCTGAAAATGGCGGACCTGAATCTGGAAACCATTACGTAAACCTACATAGAGGCTTTCCCCGGGAACGAGTCCCGCAGCGGTGGCCCAACGGGCCAGATCGTCCTGTTCAAAACCCAGCCAGAGATCACCGCAGGCTTCCCTGGCCCAACTCTGGTTGTGGCTGCATAAATCCGTGACCAACAGGCTGCCGCCTGGTTGCAGCAAATTCGCCATCTGCCTGAGGGCGTCTGCCGGGGCGGCGAAATGGTGCAGGACCATGTTCAGCACCACGCAATCGGCCCGCAGGCTGGTGTCATTCAGGGCGTCCGCCAACTGCAGGTGGACATTGCCCAGCGCTTCGCGCTCACACAATTGGCGGGCCAGCTCCAGCATCGCCGGGCTGTTGTCCAGCGCCGTGACCTGATGAAAGCGCCGCGCCAGCTCCGGCAGGAAGCCGCCATCACCCGGGCCCACTTCAACCGCCGTAGCCTCATCACTGAAGCTCAGCTTGTCCAAAAGTGCCAGCACGCTTTCGCGGTATTGCGCCAAGCCGGCGATCAGATCCTGCTGGGCGCGAAACTTCTCGGCTACCCGTGAGAAAAAGTCCTGGCTGGCGGCAGCACGTTGCCCGTGCACCTGGCTGATGCGCGACTGCACGTCAGCCGGCAGCGCCAGGCTGTCTATTTCTTCGAGCAGCGCGGCGTGCAGCTTGCCGCCCAGTTGCTCGGTGTGGGGCAGGGCGCGACGGTAAAAAATCGCATTGCCCTCGCGGCGGGTCGCCACCAGGTCGGCCTGGGCCAGTACCTTCAAGTGGTGGCTCATGCCGGATTGGCCGATGGCGAAGATCTGCGCCAGCTCCAGTACCCCGAACGAATCGTTGGTCAGCGCGCGCAACACATTCAGGCGCAACGGATCGCCACCGGCCTTGCACAGGGCCGCCAGCTCGTCGCTGTCGTCGGGTCGAATGGAAGGTGCGCTCAGGTTCATAAGGCCAGCAGTCTAGTGACGGTGGGAAAACCCCGCAAGGGCAATATCAAAAAGTTTTGATATTGGTCGATAATCGGTGGTTATAAGCAGCCGCTATAACCCATGGACGAAGCGGGGGGCGGTTTCTCCAGTCAATCCGCAGGAAAAACACCCCCAAGTGACTATCTGTCATTGCCCCGAGGGCCGTGGCTGAGGGAAAATGCCGATCCTTTTTTCCGTTTCTTTTATTCAACCTCCAGGAGATCAGCGATGCCCAGCCGTCGTGAGCGTGCCAACGCCATTCGTGCCCTCAGCATGGATGCCGTGCAAAAAGCCAACAGCGGCCATCCCGGTGCCCCGATGGGCATGGCGGATATCGCCGAGGTACTTTGGCGTGACTACCTGAAACACAACCCGAGCAACCCGTCGTTCGCCGACCGTGACCGGTTCATCCTGTCCAACGGCCACGGCTCGATGCTGATCTACTCGTTGCTGCACCTGACCGGTTACGACGTCACCATCGACGACCTGAAAAACTTCCGCCAGATCCACAGCCGCACCCCGGGCCACCCGGAATACGGCTACACCCCTGGCGTTGAGACCACCACCGGTCCACTGGGCCAGGGCCTGGCCAACGCCGTGGGTTTTGCCCTGGCTGAAAAAGTGCTGGCTGCGCAGTTCAACCGCCCGAACCACAACATTGTCGACCACCACACCTACGTGTTCCTCGGTGATGGCTGCATGATGGAAGGCATTTCCCACGAAGTCGCCTCCCTGGCCGGTACCCTGGGCCTGGGCAAGCTGATCGCCTTCTACGATGACAACGGCATCTCCATCGACGGCGAAGTCGAAGGCTGGTTCACCGACGACACGCCTAAGCGTTTCGAAGCCTACAACTGGCAGGTGATCCGCAACGTCGACGGCCACGATCCTGAAGAGATCAAGACCGCCATCGACACCGCCCGCAAGAGCGAGCAGCCAACCCTGATCTGCTGCAAGACCACCATCGGTTTCGGTTCGCCGAACAAGCAAGGCAAGGAAGATTGCCACGGCGCCCCACTGGGTGACGCGGAAATCGCCCTGACCCGCGCTGCGCTGAAGTGGAACCACGGCCCGTTCGAAATCCCGGCTGACATCTACGCCGAGTGGAACGCCAAGGAAGCCGGCCTGGCGGTCGAAGCCGAGTGGGACCAGCGTTTCGCGGCCTACTCCGCCGAATTCCCTGAGTTGGCCAACGAACTGGTTCGCCGCCTGGCCGGTGACCTGCCTGCCGACTTCGCTGAAAAAGCCTCGGCCTACATTGCCGAAGTGGCGGCCAAGGGCGAAACCATCGCCAGCCGTAAAGCCAGCCAGAACACCCTGAACGCGTTCGGCCCGCTGCTGCCTGAGTTCCTCGGCGGTTCGGCTGACCTGGCCGGTTCCAACCTGACCCTGTGGAAAGGTTGCAAAGGTGTCTCGGCGGAAGACGCCAGCGGCAACTACATGTACTACGGCGTGCGCGAGTTCGGCATGAGCGCCATCATGAACGGCGTTGCCCTGCACGGCGGCCTGGTGCCTTACGGCGCGACCTTCCTGATGTTCATGGAATACGCGCGCAACGCCGTACGCATGGCGTCGTTGATGAAGAAGCGTGTGATCTTCGTCTACACCCACGACTCCATCGGCCTGGGCGAAGACGGCCCGACGCACCAGCCGGTCGAGCAATTGACCAGCTTGCGCACCACGCCGAACCTGGACACCTGGCGCCCATCGGACGCGGTCGAATCGGCTGTGGCCTGGAAGCACGCAATCGAGCGCAAGGACGGTCCTTCGGCGCTGATCTTCTCCCGTCAGAACCTGCAGCACCAAACCCGCGACGCGGCGCAGATCGAAGGCATCAGCCGTGGTGGCTACGTGCTGAAAGACTGCATCGGCGAGCCGGAGCTGATCCTGATCTCCACCGGTTCCGAAGTGGGCCTGGCGGTTCAGGCGTACGACAAGCTGACTGCCGCCGGTCGCAACGTGCGTGTGGTTTCCATGCCGTGCACCAGCGTCTTCGAAGCCCAGGACGCCGACTACAAGCAATCGGTGTTGCCGTTGCAGGTCAGCGCACGTATCGCCATCGAAGCGGCTCACGCCGACTACTGGTACAAGTACGTGGGCCTGGAAGGTCGCGTGATCGGCATGACCACCTACGGTGAGTCGGCGCCGGCGCCAGCGTTGTTCGAAGAGTTCGGTTTCACCCTGGAAAACATCCTGGGTCAGGCTGAAGAGCTGCTGGAAGACTAAAGCGCGTCCCCTTGTAGGAGCGAGCTTGTTGTGGCGAGGGAGCTTGCTCCCGCTGGGCTGCGAAGCGGCCCCAAGCCGTGCGATCGAGATGTGTCAGATACACCTCGTCAGCCGGTCTGGGAGTGCTTCGCACTCCAGCGGGAGCAAGCTCCCTCGCCACACAAGCGAGTTCCTGCAAAGGTTTGTGTCGCCCACAATGCGAGAACCCCATGCCTCAACCGCGTCCCTACAAAGTTGCACTCAACGGCTACGGCCGGATTGGTCGTTGCGTCTTGCGTGCTCTGTTCGAGCGAGGGCCGGCGGCCGGGTTTGAAATTGTCGCGATCAACGATCTGGCGGACATGGCCAGCATCGAATACCTGACACGCTTTGACTCCACCCACGGCCGGTTCCCCGGCGAAGTGCGGGTCGAGGACGATTGTCTGCATATTAACGGCAACTGCGTGAAGGTCCTGCGCAGTGCCACCCCTGAGGGCATCGACTGGGCGGCGCTGGACGTCGACCTGGTGCTGGAATGCTCCGGTGCCTATCACACCCGTGCCGACGGCCAGCGGTTTCTCGACGCCGGCGCACCACGGGTCCTGTTCTCCCAGCCGATGGCCAGCGAGGCGGATGTCGACGCCACCATCGTCTACGGCGTGAACCAGGATTGCCTGACCGGTGCCGAATTGCTGGTGTCCAACGCCTCCTGCACCACCAACTGCGGCGTGCCGCTGTTGCGCCTGCTGGACCAGGCGATTGGCCTGGAATACGTGTCGATCACCACCATTCACTCGGCAATGAACGATCAGCCGGTGATTGACGCTTACCACCATGAAGACCTGCGCCGTACGCGTTCGGCGTTTCAGTCGGTGATTCCGGTGTCCACCGGCCTGGCGCGCGGTATCGAGCGACTGTTGCCGGAACTTGCCGGGCGAATCCAGGCCAAAGCCGTACGGGTACCGACGGTGAATGTGTCTTGCCTGGACATCACCATGCAAACCGTCAGCGACACCGACGCCGGCGAAGTCAACCGGATCCTGCGCGACGCCGCCACCAGCGGCCCGCTCAAAGGCCTGTTGGCCTACACCGAGTTGCCGCACGCCAGCTGTGATTTCAACCACGACCCGCATTCGGCCATTGTCGATGCCAGCCAGACCCGCGTTTCCGGCCCACGGCTGGTGAACATCCTGGCGTGGTTCGACAACGAATGGGGTTTTGCCAACCGAATGCTGGACGTTGCAGAACACTATCTGCAAACAGCCTCTCCACAACTTTAGCTCTCAGGAATTGCCCCCCATGACCGTGTTGAAGATGACCGACCTCGATCTGCAAGGTAAGCGCGTACTGATCCGCGAAGACCTCAACGTCCCAGTCAAGGACGGTGTTGTCACCAGCGATGCGCGAATCCTGGCCTCGCTGCCGACCATCAAGCTGGCCCTGGAAAAAGGCGCGGCCGTGATGGTCTGCTCCCACTTGGGTCGTCCGACCGAAGGTGAATTCTCGGCAGAAAACAGCCTCAAGCCTGTAGCTGAATATTTGAGCAAGGCCCTGGGCCGCGACGTGCCGCTGGTTGCCGACTACCTGAACGGTGTGGACGTGAAGGCTGGCGACATCGTGCTGTTCGAAAACGTGCGCTTCAACAAGGGCGAGAAAAAGAACAGCGACGAACTGGCCCAGCAATACGCTGCCCTGTGCGACGTGTTCGTGATGGACGCCTTCGGCACCGCGCACCGTGCCGAGGGTTCGACCCACGGCGTGGCCAAGTTTGCCAAAGTTGCCGCAGCTGGCCCGTTGCTGGCGGCTGAACTGGACGCACTGGGCAAGGCCCTCGGCGCTCCGGCCCAACCGATGGCCGCCATCGTTGCCGGCTCCAAGGTGTCCACCAAGCTCGACGTGCTGAACAGCCTGAGCCAGATCTGCAACCAGCTGATCGTCGGCGGCGGCATTGCCAACACCTTCCTGGCCGCTGCCGGTCACCCGGTGGGCAAATCGCTGTACGAGCCGGACCTGCTGGACACTGCCCGCGCCATTGCCGCCAAGGTCAGCGTGCCGCTGCCGGTAGACGTGGTGGTGGCCAAGGAATTCGCTGAAAGCGCCGAAGCCACCGTCAAGCTGATCGCTGACGTTGCCGCTGACGACATGATCCTGGACATCGGCCCGCAAACGGCAGCCAACTTCGCTGAACTGCTGAAGTCGTCCAAGACCATCCTGTGGAACGGCCCGGTCGGCGTGTTCGAGTTCGACCAGTTCGGCAACGGCACCAAAGTGCTGGCCCACGCCATCGCTGAAAGCTCGGCATTTTCCATCGCCGGCGGTGGCGACACCCTGGCGGCCATCGATAAATATGGCGTTGCTGACCAGATCTCCTACATTTCTACGGGGGGTGGTGCGTTCCTCGAATTCGTTGAAGGCAAGGTACTGCCGGCTGTCGACGTGCTGGAAAGCCGGGCCAAGGGATAAGGCACTTGCTGAGGAAAAGGAGCATTCCGATGATCAGGTCGTTGGCACTGGTGATTGCAGCGGGCCTGCTGGCCGGCTGCGGCAGCACGCCGAAAGCGGCGCCCGAGTCTGAAAAGGCCGGGGCGGCTCGGCAAAAGAGTTGCTATCAGGCTGACTGGCAAGCCGAAACCATGCCGGTGATCAACAAGCGCATCGGGCCGGACGGGTTGGAGAAATACGACTCTGCGCCCAACGGTCAGGAACAGGGTTGCCCTTGACGGGTCTGATTCACTAACCGACAGCCGCGGTGGCCGCAGGTCGCCGCTTGAGGATTGGCAATGAAAGGCGTTTTCGCCCTGGCGGCACTGGCGTTATTGGCCGGATGCACCAACCTGAACATGTTCGACAAGAAGGCAGAGCCGGCAGACAAGTGGACCACCTGGACGTGTGACAGCCAGGCGCAAGTCAACTGGCGGTTTGCCGACCAGGCCCGCACCCAGGTGGATGTGCGCCTCGGCGGCTCGGACCAGGTGTATCGCCTCAAGCAGGATGTGGCGGCCTCGGGCGTGCTGTACAGCGACGGCCAGTTGGCGTTTCACACAAAAGGTGAGGAAGGCCTGGTTTACTGGGTTGCCACCGATGATTTGATCGGGCGTGGCTGTAAAGCGCAATAACACGCCGCGATCACCCGTAGGAGCCGGCTTGCCGGCGATAGCGTCAGCCGCCATCGCCGGCAAGCCGGGTCCTACAGACAGGTTTAACGATTAAGCAGGGCAGGCTTTGAAAGCCTGACCTTCAATAACTTGAATAGCAGCCGCCGCTACGGCAGGCTTGCACGATTAACGACCCTCGACCGGGAGAGAGACTCACAATGGCACTTATCAGCATGCGCCAGATGTTGGACCACGCAGCCGAATTCGGCTATGGCGTTCCAGCCTTCAACGTCAACAACCTTGAGCAGATGCGCGCCATCATGGAAGCCGCTGACAAGACTGACTCTCCAGTGATCGTCCAGGCTTCGGCCGGCGCGCGCAAATACGCCGGTGCCCCGTTCCTGCGTCACCTGATCCTCGCCGCGATCGAAGAATTCCCGCACATCCCGGTGTGCATGCACCAGGACCACGGCACCAGCCCTGACGTGTGCCAGCGCTCCATCCAGCTGGGCTTCAGCTCGGTAATGATGGACGGTTCCCTGGGCGAAGACGGCAAGACCCCGACCGACTACGAATACAACGTACGCGTCACCCAACAAACCGTGGCCATGGCTCACGCCTGTGGCGTTTCGGTTGAAGGCGAGCTGGGCTGCCTGGGTTCCCTGGAAACCGGCATGGCCGGTGAAGAAGACGGTATCGGCGCCGAAGGCGTACTGGATCACAGCCAAATGCTGACCGATCCGGAAGAAGCCGCCGACTTCGTGAAAAAGACCCAGGTTGACGCCCTGGCCATCGCCATCGGCACCAGCCACGGCGCCTACAAATTCACCAAGCCACCTACCGGCGACGTGTTGGCCATCGACCGCATCAAGGAAATCCACAAGCGCATCCCGAACACCCACCTGGTGATGCACGGTTCTTCCTCGGTACCGCAAGAGTGGCTGGCGATCATCAACCAGTACGGCGGCGACATCAAAGAAACCTACGGCGTGCCGGTTGAAGAAATCGTCGAAGGCATCAAGTACGGCGTGCGCAAGGTCAACATCGACACCGACCTGCGCCTGGCCTCCACCGGTGCAATGCGTCGCCTGATGGCCACCAACCCGAGCGAATTTGACCCACGTAAATTCTTCGGCGCTACCGTGACTGCCATGCGTGATGTATGTATCGCACGTTACGAAGCCTTCGGTACTGCGGGCAACGCTTCGAAGATCAAGCCGATCTCCCTGGAAGCGATGTACCAGCGTTACCTGAAAGGTGAGTTGAACGCCAAGGTCAACTAAGTCTTACGCGTTAATGAAAAGCCCGCAGCGATGCGGGCTTTTTTGTGGCTGAAATTTGATCAGGCGGCTGCGGGGGTGTCGAAGCCGCGGTATTCGATGACGCGGAATACGTCGCTTACGTCCTGCACCAGGATGCGGGCGGTGTTGGCTACGTGGTTCAGGTCACGCTCCGCAAAATCGGGCAGGCTGGAGCAGGCCATCAGGTTGAGGTGTTCGAGGGCGGCGTTGAGGCGTTCACGCAGGCAGGCGTGCAGGTCCGTGAGTGGTGCATCGCTGTCGATCAATAGCACGGGGTATTCGGTGGCTGTTTCGGTGCAAGGGGTGAAACGGCGGGGTGGGAGTTGTGGCTTCATGGCAAATCCTTAACTCAAAAGAAAATTGGCCACCGTTTGCTGCGAAACAAATAGGGTGGCAGCTGTACGCGGGTTCGCAGACCGAGGAGTTAAGACCCGGCAGACCCGAAGGTCTCCCACGTACAACCGCCATAAAAAGCCGAGCATTGGCAGGACTGCCTATGTCGTATTTTGACGGGTACGGTATTAACTCTGTAGGGCTGCGAAACCCTATCGCCGTTCAATGCCGGCGACGGGGCGAACTATAAGCGGCGCTCCGATTCACCGCAACGGCCCTGTAGGGCACAGGACCCATGTGGGAGCCGGGCTTGCCCGCGATGGCGGTGTGCCAGTCGAAGAATAAGTTGGCTGATACACCGCCATCGCGGGCAAGTCGAATCGTCGCACCGCCAGCTCCCACAGGGATACGTGTTGTTTAAGTGATTGTGTTAATCACCGAATGATCCTTGGGTCCATAGGACAGTGCCTACGAGATGTGAGGAGACTTAGTTCTCCACCAGCACCTTCGGATTCGAGTTACCCCACACCGTATACAGATCCGCCAGCAACGCACCGTTGATGTCTTCAACCTCCGCCTGGCTGGTCTCCACCGCGCCCTGCTTGCCGAACAACACCACCTCATCGCCGCTCTTCACGGTCGGCACGTCGGTGACATCGACCATCAGGGTGTTCATCGACACCTTGCCCACCACCGGCACTCGGTGCCCGTTGATCAGCACGATGCCTTTGTTGGTAAACGCCCGGCGATAGCCGTCGGAATAACCTACGGTGATGTTCGCCAGTTTCGAATCCCGCGCCAGGGTGTAGGTGCGGTCGTAGCCTACGGTGTTGCCTTTCGGGTAGCTGTTGACCGACGCCACGTGGGATTTGAACTGCATCACGCGCTTGTATTCGGTGAACGACGGCACGGTATCGCCAAACAGCAGGCCGCCCGGACGAACCATGTCCAGCCGCGACTCGGGTACTTCCAGGGTGGCGAAGGAGTTGGCGGCGTGCAGGGTGATTTTGCTGCGGTCGAGCTGGGCGACGCTGATCAGCCAGTTGGCTTGTTCGTTGAACGCCTTGAGCCCGGTGCGCACGTCGGCGGCATCTTCAACGGCGAAGTGGGTCATGATCGCCGTCACCTGCAGGTTTGGCACCTTGGTAATGGCTACGGCGTCGCGGCGGCCCTGGGCGGTGGTCATTTCCACACCGTTGCGGCTCATGCCGCTGGAGTTCAGGCCCAGGTGCACGACCAGTGGGCGGCCGTGGTTTTCGGCGATCAGGCTGGCGCGCACGGCGAAGTCCAGATTGCCCACCAGCTCTTCGACGTTATACGGCAACGCAGCTTCCAGCTCGCTCAGGGCGGCGGTGCGTACGCGGATCAGTTGGCCCTTGAAGCCGCTTTCACGGACCACGCGGGCTTCTTCGTTGCTGGCGATGCCGACGCAGGGCACGCCCAGTTTGATCACCGAGGGCATCAGTAAACCGATGCCGTGACCGTAGGCATCCGCCTTGAGCACGGCGCAGATTTTCGACTTGTCAGCGAGGCTGGCTTGCAGGGTGCGGATATTGTTTTCGAAGGCGACCTTGTTGATTTCGACCCAGGCGTTGCTGTCCTGGATATTGACTTGGGCCACCCCGTCGGCCATCGAGAGGGGCGGGGCGGCGAAGGCCGGGTTTTGCAGCAGTGCCATGCCCATAGAGAGGGCGAGCAGGGTGCGGGAAAAGGGCATTGGGCAGTCTCCATGACTTTCTTGTAGGGGGTAGTGCGCGTGCGCGGCGCCATACTCGGATTGTCCTACAAGAAAGTCGAGACCCTGGGTCGCGGTTCTGTCCTAAAGCGTCGTGGGACCGGTCGCTGAAGCGAATCAGCTTCAGTCGTGATCAATGTCCAGCTTGGCAAACGTCACGCGGGCGCCTTCCTTGCTGTTGCCGCTGTTGTCCTGCACGTAGGCGCCGGCCTTGAAGTACAGCGGCTGTTTGCCCCACGCAGCACCGATGCGTTCGTTCCACTGCCCGTTGGCGGCGTCGACGCTCAGCAGGCCGGCCTTGTTCAGGTGGATGACGTAGGTGAAGTCGCGGTCCAGCGGTACGTTCTCGGCGACGATGATCACCCGGCCTTCCGACTCGTCAGGGCGCATGCGCACCTTGGCGACGATGTTGCCGGTCTGGGTTTTTTCCTTGTATTGGTATTCGACCTTGATCAGTGGCTTCTGGCTTTCGTAGGCGTGGATTTGACCGATCACCACCTTGCCGGAGGACGGCACCTTGTTGACCGCCAACGTGGCACGCAGGAAATTGTCGGCGTCGCTGTACAGCCAGTTGCGCAGGCGGCCGTCGGCGTAGGTTTCCCGCAGTTCGCTGCGAGGGTAAACGGCGTTCTCGGTACGCGTGCCGGTCACCGGGGTCCAGAATTGCACGCTGCTGCCTTCGGCCTGGAAGTATTGGTCCTTGAACCCGCTGAGCAGTTTCGGCGTGTCGATGGTCGAGGGCGGGGAGCCGACGGGGATGCTCAGGTTCCAGGTGGACAGATCAATCATTGAATACGCCTTTAACGGGGAGAGAAGGCCTTGGCTCGGGAGCCGGCACTTTCTTTATAGGTGGCTCGAAATGGATTGTTAATGGCTTTGTGGCGGATTGTTGGCGCCAATGAAATGTCAAAAAGCCATGTTTCCCGTAAACCGCGGGCTGTAGACACTGACCGTTAGTCGGTTGTCTGGGCTTTGGCGCAATGATGGCACCGTCGTGGCTTCTGCTTTATGGGATCCAGGGCTAGAGTGAGCCCTTATTGTTTATCCGGTTTTGTCGCAAAAATGACCGGAATGACTCCGACGAAAGAGAAGCAGCAATGGAATGCGCTCCAATCAAGCCTCGCGATGGTTGTTCAGTGCTTTTGGTGGTCGATGACTATCCCGAAAACCTGATCAGCATGCGTGCGCTATTGCAGCGTGAAGATTGGCATGTGGTGACGGCGGCCTCCGGGGTGGAAGCCCTGGGATTGCTGCTCGAACACGACGTCGACCTGGTGTTGCTGGATGTGATGATGCCCGGCATGGACGGGTTCGAGGTGGCCCGGCTGATGCGCGGCAGCCAGCGCACGCAACTGACCCCGATCATCTTTCTCAGCGCTCACGCCCAATCGCCGGCGGCGATGCTGGAAGGCTATGCCAGCGGCGCGATCGACTACCTGCTGAAACCCTTCGACCCGAATATCCTCAAGCCCAAGGTCCAGGCCCTGCTGGAGCACCAGCGCAACCGCCGTGCCTTGCAGCGCCTGAGTCACGATCTGGAGTCGGCCCGGGCCTTCAATGCCTCGGTGCTCGACAATGCCGCCGAAGGCATCCTGGTGGTGGGCGAAGACGGCGTGATCAGCTACGCCAACCCGGCGATTTCGCGGCTGATCAATGCGCCGGTCGCTGAGATCCAGGGTGCCGAGTTCCTGGGCTTCCTACAGAAGCCCCATGTGCCTGGGTGGTCCGATTCTGCATTGTATGAAGGCTACAAACGTGGTGAAACCTGGCGCCTGCACGACGCCATCTTGCGCACCGCACCCGGCCAGCAGTTGCCCGTGGCGATGTCGTGCGCCCCGCTACCGGCCGAGCAGAAAGCCATGGTGGTCACGGTGCTGGACATGTCCGAGGTGCGCCATCTGCATCAGCAACTGGAGTTCCAGGCCGTCACCGACCCGCTGACGGGCCTGCTCAATCGGCGTGGGTTTCACCAGTCGGTGGAGAATGTGCTGTTGCGCAGTGAGCGTAACGAGCAGTCGCTGGTACTGCTGTACCTGGACCTGGACGGGTTCAAGCGGGTCAACGATTCCCTCGGCCACGACGCCGGAGACCGCGTGCTGCGCTGGGTCTCGGAGCAGTTGAAGGCGTGCCTGCGCTCCTACGACATTCTTGGCCGCATGGGCGGGGATGAATTCACCGCGCTGCTGGAGCTGGAATTTCCGGAGCAGGCGGCCAAGATTGCGGAAAAACTGATCGAACGGGTGTCGATCTGTCAGCAGGTCGACGGTCTGGATGTGATGCTGGGCGTCAGTATCGGCATCGCCACTTTCCCGGACTGCGGCTCGGACCTCAACGGCCTGCTGCGCGCGGCCGACGTCGCGATGTACGAGGCCAAGCGCGCCGGGCGTCAGCAATATCGCTACTACGACCAGGAAATGAACGGCCGGGCCCGCTCGCGCCTGATGCTCGAAGACAGCGTACGCAGCGCCATCGACAGCAAGGATTTCACCCTGGTGTACCAGCCGCAGGTGTCGTTGCACGACGGCCATCTGCGGGGCGTCGAAGCGCTGCTGCGCTGGCAGCACCCGAGTGTCGGCGATGTGCCGCCGGGGCTGTTTCTGCCGTTGCTCGAAGAGGCGCGGCTGATCAGCCAGTTGAGCACCTGGATCTACCAGCAGGTGGCCGCCCAGCGGCAGGCATGGGCAGGGGTGTTCAACGATGAGTTGGTCCTGAGCGTGAGCTTGAGCAGCAGCCAGTTCAATATGCCGAACCTGGCCAGCCAGCTGCAGCAGGTGCTGGAGCGACATGGGTTGCAAGGCCGGCAGCTTGAGGTGGAGATCAGTGAAGAAAGCCTGATGCACAATCTGGATGAGTCCACCAAGCAGCTCAAGCTGTTGCGCCGGGCCGGCGTGCGGATTGCCCTGGATGATTTCGGCGCGGGCAACTGCTCCCTGGCCCACCTGCGGGACCTGGAATTCGACACCCTCAAGCTCGACCCGAAGCTGATCGCCCGCCTGCCGGGTTCATCCCGGGACGCGGCGATGGCGCGCAGCATTATCGAATTGTGCCGGCATTTTGATCTGCTGGTGATTGCCGAAGGCGTCGAGACCCAGGAGCAAGTTGAGTGGCTCAAGGCCAACGGCTGCCAGTTCATCCAGGGCCCGCAGGTGGCGCCGCCGTTGATCGCGGATGAAATTGCCGACTGGCGCCTGCGCGCAGCGGCCCGCTGAATTCGCTACACTGGCGCCCATTCAAATACCCGTTGTTGACCCCATGACCGCGCTGAAATACCTCCAGGCCTACCCCCCAGCATTGCAGGAGCAAGTGCGCCAGCTGATTGCCAAGGACCAACTCGGCGACTACCTGACCCAGCGCTACCCCGAGCGGCATGGCGTGCAGAGCGACAAAGCGCTGTACAACTACGCCCAGGCCCTGAAGCAGGAACACCTGCGCAACGCCCCGGCCATCGACAAGGTGCTGTTCGACAACCGCCTGGACCTGACCCACCGCGCCCTCGGCCTGCACACCACCATCTCCCGGGTGCAGGGTGGCAACCTCAAGTCGAAGAAAGAAATCCGTATCGCCTCGCTGTTCAAGGAAGCCGCGCCGGAATTTCTGCGCATGATCGTGGTACACGAACTGGCGCACTTCAAGGAATCGGACCACAACAAGGCGTTCTACAAACTCTGTGAATACATGTTGCCGGGCTACCATCAGGTGGAATTCGACCTGCGGGTGTACCTGACCTGGCGGGACCTGCAGGGCAAGCCCTGACCTTCAAAGGCGATCGAGCATGGATGTGAGCAAGACCAAAAGCAGCTTCTACCGGCGCCTGTATGTGGCGTACCTGATTGATAGCCAGCTGGCCAGCAGCGTGCCGGCACTGACCGAGGTGACGGGCATGCCCCGGCGTACTGCACAGGACACGATTGCGGCGTTGGCGGACCTGGATATCGTGTGTGAGTTTGAACAGGAAGACGGGGCCCGCAACCATGCCGGGCGCTATCGGATTCGTGATTGGGGCGCGATTGATCGGCGCTGGATCGAGGCGAACCTAAGCCGGATCAAGGCTGTCCTGGATTACCCCTGAAGGCTTGTGGTGACCGGGCTGACGCCTTCGCGAGCAAGCCCGCTCCCACATTCGACCGCATTCCAAAGGTGGAACTCGGTCAAATGTGGGAGCGGGCTTGCTCGCGAAGAGGCCCTCATGCCCGGCGCATGCCTATATGTGGAATGTCATCCTCAAGGTATTCCTCACCCGCCACCACAAACCCGTACCGCCCGTAATACCCCTGCAAATGCGCCTGGGCCGACAGATAGATCGGCACGTCGGGCCACTGTTTCTCCGCCTGCCTGAGGGCCTCATCCATCATCTGGTGGCCCAGCCCGGTACCCCGCGCGCTTGGCGCAACGATCACCCGGCCGATCACCACATCACCACCTTGTGATTCAGGATCCAGCAGGCGGAGGTAGGCCTGCAGTTGACCATCATCCCAGGCCATCAGGTGATGGGTGTCACCGTCCAGGTCCTGGCCGTCGATGTCCTGGTACACGCATTTCTGCTCGACCACGAAGACCTCCGAGCGCAGGCGCAAAATGGCGTACAGCTGCTCCTTGCCCAGGTCACTGTGGTGTTTGCAGACCCATTCGACTGTCATGGTGTTCTCTCGGCTGATTGTCTGGTCAGGATAGTAAGCGCGCGGGAGGCGAGTGTCTAAATTGCGGTTTTTTTGTGAGTGAGATCAATTTGCCATCATTCTCTGCGTGCGACGCTGCCGTCTTTGTGTAATCTGCAGTACAGGCTCATTGATGAGCTACTGTTAAATCCTCGGGTTGCCCCAGAGGTCAGGCCATAGAATGCCCGCCAAGGACTTGAGCATGCCGCGATTTTCTCGTGCCGTTGCTTTGATCGGTTTGTTGTTGCTGGCCCAGGCGGCGGCGGCAGAACGCTTGCGACTGGTGGCGGATGCCTGGCCGCCGTTCACTGACGCCACCCTGGTCAATGGTGGTTTGGCCACCGACATCGTGACCACCGCCCTGGCCCGTGCCGGCTATGCCAGTGAGTTTGAACAGGTGCCCTGGGCCCGCGCCCTGATGGGTGTGGGCGATGGGCGTTACGACGTATTGGTGAACGCCTGGTACGACGATGCGCGTACTCAGCTGGGGCAGTTTTCCGGCGAATACCTGCTCAACCGGGTGCTGTTTCTCAAGCGCCGCGACGATACCATCGACTACCAGAACCTGGAGCAGTTGCACGACTACCCCGTCGCGGTGGTGCGTGGCTATGCGTATTCAGCGGCGTTCGATGCCGATCCGCAATTGCAGAAAGTCCCGGTGCATAACTTCGCCATGGCCGTGCGCATGCTGGCGGCGCAGCGGGTGCGGCTGACGCTGGAGGACGAATTCGTCGCCCGCTACTACCTGGCTCGGGAGTCCGCCACCGTGCGCAACGCGGTGGAGTTTTTGCCGGTGCCGCTGAGTGAAAACAGCCTGCACATTCTGGTTAGCCTGAAAAATCCTCAGCATCAGCAGATTGTTGCCGGGTTTGATCGGGAGATTGCCAGGATGAAGGCAGATGGCAGTTATGCGCGGTTGATGAAGCAGCACGGGATGTAGTGAGGCTAATGGCCCCTTCGCGAGCAAGCCCGCTCCCACATTCGACCGCATTCCAAAGGTGGAACTCGGCCGAATGTGGGAGCGGGCTTGCTCGCGAAGAGGGTTCAGGCTTCGCTGGTATCTTTGATCAGGTGAGCCGCCAACGTGCGCAACGGCCCCAGTTGCCGGCAGATCAGCGCCAATTGCGTCTGCACCAGCCGCTGCCCTTCGTCAATCTCATCCGGCATCTGCTCCAGGTCCACTGCCAAGGCTTCCTCGGCATCGCTCTGAATCGCGATCGGCTGCTTGTTCGCCAGCCCCATGGCGATCTCGTCAATGCTCGCCGCCAGCGTCTTCCCGGCGCCTTCAATCAAGTGCTCGCGCACTTCCGCCGGCAGTTGGGTTTCCCGGTGGGCGCCCAGCCCCGACAGGTAGCTGAGCAGCGTGTGGGACAGCACCAGGAACCTGAACCCCACGTCCGCTTCCTTACGGAAATGCCCCGGCTCCATCAGCATGTTCGCCAGGGTGGTGGACAGCGCGGCGTCGGCGTTGTGGGCATTGCGCCGGGCGAGGCGGTAAGCCAGGTCGTCGCTTTTGCCCGCGGCGTACTGCTGCATGATCTGGCGCAGGTAGATGCTGTTGCAGGTCAGGGTATTGGCCAGCACCTTGTTCAGGCGCCGGCCCTGCCAGTCCGGCAGGAACAGGAACACCGCCAGCCCGGCGATCAGGCTGCCGAGCAAGGTATCGAACAGCCGTGGCAGGAACAGCCCGTAGCCGTCGCCCACCTGGTTGAAGCAGAACAGCACCATCAGCGTGATCGCAGCGGTCGCCAGGGTGTAGCGCGTGGTGCGGTTGATAAAGAACACCAGGCCCGCGGCGATGGCGAACATCGACTGGATCAGCGGGTTGGGGAACAGGTCGAACAGCGCCCAGGCGATGGTCAGGCCGATGGCCGTGCCGATGATCCGCTGGCCCAGCTTGCGCCGGGTGGCGCCGTAGTTTGGCTGGCACACGAACAGCGTGGTGAGGATGATCCAATAGCCTTGGGACGGGTGAATCAAGTGCACCATCCAGTAGCCGATACTCAGCGCCAGGGGCAGGCGCAGGGCATGGCGGAACAGCAACGAAGTCGGCGTCAACTGCGTGCGCAGGCGTGTCCACATTTCCTTGAGGTTGCGCGGTGCACGGTCCAGCAGGCTGCTGTCGGTGGCATCGGCCAGGCTGTCGGGGTTGGCGGCGTCGCCCAGCAGGCGGTCCAGGGTCGACAGGTTGGCGGCCAGGGCGCGCAGGGAGCGCAGCAGGCCGCGCCAGGCCGGGTTGCTCTGGATGCGCAGGTGTTCCAGGGAGGCATTCAGGTCGCCCAGGGCTTCGGCAAAGCTGTCGTCATAGACGAAAGGCTGGCGCATCTGGATCGATTCGGCCAGGGTCTGGCAGGCCTTGCCTTGCTGGCGCAACAGGCGCTGGCAGCGGAACAGCACGTCGCTGTGGAAGAAGGCTTCGGCGAGGGCGTTGTAAGGGTAGTGCGAGGAACTGGCGCGCTCGTGGATGTCCTGGGCCAGGAAGTACAGCTTGAGGTAGCGGCTGACCTTGGAGCCCGGGCGACCATTGCCGACCCGGTGCAGGATGATCTCTTTGGCGGCGTTCAGTGCTGCCACCACCCGGCCGTTCTGCTGCGCCAGTTCCAGGCGCCGCGCTTCCACATCCAGTTGGCGGATCGGTTCGAACAGTGACGACTTGAGCTTGAGGTAACGCCCCAGCTCGCGAAACAGTCGCGCCAGGCTCTGCTGCACCGGCTGGTTGGAAAACAGCACCTGCCACAACACCGACAGCGCGCCATACCACGCGGCGCCGGCAACCAGCAGCAAGGGTTCATGCCAGAAGTCGGTGACGGCGCCACCGCGCTGGTCCACGCCGATCATGGTGTAGACCGAGAGAATCAGGGTGGCCGAAGCGATCGCCCCATAACGCTCGCCGAGGGCACCGAGCATGGTCAGGCCGAAGCTGGACAGAGCCAGGAAGATCGCGAAGATCCAGGGATAAGGGAAAAGCAGTTCGACGGACAGTGCCGCAGTGCTGAAGCACACCAGTGTCACGGCCAGGGCGTTGAGCCGGCCTTGCCAGTTGTCATCGGTCTCGGCCAGGGCGCTGGCGATAATGCCCAGGAACAGCGGGATCAGCAGCGCCATTTCATTCTGGTACCAGCACAGCGCCATGCTGCCGGTCAGGGCGATGAATACCCGTACGCTGTAACTGAACTTGTCCAGTGCCCAAAGGCGCCGCATGGACTGCTTGAAGGAGGTCGATGACATGAAGTCTGGGGTCTTCCGGGACGATGCCGCTAAATTGAGCCAGTAATGACGCCACGGCAAGCGTGGCGATCACATCTGAGAGCAAAATTTATTCCAGGCATTACTTCCAAGCACACCACGAACCAAATGTGGGAGCGGGCTTGCTCGCGAAGGCGGTGTATCAGTCACTGATGTATTAGCTGACACTCCGCCTTCGCGAGCAAGCCCGCTCCCACATTTTTTTACCGCGTTCCGTCAGGCAAATTGGGCAGCGGCATAACCGGAGGCCCACGCCCACTGGAAATTGAACCCGCCCAGGTGACCGGTCACATCCAGCACTTCTCCGATGAAGTACAAACCAGGGCTTTTCAGGGATTCCATGGTCTTGGACGAGACTTCCCGGGTGTCCACGCCACCCAGGGTGACCTCGGCGGTGCGATAGCCTTCAGTACCCGCCGGCACCAGTTGCCAGCTCCCCAGTTTGCCGGCGATGTCGGCAATCTCGGCGTGGGTGTACTGCTTCATCGGCTTGGAAACGAACCAGGTTTCGGCCAGCAGGTTGGCCATCTTCTTGGTGAAGATCTCACCCAGCAGGGTTTTCAGCTCGCTGTTCGGGCGCTCCACCTGTTGCGCTTGCAGCCAGGTGTGGGCGTCGTGGTCGGGCAGCAGGTTGATTTCCACGGTGTCGCCGGGTTCCCAGTAGGAGGAAATCTGCAGGATCGCCGGCCCGCTCAGGCCACGGTGGGTAAACAGGATGTTCTCGCGAAAGCTTTGGTCGTTGCAGCTCACCAGGCAATCCACGGACGTACCGGACAGCTCGCCGCACAATTCCTTGAGCTGGTCGGTGATGGTGAACGGCACCAGCCCGGCACGGGTTGGCAGCAGTTCATGGCCGAACTGCTTGGCCACTTGATAACCAAAGCCGGTGGCCCCCAGGGTCGGGATCGACAGCCCGCCGGTGGCGATCACCAGTGATTCGCAGCGCAACTCACCCAGGGTGGTTTGCAACTGATAGCCGCCATCGACCTTGGCAATCTCCTGCACCGAGGTGTCCAGGTGCATGCTCACGCCGACCTGGATGCACTCATCCAGCAGCATCCCGAGGATGTCGCTGGACTTGTTATCGCAGAACAGCTGGCCGAGTTTTTTCTCGTGGTACGGCACGCCGTGCTTGGCCACCAGCGCGATGAAATCCCACTGGGTGTAGCGGGCCAGGGCGGACTTGCAGAAGTGCGCGTTGTGGGAGAGGAAGTTGGCAGGCTCCGTGTACATATTGGTGAAGTTGCAGCGGCCACCGCCGGACATCAGGATCTTTTTGCCGGCCTTGTTCGCGTGGTCGATCAACATCACCTTGCGCCCACGCCCGGCGGCGGTCAGCGCACACATCAAGCCTGCGGCGCCGGCGCCAATGATCACAACTTCGGTCGAGCGCACAGCCATGTCCTCATACAAATTCTGAATTGGAATACAGTCAAATGTGGGAGCGGGCTTGCTCGCGAATGCGGAGTGTCAGTCACCGAATCTGTCGACTGATATACCGCATTCGCGAGCAGGCCCGCTCCCACATTTTTGATCTCGGTATAGCTTGAGATCTTTACAGGATACGCACGCGCAACGAACGGCCTTTGATCTTGCCGTCATTCAAACGCTGCAATGCCTGCTTGGCGATCCCGCGTTCCACGGCCACGAACGCCTGGAAATCAAAGATCGCGATCTTGCCGACCTGGGCCCCCGGGATCCCGGCTTCACCGGTCAGTGCGCCGAGGATGTCGCCCGGGCGAACCTTGTCTTTACGGCCGGCGGCAATGCACAGGGTGCTCATCACCGGCAGCAACGGGCCGCCGCTCTGAGGCTTGAGGTTGTCCAACTGGTCCCAGTTCAGCGGCGACTTCTGCAACTGCTCGATGGCCTGGGCGCGGTGGGCTTCGGACGGTGCGACGAGGCTGATAGCAATGCCCGTCTCACCCGCGCGACCGGTACGGCCCACGCGGTGGATGTGGATTTCCGAGTCGCGGGCCAGTTCGACGTTGATCACCATGTCCAGTGCATCAATGTCCAGGCCACGGGCAGCCACGTCGGTGGCGACCAGTACCGACGTACTGCGGTTGGCGAACATCGCCAGTACCTGGTCACGGTCGCGCTGTTCCAGGTCGCCATGCAGGCCAACGGCGGAGATGCCCTTGGCGGTCAGGTGATCCACGGTTTCCTGCACTTGCTGCTTGGTAAAGCAGAAGGCTACGCAAGACGCCGGGCGGAAATGCGCCAGGACCTTGGTCACCGCGTCCATGCGCTCTTCCGGGGAGATCTCGTAGAAGCGTTGCTCGATCTGGTCGTCCGAGTGGAACGCTTCGGCCTTGACCTGTTGCGGCGCGCGCATGAATTTCGAGGCCAGTTGCTTGATGCTCACCGGGTAGGTGGCCGAGAACAGCAGGGTCTGGCGGCGGGCCGGGGTCTTGCTGATGATGTCTTCGATGGCGTCGTAGAAGCCCATGTCGAGCATGCGGTCGGCTTCATCGAGGATCAGCGTGTTCAAGCCGTCCAAAACCAGCGAACCCTTGCGCAGGTGCTGCTGGATGCGGCCCGGGGTGCCGACGATGACGTGGGCGCCGTGCTCCAGGGAGGCGATCTGCGGGCCGAGGGACACGCCGCCGCACAGGGTCAGCACCTTGATGTTGTCTTCGGCGCGGGCCAGGCGACGGATTTCCTTGGCCACCTGGTCAGCCAGCTCGCGGGTCGGGCACATGACCAGTGCCTGGCAGCCGAAGTAGCGCGGGTTGATCGGGTTCAACAGGCCGATGCCAAAGGCTGCGGTCTTGCCGCTGCCGGTCTTGGCCTGGGCAATCAGGTCCAGCCCTTTGAGGATCACCGGCAAGCTTTGCGCCTGGATCTGCGTCATCTCGACATAACCCAGCGAGTCGAGGTTAGCCAGCATGGCGGCGGACAGGGGCAAAGTATTAAAAGCGGTGGCGATGGTAGTCACGGGACTGGCTCTGCAAAACAAAATGTCGCGCAGTGTACCAGCCTCGTGGGATTTTCCCTGCAAGTTCTAGACGAGAAGCCTGTTAATGCTCAATGTCGTGCTCACGGCTGACCACGCGTTTGCCGTCTTTTGGCGACAATTGCAGGAAGATCGCCGCCGCCAGCATCGCCATGATGCCCACGGTGACGAAGGTCAACTGGAACGCCCCAAGCACCGTGTCGACCCCGTCGTTGCCCACTTCGGCGGTAAAACCACCCAGCAGCGCACCGGCGCAGGCCACCCCAAGGCTCAGGGACAACTGCGCCACCACCGACAGCAAACTGTTGCCGCTGCTGGCCTGGGCGTCGTCGAGGTCGATCAGGGTCACGGTGTTCATCGCGGTGAATTGCAGCGAGTTGATCGCCCCGAGGATCGCCAGCATGCTCAGCAGCAGCGGGTAGGGCGTGTGTTCGCTGACCAGGCCCATGCTCGCCAGCATGATGCCCAGCGCCAGGGTGTTGCCGGTCAGCACCACGCGGTAGCCCAGGCGCTCGATCAGCGGCCGGGCGATGGACTTGGCAAACATCGCCGCCGCCGCCAGGGGCAGCATGCTCATCCCGGCTTCGGACGGTGAGTAACCGAGCGCCACCTGCAGCAACAGCGGCACCAGGAACGGCAACGCGCCGCTGCCCAGGCGAGCGAACAGGTTGCCGAGGATGCCCACCGCAAAGGTCCGGGTCTTGAACAGCACCGGCGAGAACAGCGGGTTGTCGATATGCCCGGCGCGCAGCCAATACGCCGCCAGGCACGCGAGGCCGCCGAACAGCAGCAACATCACCCGCAGGTGCGGCAGGTGCAATTCGCCGAGGCCTTCCATGGCGATAGTGATCAGCACCATCGCCGCGCCGAACAGCAGGAAACCCACGCCGTCGAACCGCGTACGTTCGCTGCCGCGCAGGTCGGGGATGAATTTCCAGACGGCGTAGCAGCCGATGATGCCCACCGGCAGGTTGATCAGGAAGATCCAGTGCCAGGTCAGGTATTGCACCATCCAGCCGCCCATGGTCGGGCCGAGCAGTGGGCCGAGCAGCCCGGGAATGGTGATGAAACCCATGATCCGCACCAGCTCCGAGCGCGGGTAGGCGCGCAGCACCACCAGCCTGCCCACCGGCAACATCAACGCACCGCCCAGGCCCTGGATCACCCGGGCGCCCACCAGCATGGTCAAGGTGCTGGAGAGTGCGCAGAGCAATGAGCCAATGCTGAACAGCATGATCGCGCCGAAGAAGATCTTCTTGGTGCCGAAGCGGTCGGCCACCCAACCCGAGGCGGGAATCAGCAGGGCCACGGTGAGCATGTAGGCAATCACTACGCCTTGCATGCGCAAGGGGTTCTCCGCCAGGTCTCGAGCCATGGCCGGCAAGGCGGTGTTGAGAATCGTCCCATCCAGCGACTGCATGAAGAAGGCAATCGCTACCACCCAGGGTAGCCAGCGGGCGGTCTTGGCATCGAGAGGGGCGCGATTCGGCATGAGTTACCTTTTTGTTAGCAGCCTATGTGTCGGCGATTATGCGCCATCGGCAGCTCCTTTTCCCACTGGCCCTTCGTCTATATCTGACAACTCCACGTGTTTGCCCACCAGGAAATCAATCAGCGCGCGGTGCACGGCCAGGGCCGCTTCGCGGGATTCCAGGTCGAGCAAATGGCCGGTGTGTTCGGCGGTGGCGAAGCTGCTGCGGCCTACGTATTTCTTGAACAGTTGGGCTTCGTCTGCCGGGGTGTACTCGTCCAGCACGCCGTTGAGGAAGTGCACCGGGGTTTCGATCCGGGTCAGTTGCGGCAGGTAGTTGCCGTCACCCAGCGCCAGCACCTGATGGATATGGAAGCGTGCCTGGCGATACTCGGTGGTGGCCATGGTCGACAGGTGCCGGTGGTTGTTGCGCTTGAGCCGGGGCGACAGGTATTTGCCCACGGTTTCATTCAGCAGATGGCCGACGGCGGATTTGTCATCGGCCTCGATCAGCACGCGCACCCGCTCTACGTATTCGAGCATGGCCTGGTTGAGGTTGGGCGCCAGTGCCATCACCACCGAGCTTTCAATCGACGGCGGGTTATGGGCGAGGGTCAGCAGCGTGGAAATCCCGCCCCATGAGGCAGACACCAGGTGGTTGACCTGAAAGCGTTCCACCAGAGCGCGCAGGATCTGCACTTCATCGTCCTTGGTCACAAGGTCGAGGTCGGTGTTGTGCGGGCGTGAATAGCCGGAGAACGGCAGGTCGAACATCAGCACATTGAAGTGCTCGGACAGGCACTTGCTGGTGCGTGCAAACGAGCGGGTGGTGGACAGCGCGCCGTTGACCAACAGCACGGTTTTCTTCTCTGGGTTGTTACCAAGCTGCTCTACGTGAACGTTGTAGTGCTTGAACAGCTTTTCAATGACAAAACTTCCATGGTTCATGTCAACGCTCCAGCTTGCCCTATCCCGGGCAAGGTCGTGCATCACTTGCGTGCAAGTGGGTTGAGGACGGCGGGGTGTTGTTTGAGTTTTTTTACCGCGCGGACGTGGCTAGGTGCCACCAACCTTTATAACGAGGTTTTTCGCGAGCGACAACTGGCCGGACGGCCAGGTGTCTGGAGTGGGGCTTTGAGGATGAACCGAATCAAAATGTGGAATGCGATCAACTGTGGGAGCGGGCTTGCTCGCGAATGCGGTGCCTCAGTCACAGATGTAGTGGCTGACACGCCGCATTCGCGAGCAAGCCCGCTCCCACATGGGTTTTGCGTTGCTTATAAGGTCAGGGTCAGGCGTTTTACCAGCGCCCCCGGCAGCAGATTGGATGACGTATTGCGCTGGCTATACGTACTCGCCGACAGCAGCAATTCCCGATCAGCGGTCAGCGCTTCCAGTTGCGAGCCCAGCAGGCTGTACACGCTGTCATCAAAACGCATGGTGCTGACCGGCGCCTTGATCTCGCCGTCTTCGACCCAGAACGTGGCGAAGCGGGTCATGCCGGTCAGGCGCGCGGCGGGCTGGTCGGAGTAGTTCAGGTACCACAGGTTGCTGATGTACAAGCCGGTGCCCAATTGCTTGAGGATATCGGCCTGGGCCAGGTCGCCGGCCGCCATCTGCAGGGCGCTTGGAGATTCATCGCCGCTGGCGCCATTGGTGCTCAAGCCGTATTCGGCAGCACTGCGGGAGTTCACCAATTGGCCTTCAGCCTTGCCGGCATTGATCAGCTTCACATCACTGCGCGGATAGCCGTCACGGGAAAACGCCGAACTCAGGGAGCCGCTGACCTGTTCGTCCAGGGTCACCAGCGGGCTCAACGACTGATCACCGCCATACAACCGTTGCAACGGGCTGCCTTTGCTGGCGATGGCCTGGGCGGAAAACCCGCCCCAGGTGAGCATGCTGATGATTTCTTCCATGGCCGCCGGGGCAAGGTAGGCGCGATATTGCCCCGGTGCCAGCGGGTGCAACGGGCGACCAAGGTATTCCAGTTGCTCACGGGCCTGCTTGAAACGCTGGGCGAAGGCCACGCTGTCCCAATCGTTGCCGGCGTAGCTGGCTTTCACCGCTTCACCGTTGGCGTGGAACAGGCTGAAGTCGAAGTTGAAACTGTTGGCCTGGTGCCAGCCGAAGGCGCCTGATGAACTGGCGAAACCACGGCTGATAGGGCCGGCGGCGTAGAAGCCGACCATGTCCACGCCCTCGGCGGCCGCGCTGATTGCTTCCAGCACCTGGGCCAGGTCCGGCAGTGGTCGGTCCTGCTGGTCCTTGTTTTGCCAGGCGTTGTGGTTGAGCAGCAGGTACGGATCCTGCGGCAACAACGGCAAGGTCTCGCGCAGTTGTTGCAGGCCGTCGGCCAGGCGCTGGCGATCCAGTTCAGGCTCGCCCGCCAGGGTGATACCGAGGTCGGCGTGGCGCCCGTCGTTGATCAGCTTCAGGTTCAGGCTGGCCTGTTGCACCTGGCCGGCCTGGCGCACTTTGCCGTGGTTGAAACGCACAAACTCGGAGGACTCGTCGGCGTAGCCGAGGTGGAATTGTTCGTGGTCGGTGATGGCCTGCTTGAGCCAATCCACCAGGGCTTTGAAATTATTCATCAGGCGTCTCCCCCGAACACGTCCACGTTGCTGAACACACACGCCGGTGAGGCATGGCCGACGCGGATCACCTGGTTGGGTTCGCCCTTGCCGCAGTTCGGCGTGCCCAGCACCTTGAAGGTGCTGGCGTCGCCGACGGCGCTGAGGTTGCGCCAGAACTGCGCGGAAATCGCCCGGTAGTTGGGGTTCTTCACCACGCCTTTGAGTTCGCCGTTTTCAATCAACTGGCCCCACTCGCAGCCAAACTGGAATTTGTTGCGTGCATCGTCAATCGACCACGAACGGTTGGTGGACATCAGGATGCCGTTCTCGATGCCGCCAATCAGCTGCGCCATGTTCTGGTCGCCGGCCTCGATATTCAGGTTGGCCATGCGGTCGATCGGCGCGCGGTTCCAGCTGCAGGCACGGCTGTTGGCCACGCCTTGCATGCCGGCGCGGTATTGCGACAACGCACCGCCCAACGGCTTGAGCAGCAAGCCTTCGCGGATCAGGAATTGTTTGCTGGCCTTCGTGCCGTCGTCGTCATGCCCGTAGCTGGCGAGCTGCTCGGGAATGTCCGGGTCGAAGGTCACGTTCAGCAGGTTGGAGCCGTATTGCAGGTGACCGAAATCGCTGGCCTTGACGAAGCTGGTGCCGGCGTAATTGCGCTCGTCGCCCAGGATGCGGTCGAGTTCCAGCGGGTGGCCGATGGATTCGTGGATCTGCAGGATCATCTGGTCGGGCATCAGCAGCAGGTCGCGCGGGCCCTGGGGTGTGTTCGGGGCCAGCAGCAGTTGCAGCGCCTGGTCGGCAATCTGCGGCGCGGCGCCCACCAGGCCGAAGCGGCTGATCACGTCGAAGCCGCCTTGCTGGCCGAAGTTGGTGCCGCCCAGGGTGCGGGTCTGGCTGTCATTGCCGTCGTAGACGGTGACGTTGACACCCGGGAACACAAACCGCTGGGCCTGGCGCAGTTCGGCGCCGGCGCTGTTGAGGTAGATCTGTTCGACGTGGGTGGTGCCCAGGCTGACTTCCCAGTTCACCAGGCGCTCGTCCTTGGGCACGGCGGCCGATTCGGCGCCGAGCAGTTGGTAGCAGTCGCTCAGGGACGGGAAGGGCTGGTCGAGGCTCGGCGACAGGTAGTCGGCAGTGTCGCTGGACACTGGCTGGTCGCGCAGGTCGAGCAGGGCGTGGGGCTTGATGAGCCGGGCTTGCTGTTCGGCGCGCTCAAGGGCGGCTTGCAGGCCGGGCAGGGAAATGTCGTGGGTGGCGGCGTAGGCTTCGACGCCATTGAGGCGCACGGTGAGCATCGCGCCTTCGTCCTGGCTGAGGTGTGGCGGCTCGGCGACGTTCTTGCGTACCGACAGGTACTGGCCGGACTCGCGGACGTAGCGCAGGGAAAAGAATTCGGCGGTAGTGCGCAGGGCACTGAACTGCTTTTTGAGTGTGGCGTGGTGTTCGAACATGGGGCCTTCCTTGTGGGCGGCTCGGCGCGGGCAGGCAAACAGAGTAGGCCTGGGCTGGGAGCTGATCAAGGAAAGTGTAGGCGGGCGGGAGGTCTTGCGGTGTCAGATCGGGCCTCTTCGGGAGCAAGCCCCCTCCCACATTTGATCGGGTTCACACGGTCAAAAATGTGGGAGCGGGCTTGCTCGCGAAGGGAGCACCTCGGTCTATCAGTTACTGCGCAGTAGGACCCACTTCACGCATCGGCTTGCCACGCACCGGCGCATCGCCTGCCACGTAGTAATCCGCAGTGCTGCGCGGCAGTGGCTTGCGGCCACGGATCTTGTCGGCGATTTTCTCGGCGATCATGATCGTCGGCGCGTTCAGGTTGCCGGTGGTGATGATCGGCATGATCGACGCGTCAACTACGCGCAGACCCTGCATGCCATGCACACGGCCTTCGGCGTCAACCACGGCCATCTCGTCGGTGCCCATCTTGCACGAGCAGGACGGGTGGAACGCCGTCTCGGCGTGCTCACGGATAAATTTATCCAGTTGCTCGTCGGTCTGTACGTCGATGCCCGGGCTGATTTCGCGGCCACGGTATTGGTCCAGTGCCGGCTGTTGCATGATTTCACGGGTCAGGCGGATGCCGTCGCGGAATTCCTGCCAGTCCTGTTCGGTAGACATGTAGTTGAAGAGGATGCTCGGGTATTCCCGTGGGTTCTTCGACTTCAGCTGCACGCGGCCACGGCTCGGCGAACGCATGGAACCCATGTGCGCCTGGAAACCGTGCTCTTTCACACCGTTGCTGCCGTTGTAGTTAATCGCTACCGGCAGGAAGTGATACTGGATGTTCGGCCAATCGAATTCTTCACGGGTACGGATGAAACCGCCCGCTTCGAACTGGTTGCTGGCGCCGATGCCGGTGCCGTTGAACAGCCACTCGGCACCAATGGCCGGCTGGTTGTACCAGAGCAGCGACGGGTACAGCGAGACCGGTTGGGTGCACGCGTATTGCAGGTACAGCTCAAGGTGATCCTGCAGGTTTTCGCCGACGCCAGGCAGGTCGTGGACCACCGGAATGTCGAGGCTTTCCAGCAGTTTCGCCGGGCCAACGCCGGAACGTTGCAGCAGTTGCGGCGAAGCGATTGCGCCGCTGCACACCAGGACTTCCTTGCGGGCACGGGCTTCAACACGTTCTTCGGCAGCACCGATCAGGTAGCGAACGCCAACGGCGCGCTTGCCTTCGAACAGGACTTTGTCGGTCAGGGCGTGGGTGACGATGGTCAGCGTCGAGCGCTTCTTGGCCGTGTCCAGGTAACCGCGAGCGGTGCTGGCGCGACGACCGTTTGGCGTCACGGTACGGTCCATCGGGCCGAAGCCTTCCTGCTGGTAGCCGTTCAAGTCTTCGGTACGTGGGTAACCGGCCTGTACGCCGGCTTCAACCATCGCGTGGAACAGCGGGTTGTTGCCGGCCTTTGGCGTGGTCACGCTGACCGGGCCGTCGCCACCGTGGTAGTCGTTCGGGCCGATGTCGCGGGTTTCGGCTTTACGGAAATACGGCAGGCAGTCCAGGTAGGTCCAGTCTTCCAGGCCCGGCAGTTTCGACCAGTTGTCGTAGTCCATCGCGTTGCCGCGGATGTAGCACATGCCGTTGATCAGCGAGGAGCCGCCGAGGCCCTTGCCGCGACCGCACTCCATCCGGCGGCCGTCCATGTGTGGCTCTGGATCGGTTTCGTAGGCCCAGTTATAGCGGCGGCCTTGCAGCGGGAACGCCAGGGCGGCTGGCATCTGGGTACGGAAATCGAAACGATAGTCCGGGCCGCCGGCTTCCAGCAGCAGGACGGTGACGCCTTCGTCTTCGGTCAGACGGGTCGCCAGGGTGTTACCGGCGGAGCCGGCACCCACAATGATGTAGTCGTATTCTTGGGACATTGAATGCACCCTCGTGAAAGTTGGTTCAGGCTGCTTTTGTGGCGAGGGAGCTTGCTCCCGTTCGACTGCGCAGCAGTCGCAAAGTCAGCGCTCGAGTTCTGTCTGAAAGAACTGCGGTACCTGGCATGGGGCTGCTTCGCAGCCCGACGGGAGCAAGCCCCCTCGCCACATGGGTCATGCCAGGCTCAATCAGGTTTTAGAACACCGAGGCGTAGTCGCCCAGCTCAACCTGTACCGATTTGATGCGAGTGAAGTTGTTCAGCGAGCTGATCCCGTTTTCACGGCCCACGCCCGACTGCTTGTAGCCGCCCACCGGCATCTTCGCGTCGGACTCGCCCCAGGCGTTGATCCAGCAGATACCGGCTTCCAGCTGATGAATCACGCGGTGGGCGCGGTTCAGGTCCTTGGTCACCAGGCCAGCGGCCAGGCCGAAGTCGGTGTCGTTGGCGCGGCGGATCACTTCTTCTTCGGTGTCGTAGGTGAGGATGCTCATCACCGGGCCGAAGATTTCTTCACGGACGATGGTCATTTCGTCGGTGCAGTCAGTGAACACGGTCGGGGCCACGTAGGCACCCTTGGCGAATTCACCGTCGGTCAGACGGTCGCCGCCGCACAGCACGCGGGCGCCTTCTTCTTTACCTTTGGCGATGTAGCCGAGCACGCTTTCCATGTGGGCGAAGCTGACCAGCGGGCCGAAGTTGGTGTTTTCATCTTCCGGGTTGCCGATGCGGATGCGGGCAACGCGCTCGGCGATCTTGGCTTCGAACGCGCCTTTGAGGGCGGTCGGAACGAACACGCGGGTGCCGTTGGTGCAGACCTGGCCCGAGCTGTAGAAGTTGGCCATCATCGCGATGTCGGCGGCGCGGTCGAGGTCGGCGTCGTCGAAAATGATCAGCGGGGATTTGCCGCCCAGTTCCATGGTGACTTCCTTGAGCGAAGAGCTCGAAGCGCTGGCCATGACTTTCTTGCCGGTGTCGGTGCCGCCGGTGAAGGAGACTTTCTCGATGCGCGGGTGTTCGGTCAGCCAGGTGCCGACTTCACGGCCGCTGCCGGTCAGGACGTTGAACACGCCATCCGGAACGCCGGCGGCGGTGTAGATTTCAGCCAGTTTCAGGGTGGTCAGCGAGGTGACTTCGCTTGGCTTGAAGATCATCGCGTTACCGGCCGCCAGGGCAGGTGCGGATTTCCACAGGGCGATCTGGATCGGGTAGTTCCATGCGCCGATACCGGCCACGACGCCCAGCGGCTCGCGACGGGTGTAGACGAACGAGGTGTCACGCAGCGGGATCTGCTCGCCTTCGATGGCGGGCACCAGGCCTGCGTAGTATTCCAGCACGTCAGCGCCGGTGACGATGTCGACGTATTGGGTTTCGGAATACGGCTTGCCGGTGTCCAGGGTTTCCAGGGCGGCCAGTTCGTCGTTGCGCTCACGCAGGATATCGACGGCACGACGCAGGATGCGCGAACGCTCCATGGCAGTCATGGCGGCCCAGATTTTCTGGCCCTTTTCGGCGCTGACCACAGCGCGCTCGACGTCTTCTTTGGTGGCGCGTTGCACGTTGGCGAGAACTTCACCGTTAGCCGGGTTGATGGCTTCGAAAGTGGCATCGCTGCCAGCGTCGGAGTAGCCGCCGTCAATGTAGAGTTTTTGCAGTTCGAAACGGGCCATAAAGTCCTCGCAAGTGCATTAGTGGTTGGCGCGGTTCGGGAGTTGAGCGTTTATGTGTGCTCTAACTCACCTGCTTGGCCAATTGGAAATCCATGTATTCGTAAGCGATCCGTTGCGCCTGCTCCGTGTCGAAAGCGTCTCCCGACAGGGCGCCGCGCAACCACAAACCGTCGATCAGGGCCGCCAGGCCTCGGGCTGCGCTGCGTGCCTCGGGCAACGGCAACGCTCGGCGGAACTGGCAACACAGGTTGGAATACAGACGGTGATCGTTGATCCGCTGCAGCCTGTGCAATGACGGGTGGTGCATGCTGGTGGCCCAGAAGGCCAGCCAGGTTTTCATAGCCGGGCCGTTGACTTGGCTGGCGTCGAAGTTGCCTTCGATGATCACCTGAAGATGGGCCCGCGGGCTGTCATCTTTCAGCGCCAACCGGCGCTCGGTGACGTTCTCGATCAGCACGTTCATCAGGTACCGCATCGTGGCGGCGATCAGGCCATTCTTGTCCTGAAAATAGTGACTGATGATGCCATTCGAGACACCGGCCAGACGGGCGATCAGCGCAATGCTGGCATCCCCCATTCCGACCTGATCGACGGCCGTCAATGTGGCTTCGATCAACTGCTGGCGGCGTATGGGTTGCATACCGACCTTGGGCATCGTGCACCTCTCCTTAGGCCTGCCAACGGGCGATAAACGTCCGTCGGCTTGAGGGCCAGTCTATTTTGTTTTGATTGAACGTTCAATCAACAAAGAATAAGATCTGCGACAAATGGTCGCTGCCTACAGGTATTTCCTACGTGCATGTGGCGCCACCTGACATCGGGAAAACCCATGAAACAGCCCGGCACAGCGGTTCGCCGGGGGTTTATGGTTTTTCGGGGTGTCTTTATACACCCGTCCGTCGACTGCCGAAAAATCGATGGCTCGGGTCAAGCGTTGCCTTGTGTTTCTCTGCACTGCCCGGAGCATCTGTGCCATGAGTTCTGCCTCTCTTATAAAGACCCCGCCAGAAAAGGTGCGGGTCAACGGTTGGGTGTTCTACACCTCCACCGCGCTGATTCTGTTGTTGACCGCGATTCTGATCATCGCCCCGCAGGAAGCCGGCAGGATGCTCGGTGTGGCCCAAGCCTGGTTGTCGAAAAGCTTTGGCTGGTACTACATGGTCGTGATCGCCGCCTACCTGGTGTTTGTGGTGGGCCTGGCGTTTTCGTCCTATGGCAAATTGAAACTGGGCAGCAAGGACGACACCCCGGACTTCAGCTACGGCGCCTGGGCCGGCATGCTCTTCTCGTCGGGCATCGGCATCTCGCTGCTGTACTTCGGCGCCTCCGAGCCGCTGGACCACTACTTCAACCCGCCTGAAGGCGCATCGGCCACCGGCGAAGCTGCACGCCAGGCGTTGCAGTTGACGTTCCTGCACTGGGGCCTGCACGGCTGGGCGATCTACGCACTGGTCGGCCTGGCCGTGGCGTATTTTGCCTACCGTCATAACCAGCCGCTGGCCCTGCGCTCGGCGCTGTACCCGCTGGTGGGCGAGCGTTGGGTCAAAGGCGCGGCCGGTCACGCGGTGGACGGCTTCGGCATGTTCGTGACCCTGCTGGGCCTGGTGACGAACCTGGGGATTGGCTCGATGCAAGTGTCGTCCGGGCTGGAAAACCTGTTCGGCATGCAGCACAGCAACACCAACCTGCTGATCGTGATCATCGTGATGAGCACTGTGGCGACCATTGCCGCCGTGTCGGGTGTGGAGAACGGCATTCGCCGCCTGTCCAACCTGAACATCGTGCTGTTCAGCGGCCTGCTGATTTTCGTGCTGCTGTTCGGCCCGACCCTGCACCTGCTCAACGGCTTCGTGCAGAACATCGGCGACTACATGAACGGCATCGTGCTGAAGACCTTCGACCTGTACGTGTACGAAGGCGACGCCGACAAGACCGAACGCTGGATGGGCCTGTGGACCCTGTTCTACTGGGCCTGGTGGATTTCCTGGGCGCCATTCGTGGGCATGTTCATCGCGCGTATTTCCCGTGGTCGCACGGTGCGTGAACTGGTGGCCGGCGTGCTGCTGATCCCGCTGGGCTTCACCCTGGCGTGGCTGTCGATCTTCGGCAACTCGGCCCTGGACCTGGTGGTGAACCATGGCGCGGTGGAGTTGGGCAAGACGGCGCTGGAACAGCCGTCCATGGCGATCTACCAACTGCTTGAGCATTACCCGGCGTCGAAAATCGTCATCGGTGTGTCGATCTTCGTGGGCTTCGTACTCTTCCTGACCCCGGCGGATTCCGGCGCGGTGATGATGGCGAACCTGTCCTGCAAGGGCGGCAACGTTGACGAAGATGCGCCGCACTGGCTGCGGATTTTCTGGTCGGCGGTGATCACCCTGGTGACCATCGGCCTGCTGTTCGCCGGTAACTTCGAAGCCATGCAAACCATGGTGGTGCTGGCGGGCTTGCCGTTCTCGGTGGTGCTGGTGTTCTTCATGTTCGGCCTGCACAAGGCGATGCGCCAGGACGTGGCGATCGAGTTGGAGCAGGCGCAGTTGGCCGAGCGTGGTCGGCGTGGTTTCAGCGAGCGTTTGACTGCCCTGGACCTGCAACCGAGCCAGGGTACCGTGCAACGCTTTATGGACAAGCACGTCACGCCGGCGCTGGAAGAAGCGGCGACTGCGTTGCGTGACCAGGGGCTGGAAGTGCAGACCCTGCTGGGCAAATCCAAGCGCTGCATTGGTGTGCGCATCGAGATGCAAGAGGGCAATCCGTTTGTCTACGAGGTCAGCCTGGATGCTTATTCGTCGGCACCGAACGACTTGCCCGAGGAAGAACGCACGCGCTACTACCGCGCCGAGGTTTACCTGCACAACGGGCCTCAGGAATACGACCTGATGGGCTTCACCCAGGAGCAGATCACCCGGGACGTGCTCGATCAGTTTGAAAGCCATCGGCAGCTCCTTGGCCGTGTCTATAGCTGAGTGTTGAAAGGACAGGTGGTGTCGTTACTGACACCACCTGAGCAAAATGTGGGAGCGGGCTTGCTCGCGAATGCGCAGTGTCAGTCAGTACATCTGACACTGATACACCGCATTCGCGAGCAAGCCCGCTCCCACATTTATGTTGCGGTGTCTGTTAGCCCAGGTTCTTGCCCAAAAGGGCGTGATAGAGCTCACTGTCACCCAGAATCCCCACCACCTTGTTGTCGTCCTGCAGCACCAGCTTGTTGCCTGTCTGGTACCGAATCTGCAACGCATCGCGCATTCCGATATTGGAATCCACCAGCGTCGGCATCCGGCCCAGGCCCTCCACCGATTGCCCCGGTGCCCAGTTCTGCAGGTTCAGCACCGAACCGTTCTGCCGCGCGCCCTTGATGGTGTTGCCTTCGGCCAGGTCCAGCCACGAGTCACCGCCCGGGTCCAGGCTGATGGAGCCGTTGACGTGGGTGCAGTTATCCACCGTGCGCATCAGGCTGCGGCCACACAGCACATTCAGCGGGTTGGTGTGGGCCACGAAGGTCCGCACATAGTCATCCGCCGGGTTCAGCACGATCTCTTCCGGCACGCTGTACTGGATGATCCGCCCGTCTTTCATGATCGCGATGCGGCTGCCGAGTTTCAGCGCCTCATCCAGGTCGTGGCTCACGAATACGATGGTCTTGCTCAGCTTGCGTTGCAGCTCCAGCAACTCATCCTGCAAGCCCTGACGGATCAGCGGGTCGAGTGCCGAGAAGGGTTCGTCCATCAACAGGATATCGGCGTCCATCGCCAATGCGCGGGCCAGGCCGACACGCTGCTGCATGCCACCGGAAAGCTCGTCGGGCTTCTTGTTGCGCCACTGCGACAGGCCCACCAGTTCCAGCTTGTCGTCCACCAGCTTGCGTCGTTCTTTCTCCGGGCGGCCTTGCATCTCCAGGCCGAAGCTGATGTTCTCGCGCACCGTCAGCCAGGGCATCAGGGCGAACTTCTGGAACACCATGGCGATGCGCTGGGTGCGCATCATTTTCAGCTCGGCGGGGGTGCAGGATGCGATGTCGATCTGGCGACCTTCATGCTCCACAAACAGCTTGCCGCGGCTGACGGTGTTCAAGCCATTGATGCAGCGCAACAAGCTCGACTTGCCCGAGCCGGACAGGCCCATCAGCACGCAGATCTCGCCTTTCTCGACATCCAGGCTGGCGTTTTCAACGCCGACAATCTGCCCGGTCTTTTTCAGGATCTCGTTGCGCGTCATGCCCTGGTCCAGCAGCTTGAGCGCCTCGCGTGGGTCTTTGGAGAAGATCACGTCGACATTTTCGAATCGGATAATGCTCATGCATCACCCCCTACTTTGGCGTCGGGTTGTTTGCAGATGCGGTCGAGCATGATGGCCAGCAATACGATCGCCAGGCCGGCTTCAAAGCCCAGGGCGATGTCGGCGGTGTTCAGCGCGTTGACCACCGGTTTGCCGAGGCCGTCGGCGCCCACCAGGGCCGCGATCACCACCATCGACAACGACAGCATGATGCATTGGGTAATGCCGGCGGCGATGCTCGGCATGGCGTGGGGCAGTTCGATCCGCGAGAGCAACTGACGGCGCGAGCAGCCAAAGGCCTTGCCGGCGTCCATCAACTCTTGCGGCACATCACGGATACCCAGGTAAGTCAGACGGATAGGCGCGGCAATCGCAAACACCACCGTGGAAATCAGCCCGGGCACCACACCCAGCCCGAAGAGGGTCAGGGTAGGGATGAGGTAGACGAAGGTCGGTACGGTCTGCATCAGATCGAGCACCGGCCGCATCAGGGTGTAGAACATCGGTTTGTGCGCGGCAACGATGCCCAGCGGCACGCCGATCACCACGCAGACCAGGGTGGCGAACAGCACTTGCGCCAGGGTCTCCATGGTTTCCTGCCAGTACCCCAGGTTGAGGATCAGCAGGAAGGAGGCGATGACAAAAACGGTCAGGCCCCATTTGCGTTGAATGAAGTGAGCGAGCAGCGCAATCAGACCGATCAATGCCAGTGGATTGAACCAGGTCAGCGCGAACGTCACGCCGTGGATCATCGTTTCCAGGGTCGATGCGATTGCGTCGAAGTAGGCGGCCCCGTGTTGGGTCAACCACTCAACGAAGGCAGCGATGTACTGGCCTAGCGGGATTTTATGTTCAGTCAGCATGGTAGTGAATGTCCACATGCGAAGAGGAAAAACATCCCGGGCCAGCGTACCGGCCCGGGGTCAGCGGTTTACTTGGCGAGGTAAGCTTTGACGGCCTCCAGTCCTGGTTTGCCATCGACCGTGGTGACACCGGCGAGCCAGGTGTCGAGCACTTGCGGGTTCTTCTTCAGCCACGCCTTGGCGGCGGCGTCAGGCTTCATTTTGTCGTCCAGGACGTTACCCATCAGGGTGCTTTCCATGTTCAGGGTGAACGACAGGTTTTTCAGCAACTGGCCCACGTTGCTGCATTCCTGGGTGTAGCCCTTGCGGACGTTGGTGTAGATGGTGGCCTGGCCGTAGTTGGGGCCGAATGAATCATCACCCCCGGTCAGGTACTTCATCTTGAAGCGGGTGTTCATCGGGTGCGGTTCCCAGCCGAGGAACACGATGGCCTGGTCGCGCTTGGTGGCGCGTTCCACCTGCGAAAGCATCCCGGCTTCGCTGGATTCGACCACTTTGAAACCGGCGGTTTTCAGGCCGAAAGCGTCCTTGTCGATGAGGGTCTGGATGGTCCGGTTGCCGTCGTTGCCCGGCTCGATCCCGTAGATCTTGCCGCCCAGCTCATCCTTGAATTTGACGATGTCGGCGAAGTCTTTCAGGCCCTTGTTGTACAGCGCTTCCGGTACGGCCAGGGTGTACTTGGCGTTTTCCAGGTTGGCGCGCACGGTTTCCACGGTGCCGGCATCACGGTACTGCTTGATGTCGTTTTCCATGGTCGGCATCCAGTTGCCGAGGAAGATGTCCATGTTCTTGCCGTCGGCCAGGGACTTGTAGGTCACGGGTACTGAAATCATCGTGGTGCGGGGTTTGTAGCCGAGGCCCTTGAGGACTTCGCTGGTGGTGGCCGTGGTGACGGTGATGTCGGTCCAGCCGACATCGGAGAAGTTGACGGTCTGGCATTGCGCCGGTTCTGCAGCGTGAGCCACGACTGGCAGACTCAGCATGGCGGCCAACAACAACGACGGGGAACCTTTCATGGGGGTGGACTCCTGGTGTTTTTCTGGCGGCAATAACACCGCGCTTATAGGTGTTGCGGTTGGGCGTGCGGCACAGCTCTGCCACGCAACTGTGCAAACGAGTCGAGACTGATCATGTACCAGTGAAAATCTGACGCCTACAGGGGGCGTCGTATCCAGTACAGGGATGGTCGTATCCAGTGTCGGTGACGTCGCTTACAGATTTTTTCCACGGCAAAACTGCACTTTTTACCGATCTGCACCGCAAAAAACGGCCAAAACGTCGCCTTCCACAACAGCGGCGCTGATGAGCATGGGTACGTCGGTGTGAGACGCCGTGAGCGCCAGCAAAAGCTTGATGATGGCCGCATCTGGGCGGATTGCGACATGAGCGTAGCAGCTCCGTCACCAGGCGTTATGTGCGCCTGGCCTGTGCTCATCGAGGAGTTTCACGGCAATGGCTATCAGCGTTTTCGACCTGTTCAAAATCGGCATTGGGCCTTCGAGTTCTCACACCGTCGGCCCCATGCGCGCCGCGGCGTTGTTCGTTCAAGGATTACGTGAACGTGATGTGTTGGAACAAGTCAGGCGCGTCGAAGTTCAGCTGTATGGCTCCTTATCGGCCACGGGCATCGGTCACGGCAGCGACAACGCGGTGATCATGGGCCTGATGGGCGAGTGGCCGGACGCGATCGATCCGTCACAGATCGGCATCCGCATCGAAACCCTGCGCGAGACCAACACCCTGCTGCTGGACGCACGTTTGCCGGTGCCTTTCTTATGGGCGCGGGACATGCGCCTGATCGACGAAAACCTGCCGTTCCACCCCAATGCCATGACCCTGGTGGTGTTTGGTGATAACGGCGAGCTGCACCGCGACACCTACTACTCGGTGGGCGGCGGATTCGTGGTGGATGAAGCCCAGGCCAACAGCGGCGTGGCGGACATGGACCGCACCGAGCTGCCCTATGATTTTTCCAGTGCGGTGGAACTGCTGCAGCTGTGCAAGACCCACAACCTGCGCGTCGCTGAGCTGATGTTGGCGAATGAAAAAACCTGGCGCTCGGAAGAAGAAATCCGCAGCGGCCTGATGAAGCTCTGGCGAGCCATGCAGGATTGCGTGGAGCAAGGCCTAAAGCACGAAGGCATCCTTCCCGGCGGCCTTAATGTACGGCGCCGTGCAGCCAAGTTGCACCGCAGCTTGCAGGAGCTGGGCAAGCCGAACGTGATCGGCTCGACCTTGAGCGCGATGGAGTGGGTCAACCTGTTCGCCCTGGCGGTGAATGAAGAAAACGCCGCCGGCGGGCGCATGGTCACGGCACCGACCAACGGCGCGGCGGGGATCATCCCGGCGGTGCTGCACTACTTCATGAAGTTCAGCGAAGAAGTGACCGAGGCCAACGTGGTCGACTACTTCCTCGGCGCGGCGGCGGTGGGCATCCTGTGTAAGAAAAACGCGTCGATCTCGGGTGCCGAAGTCGGCTGCCAGGGTGAAGTCGGCTCGGCGTGCGCCATGGCGGCGGCGGGGTTGGCGGAGATCCTCGGGGCTACGCCGGAGCAATTGTGCAACGCGGCGGAGATTGGCCTGGAACACAACCTCGGCCTGACCTGCGACCCGGTAGGCGGGCTGGTGCAGGTGCCGTGCATCGAGCGTAATGCGATTGCCGCGGTGAAGGCGATCAACGCGGCGCAGATGGCGCTGCGGGGGGATGGCCAGCACTTCATCTCGCTGGACCGGGTGATCCGCACCATGCGCGATACCGGGGCGGATATGCATGACAAGTACAAAGAAACATCGCGGGGTGGGTTGGCGGTGAGTGCGGTGGAGTGTTGATCCGGAAAGACCGCGTCGCCTGCATTCGCGAGCAAGCCCGCTCCCACATTCGACCGAGTTCCTACGGAAAAAACGCGGTCAAGTGTGGGAGCGGGCTTGCTCGCGAATGCGGTAGACCAGGCAACACTGCTCATAAAGTGAACACCAGAACCAAAAGCGCCACCTTTTAGCGCGTCGCAATTAGATAAGTAGCTCCCGAACGATTTCCCCTTATGACCATCGGTCACCCGTGCTTGTGGTGACAGACTTTTCCCACGTCGTTTCTCTCCCTTCCCACAAGTGCTACCGATCTGCTCACACACCTTGAGCCTGCGTTCTCTCACGTCTTTTCTGGGTCATATCCCCCACTCCATGCGCGGGCTTATATAGACACGTCATGAGGTCGTTTTCAGGAGTTATTGAATACGCATTCAACTTTAGGCATGGCATTTGCTCTATCAATACAAAGCCTCTCGCCATAGGAGTTTCCTTAAGGCGATGAGCGCAATAACAAGAGCCTCGCCTGAGGCCATCACCCGCTTTGTGTGAGGAGATACCGCGATGACGTCGTTCAACTCCGGGGCTCAACCCCAGAACCGTGCGCCTCAATCCATCGGCTTTTTGCTGCTGGACAATTTCACGCTGATTTCCCTGGCCTCCGCAGTCGAACCCCTGCGCATGGCCAACCAACTCTCCGGCCGCGAGCTGTATCGCTGGACGACGTTGAGTGTGGACGGAAACCAAGTGTGGGCCAGCGACGGTCTGCAAATCACCCCCGATGCTTCCATGCACAAAGCCCCGGCCCTGGACACCGTGATCGTCTGTGGCGGCGTGGGTATCCAGCGCACCGTGACCCGTGAACATGTGTCGTGGCTGCAAAGCCAGGCGCGCCAATCCCGTCGCCTTGGCGCGGTGTGCACCGGCAGCTGGGCCCTGGCCTGCGCCGGCCTGCTGGACGGGTTCGATTGCAGCGTGCACTGGGAATGCCTGGCGTCGATGCAGGAAGCCTTTCCCCGCGTGGCCATGAGCACACGCCTGTTCACCCTCGACCGCAACCGCTTCACCAGCTCCGGCGGCACCGCGCCGCTGGACATGATGCTGCACCTGATCAGCCGCGACCACGGCCGTGAGTTGTCGGCGGCGATCTCCGAGATGTTTGTGTACGAGCGCATCCGCAACGAACAGGATCACCAGCGTGTGCCGCTCAAGCACATGCTTGGCACCAACCAGCCGAAGTTGCAGGAAATCGTCGCGCTGATGGAGGCCAACCTGGAAGAGCCGATCGACCTCGATGAACTGGCGGTGTACGTAGCGGTGTCCCGGCGTCAGCTGGAGCGCTTGTTCCAGAAATACCTGCACTGTTCGCCGTCGCGCTACTACCTCAAGTTGCGCCTGATCCGTGCGCGGCAGTTGCTCAAGCAAACGCCGATGTCGATCATCGAAGTGGCGTCGGTGTGCGGGTTTGTCTCCACGCCGCACTTCTCCAAGTGCTACCGCGAATACTTCGGCATTCCGCCGCGGGATGAGCGTGTGGGTTCCAACACCACGCAGCAGGTAGCGATGATGCCGATTCCGCAGGCGCTGGTGTTGTCACCGTTGTCCGGGCCGTTGTCGGCGTTGAGCCAGGCCAGGAATGAGTCGACTTTCGCGAGTGTAAGGCTTTAGACCGAGTCGCCTGCATTCGCGAGCAAGCCCGCTCCCACACTTGACCGCGTTTTTTCAGTAGGAACGCGGTCGAATGTGGGAGCGGGCTTGCTCGCGAATGCGGTATATCAGGCGCCAGAGTTCTGCCGAAATTGCACCAGCGCCGGCAACAACTGCTTGTCGATCGCCTGCCTCACCGCCGGCAAGATCGTCGCGCTGCCGGTGTACATCTGCTCAACCATACCCTTGAGCGCCTTGGCCCGCGCCGCGCTCAAGCCGCGCACCGCACACTCGCAAGCCTGCTCGGCGGTAGCGCCGCTGGACACCTCGAAACCCAACGACCGCAGCTGGCCCAGCAGGTCATCCTGGTCAATCAAATCCGCGTGCATCATGACGTTAATCCTTGTTAGGGGAGCGGGGGTTTGAAGTCGATTCTGGTAGGCCATCACCGAGTCGGCAAGGCCTGAATGCATGAATGTCCGGCACACCTATGAACAGGTCGTTTTCGGCTAACTCGCAAGGCAGGGGAGTGTGCACACTGACACCAAGCAAGCAGCTTGAAGGTTTGGTCACCCTCGGGATGCGCAGCTCACACAAAGCACTCTGCCCCGATCCTGTCACGGCTGAATCGGGGCTTTTTTTGAGCTGAAATTTGAGGTGAAGCTGCTGGCCCCTTCGCGAGCAAGCCCGCTCCCACAGTTGACCGCGTTTTTTCAGGAGGAACTCGGTCAAATGTGGGAGCGGGCTTGCTCGCGAAGGGGGCGCCTCGGTCTACCGCTGCAACACCAATATCCGCGACAACAACTCATCCCGATCGATATAGCAGCCCTGGAAATGCCGCGCGCCGGACGCCGGATCAAACGCATTGCGCGCATGCAGGGTCCGGCGATTATCAAAGCACCACAGCTCGCCCGGATTCAGACGTTTGACCAGCCGAAAACGCTCTTCCCGGGTCATCGCAATAAACCGGCGATAGGCGCGATAGAGCAACGGCATCTGCTCTGCAGGCGCCTCAAACGGCCCGCGCAGAAAGTTGGCCATGCGAATCTCGGCGACCTCTCCCAATGCATCCAGCGCGATGATCGGCGCCAGCCGGCGATAGTCGCTGTGACGGTCCTTGTTGCGAAACTCCACCGGGATCTCGCACAACGCGCGAAAGGCTTCCGGATCTTCGTCCCGCAGCGCCCGGGCAATCGCAAAACCGTCGACAAAAATACTCTCGCCCCCGTCGGCGTCGTTCACCAGGCAATGCAAGAACTGCAGCCCGGGTTGCAGCTCCCGCGTCGGCAAATCACTGTGCAGCGGCAGGTTGAATGCTGTGTAGGCGTTGCTGTCGGCATCGGCCTTGGACTGTACGTTGAACAGCACGCCGAAGTTGCTCTCGCGGATGAACGAAATGCGCTTGGCGATCAGCGCCAGCGAGCCAGGTTCGGTGGGCACGCCGCGCACTTGGGTGAGGCCGCTGTCACGCAGGGCCAGCAGCCATTGCAGCAGGGCTTTCGGGTCTTCCATCAATGCCGCGTAGTCGAAGACGGGCAGCTCGAACCTGTGGTCCCACAGCCGGGATTTCGGCTTGGCCGCCCGGCGCTCCGCGCGTGATTCATCATCGTAGGCGTGCGCCCGCAACCATCCGGGATCGTATTGGCTGCGATGCCCGCCGCTCCATTCCACTGTCAGCAGACCCTGGTCGATACGTGCACTGAGGGCCGTGAGGTGTTCGTCCACATCGACGATTTCCAGCACCTGTTCACGGGTCACGCTGTAGACGCAAACAGGGCACGGGCAGTTGTCCCGCAGCCACTGGTGATGAAACGGGCTGACCCGCCCATCGGCCCATCGCACACTGAGGTGATCGCCGTGCACCTGCACATCGGCCAGGTCACTGATCAGTGGGTAAGTACGGAAGTCGGCAACAGCGGCGGCGGTTTGCATGGCGATTCCTTATTTTTGGGGTGGCAGTCCAATCACGCGGCCGAGCAGGGCGGGCTTCGGCAGGTCGGTTTGTTCGGCGCTGATGCTGGCAAGCTTGCCCAGCACCGCTTCACTGAATGGCGCCGAGTGCGGCCCGGCGAGGTCGACGTGGAGCAGCATCTGTTCGTTGCCCGCCAGCTCCTTTTCGTCGCCCACCAGGTGCAGGCTGTGATAGAGGTGCAGGCGCTTGCGGTCGTGGGCGATGAGGTGGGTGTGCACCTCGACGGCGGCGCCCAGTTTCACTTCGTGCAGGTAGTTGAGGTGCAACTCCAGGGTGAACAGCGAGTGGCCGCTGGCTTCGCGGTTTTCGCTGTCCAGGCCCAGGGTGTCCATCAGTGCGTCGGTGGCGTAGCTGAATATCAGCAGGTAGAACGCATCGCGCAGGTGGCCGTTGTAGTCGACCCACTCGGGGAGGATTTTGGTGGTGTAGGTGGTGAGTGCGGGCATGGTTCGGTTCCCGGTAGGTACGTGATCGTTCCCACGCTCTGCGTGGGAACGCCTCCTGTGACGCTCTGCGTCACGCGTTGGGACGCAGAGCGTCCTGGGCTGCATTCCCACGCAGAGCGTGGGAACGATCTTTACAGGGCTTATTCGGCGAAGGTCATACCGTGTTTTTCCTTGGTGGTCTTCACCGCCTCCAGCACCGCCAGCAGGCAATCATCACGATAGCGCTCCAGCGCCGAAATGCTGTGCTTGCCCAACTGATCGCTGGTGCCGTCCACCACGTCGTCAATCAATTTGTCGGTCAATTCCGGCGCCGGCAGATAGGTCCACGGCAGCTGCAAGGCCGGGCCGAACTGCGCCATGAAATGCCGCATCCCGGCATCACCGCCGGCCAGCGTATAGGTCAGGAACGTCCCCATGAACGACCAGCGCAAACCGGCGCCAAAGCGAATCGCGTCGTCAATTTCGCCGGTGGTTGCCACGCCATCATTCACCAGGTGCAAGGCCTCACGCCACAGGGCTTCCAGCAGCCGGTCAGCGATAAAACCGGGCACTTCCTTACGCACATGCAAAGGGCGCATGCCGAGGGATTCGTACACCTTGATTGCTGCCTGAATCGCTTCCGGCGCAGTGTTTTTGCCGCCTACCACTTCCACCAGCGGCAACAGGTAAACCGGGTTGAACGGATGCCCCACCACGCAACGTTCCGGGTGCGTGGAGCCTTCATAAAACTCGCTCGGCAACAGCCCCGAAGTACTCGAACCAATCAACGCATTCGGCTTGGCCGCGGCGCTGATCTTGCTGTGCAATTCCAGCTTCAATTCCAGGCGTTCCGGGGCACTTTCCTGGATGAAGTCGGCGTCTTTCACGCACTCTTCAATCGTGGCCACAAAGCGCAGGCGGTCTTGCGAGGCGCCGGGTGCAAGGCCTTGTTTCTCGAGTGCGCCCCAGGCATTCGCGACACGTTTGCGCAGGGCCGCTTCGGCGCCGGGCGCCGGGTCCCAGGCCACCACATCCAGGCCGTGAGCCAGTGCGCGGGATACCCAGCCGCTGCCGATAACACCGCTGCCCAGCGCGGCGAAGGTTTTGATTTCAGTGATAAAGCTCATGGCAAATTCCTAAAGAGTTCGGTGATCTCCTGTGGGAGCGGGCTTGCTCGCGAAAGCGGTCTGTCAGTTGATGCATTCGGTGGCTGATCCACCACATTCGCGAGCAAGCCCGCTCCCACATTTGATTCGGTTCCTGCAGGGCGTCGTGCGGTGTGTCTTAGCCGCGCTTGGTCAGGCCCATCTTCACGCGGCCTTCGGCCGGGGTCATGACCCGCGCACCCAGGCGGCTGAGGATCTCGCTGGCGCGTTCCACCAACTGGCCGTTGGTCGCCAGCACGCCCTTGTCCAGCCACAGGTTGTCTTCCAGGCCGACCCGTACGTTGCCGCCCAGCAGCACTGCTTGCGCCGCCATCGGCATCTGCATGCGACCAATCCCGAAGCCGGCCCACACCGCGTCAGCCGGCAGGTTGTCGACCATGGCTTTCATGGTGGTGGTGTCGGCCGGCGCGCCCCACGGGATGCCCAGGCACAGCTGGAACAACGGGTTGTCGAGCAAGCCTTCCTTGATCATCTGCTTGGCGAACCACAGGTGACCGGTGTCGAAAATCTCCAGCTCGGCTTTAACGCCCAGCTCTTGAATACGTTTGGCGCCAGCCCGCAGCTGGGCCGGGGTGGAGACGTAAATGGTGTCGCCATCGCCGAAGTTCAGGGTGCCGCAGTCCAGGGTGCAGATTTCCGGCAGCAGCTCTTCCACGTGGGCCAGGCGGGTCAGCGGGCCCACCAGGTCGGTGTTGGGCCCGAATTCCATGGGGTTCTCGCCGCCACCGATTTCCAGGTCGCCACCCATGCCGGCGGTGAGGTTGACGATGATGTCGACGTCCGCCTCGCGGATGCGCTCCATCACTTCGCGGTACAGCGCCACGTCGCGGCTGAACTTGCCGGTCTCGGGGTCACGTACGTGGCAATGCACCACGGTGGCACCGGCCTTGGCTGCTTCCACCGCCGCGGCAGCGATTTGTTTCGGAGTGACCGGCACGTGAGGGCTTCTGGCGGTCGTGTCGCCAGCACCGGTGAGTGCGCAGGTGATGATGACGTCGTGGTTCATGAGGCAGGTTCCTTACAGGCGTGATTTTCAGGCGTAGTCATACCGTTCGCAGCCGGGAGCGGCTGCGAAACGGTGATTCAAGACAGGTTATTTGCTGGTCAATTGCAGGTTGGCTGCGGCGGGTTTGCCGTCGAAGGTGGTCACGCCTTCCAGCCAGCGCTGCTGGTCTTGCGGGTGATCCTTGAGCCATTGCCTGGCCGACTCGAAAGCGTCCTTGTGATCCAGCAGCGGCTGCATCATTCGGCTCTCGTCGGCGGCGGTGAAGGTCAGGTTGCTGAGCAACTTGTGCACGTTGGGGCATTGCTCGGCGTAGGTCGGCGAGGTGACGGACCACACGGTGGCCATGCCTTCGTTCGGGCCCAGCGCGTCATCACTGCCGGTGAGGTAAGTCATCGCCACGTTGACGTTCATCGGGTGCGGCGCCCAGCCGAAGAACACCACGGCCTCCTTGCGGCGCACGGCGCGGTCGACGGCGGCGAGCATGCCGGCCTCGCTGGATTCCACCAGTTGGAACTTGCCCAGGCCAAACTGATTCTTGGCGATCATCGCCTTGATCTGGGTGTTGGCGCCCGAGCCCGGTTCAATGCCGTAGATCTTGCCGCCCAGTTCTTTTTCAAACCTGGCGATGTCAGCGAAGGTCTTCAGGCCCTTGTCGGCCAGGTAAGTCGGCACCGCCAGGGTCGCGCGGGCGTCTTCCAGGGACGGCTTGTCGAGCACCTTGACCTGCTTGGCCTCGACAAACGGGGTGATGGTCTGGGTCATCAGCGGGTTCCAGTAGCCCAGGAACATGTCCAGGCGCTGGTCGCGAATCCCGGCAAAGATGATTTGCTGGGACGCGCTGGTCTGTTTGGTCTTGTAGCCGAGGCCGTCGAGCAACACTTGAGTCATGGCACTGGTGGCGATTACGTCGGTCCAGTTCACCACGCCCATGCGCACGTTCTGGCAAGAAGCCGCATCGGCTGCCATGACGTTGGTGCTCAAAATGGCGCTGGCGCTGAGTGCGAGCACGCAGCGGCTGATCAGTCGGTTCATGGTGGTTCCCTCGGCAGGTTGTTATTGTGGGTTCCGGCGTCTTTGTGCACCGTGCAGCCAAGTTACGCAGCTTGGTCCCCGACAAAACGCACGGCGGCGACCAGCTCTTGCACTGCAGCGACCTGCCCCCTTGAATGACCGATTGAACTGGCGTATCACAGTGACCACGCTGTCCGTCCTACGAGAGCGCTCCATGTCCCAGGATTTCTACTTTCTGCTGATGCCGGGCTTCTCCGCCATCGGCTTTATCTCCGCGATCGAACCTTTACGTGTCGCCAATCGTTTTCGCGGCGAGCTGTACCGCTGGCATGTCTTGAGCGCCGACGGCGGCGCGGTGCTGGCGAGCAATGGCATGTCGGTCAACGCCGACGCCGCACTGGAACCGCTGAAGAAAGGCTCGACCTTACTGGTGGTGGCCGGCTTCGAACCGCTGAAGTTCGCCACGCCCGCACTGGAACACTGGCTGCGTCGCCTTGACCACGACGGCGTGACCCTCGGCGCCATCGACACTGGCGCCTGCGTACTCGCCGAAGCCGGCCTGCTCGACGGCCACCGCCTGACCCTGCACTGGGAAGCCATCGACGCCTTCAAGGAATCTTATCCACAGCTGACGGTAACCCAGGAGCTGTTCGAGATCGACCGCCGGCGCATCACCTCGGCGGGCGGCACCGCGTCCATCGACCTGATGCTCGACCTGATCAGCCAGGCCCACGGGCCAGAGTTGGCGATCCAGGTGTCCGAGCAATTCGTGCTCGGCCGCATCCGCCCGCGCAAAGACCACCAACGCATGCAGATCGCCACGCGCTACGGCATCAACAACAAGAAGTTGGTGCAGGTGATTGGGGAGATGGAACAGCACACGGAACCGCCGTTGAGCACACTGGCGCTGGCGGAGGCGATCAAGGTCACGCGGCGGCAGTTGGAGCGCTTGTTTCGGCTGCACCTGAACGACACACCGAGCAACTTCTACCTGGGTTTGCGCCTGGAAAAGGCTCGGCAGTTGTTGCGCCAGAGCGACCTGAGCGTGCTGGAGGTGAGCATCGCCTGCGGGTTTGAGTCGCCGTCGTATTTCACCCGCAGCTACCGGGCAAGGTTTGCCAAGTGCCCAAGGGAAGATCGGCGCCGGGAAGCGGTATGAACACCGCTATTGAAAACAACACAGATCAAATGTGGGAGCGGGCTTGCTCGCGAATGCGGTGGATCAGTCGTTACATGTATTGACTGACACACCGCATTCGCGAGCAAGCCCGCTCCCACAGGGGATGTGCGATGTAGCTTATTTCTTCAGCAGGGCTGAACACGCGGCTTTGAAGGCCTCATGCTGATACTTGTTCAGCGTCGCCGGCAGGGCAAAGTCATGTTTCTTGTTCTGCGCATTGATGGTCTGCGGCGACAGCAGCGTCACTTCAACGCCCTCCAGCAACTGAAACACACCTTCAATCTTGAACGTAGTCGGGCCACCGGCGAATTCGCCTTTCTTGCTGCGCTTCTTGATGGCGATGCGGCTGATGCCGTTTTCCCGCACAAACGCGCTGACCTGAGCGGCGAAGGCCTTGACGTTGGCCGCCTCATCATCGTCTTCAAGGGCGATTTTCTTGGTGGCCAGGGCTACATGGCTCAATGCCTGACCGTCGAGCGAGGCGACAGCAATAATGGCTTCGCTGCCTTTGATTTCGATGCCGCAGATTGTCATGAATAGCCTTGGTTCTGAGTAAAGAGTGGAGGGGATTGTCGCTTATTCCTGCCCAATCGACTCCAAAAACTCCGACCGTTCATCACTCATCCGCGCCAGACAATCATTCTGCTGGATCGCATATGCCTTGCTTCCCGCCACTGCCGGAAAGGTATCTACGGCGCAATCCGCATCACGTAACTTTTCCCACTTCTGCTGGGCATCCTTCAGACGAGCGGTAATGTCCGCCAGCTGCGTCTTGTTGCTGCCATAGGTCGAACCCATGCGTTCCAGCAAGCCCTGGTAGTTATCCTTGAGCAGTTGTTCGGCGGTGGTTTTGTTGTAGGTGGCGCATTCCAGGGTTTGCTTGTCGTTCTCGATGCCATCGCAGGGCGTGCTGTCGGTGTCTTCAGCGGCGTGTACGCCGGTTGCGATGAGTGCCAAAGCCAGGAAAATCGATTTCATTGCGCCGTCTCATATCAGTTGATGAGCAAATTCTGGCTCAAGCGTAAGACAAAGAACAGACACCCGTCAGAGATGTCATGTTGGCCTTTGTCGCGGATTGACGCTTTCGGCAATTCCCTTGTCGTTTTTGCACCCGGCTCCTTCTGCCCCGGGGCATATGCTGGCCCCAAAGCGCCGGCAGACGATTCGGCGCATGAATCGCCAATAAGGGGACGCCTGATGAGCCCAGCCGAATTGCACGCCGACAGCATCGTTATCGACGGGCTGATCATTGCCAAGTGGAACCGCGACCTGTTCGAAGACATGCGCAAGGGTGGCCTCACCGCTGCCAACTGCACCGTGTCGGTATGGGAAGGGTTCCAGGCCACCATTAACAACATCGTGGCCAGCCAGACCCTGATTCGCGAAAACAGCGACCTGGTGATCCCGGTGAAAACCACCGCCGATATCCGTCGCGCCAAGGAACAGGGCAAGACCGGCATCATCTTCGGATTCCAGAACGCCCACGCGTTTGAAGACCAGCTCGGCTATGTCGAGATCTTCAAGCAGCTCGGGGTTGGCGTGGTGCAGATGTGCTACAACACCCAGAACCTGGTGGGCACCGGCTGCTATGAGCGCGATGGCGGCCTGTCGGGCTTCGGTCGCGAGGTCGTCGCCGAGATGAACCGCGTCGGCATCATGTGCGACCTGTCACACGTGGGCTCCAAGACCTCCGAAGAAGTCATCCTCGAATCGAAAAAGCCGGTGTGCTACTCCCACTGCCTGCCTTCAGGCCTCAAAGAGCACCCGCGCAACAAGTCCGATGAAGAGCTGAAGTTCATCGCCGACCACGGTGGCTTTGTCGGCGTGACCATGTTCGCGCCGTTCCTGGCCAAGGGCATCGACTCGACCATCGACGACTACGCCGAAGCCATCGAATACACCATGAACATCGTGGGCGAAGACGCCATCGGCATCGGCACCGACTTCACCCAGGGCCATGGCCAGGATTTCTTCGAAATGCTGACCCACGACAAGGGCTACGCCCGCCGCCTGACCAGCTTCGGCAAGATCATCAACCCGCTGGGCATCCGCACCGTGGGCGAGTTCCCGAACCTCACCGAGACCCTGCTCAAGCGCGGCCATCCCGAGCGCGTGGTGCGCAAGATCATGGGCGAAAACTGGGTCAACGTCCTGAAGGACGTCTGGGGCGAATAAGCCACCACTCACGCCTCTTTTCCCCCAACCTTATGCGTCGGGGGCTTACCAAAGCATTTTCCGGAGTTAAGTTTCCATGGCCAAGATCGCCCCTCAATTGCCTATCGAAGTCGACAGCGAAACCGGTGTCTGGACCTCCGACGCCCTGCCGATGCTGTACGTGCCGCGCCATTTCTTCGTCAATAATCACATGGGGATCGAAGAAGTCCTGGGCAGCGAGGCCTACGCCGAAATCCTCTACAAGGCCGGCTACAAATCCGCCTGGCACTGGTGTGAAAAAGAAGCTGAATGCCATGGCCTGGAAGGCGTCGCAGTGTTCGAGCACTACATGAAGCGCCTGTCGCAGCGCGGCTGGGGCCTGTTCAAGATCCAGGACATCGACCTCGATAAAGGCACGGCCAGCGTCAAGCTCGAGCACTCGGCATTCGTCTACGTGTACGGCAAGGTCGGGCGCAAGGTCGACTACATGTTCACCGGCTGGTTTGCCGGCGCGATGGACCAGATTCTCGAAGCCCGCGGCAGCAAGATCCGCACCGTTGCGGAACAGGTATACGGCGGCTCCGAAGAGGGCCACGACGACGGCCTGTTCACCGTCAAGCCGTTGTAAGTCGAGGACCCTGCCATGGCTTTCGAAGCAATGTTTGCGCCGATCCAGATCGGCAAACTGACCATCCGCAACCGCGTGCTCAGTACCGCCCACGCTGAGGTGTATGCCACCGACGGCGGCATGACCACCGACCGCTATGTGAAGTACTACGAAGAGAAAGCCAAGGGCGGGATCGGCCTGGCGATCTGCGGCGGTTCTTCCAGTGTCGCCATCGACAGCCCGCAAGGCTGGTGGAAGTCGGTGAACCTGGCGGATGACCGGATCATCCCGCACTTCCAGAACCTGGCCGACGCCATGCACAAGCATGGCGCCAAGATCATGATCCAGATTACCCACATGGGCCGTCGCTCGCGCTGGGACGGCGAGCATTGGCCCACGCTGCTGTCGCCCTCGGGCATCCGCGAGCCGGTGCACCGCGCCACCTGCAAGACCATCGAGCCTGAAGAAATCTGGCGGGTGATCGGCAACTACGCTACCGCTGCGGCACGGGCCAAGGCCGGTGGCCTGGACGGTGTGGAGCTGTCGGCGGTGCACCAGCACATGATCGACCAGTTCTGGAGCCCTCGGGTCAACAAACGTACTGACGAATGGGGCGGCAGCTTCGAAAACCGCATGCGTTTCGGCCTTGAGGTGTTGAAGGCGGTGCGCAAGGAAGTCGGCCCGGATTTCTGCGTCGGCATCCGTTTGTGCGGCGACGAATTCCATCCGGACGGCCTGTCCCACGAGGACATGAAACAGATCGCCAAGTACTACGACGACACCGGCATGCTCGACTTCATCGGCGTGGTCGGCTCGGGGTGCGACACCCACAACACCCTGGCCAACGTTATCCCGAACATGAGTTATCCACCGGAGCCGTTCCTGCACCTGGCGGCCGGCATCAAGGAAGTGGTCAAGGCCCCGGTGCTGCACGCGCAGAACATCAAGGACCCGAACCAGGCCACGCGCATCCTGGAAGGCGGCTACGTGGACATGGTCGGCATGACCCGCGCCCACATCGCCGACCCGCACCTGATCGCCAAGATCAAGATGGGCCAGATCGACCAGATCAAACAGTGCGTCGGCGCCAACTACTGCATCGACCGCCAGTACCAGGGCCTGGATGTGCTGTGCATCCAGAACGCCGCCACTTCCCGTGAATACATGGGCGTGCCGCACATCATCGAGAAATCCACCGGGCCAAAACGCAAAGTCGTGGTGGTGGGTGCCGGCCCGGCCGGGATGGAAGCGGCGCGGGTGGCTGCCGAACGTGGCCACGACGTGACGCTGTTCGAGAAGAAAGAATTTATCGGCGGGCAAATCACCACTGCATCGAAAGCCCCGCAGCGTGACCAGATTGCCGGGATCACCCGCTGGTTCCAGTTGGAACTGGCGCGCCTGAACGTCGACCTGCGCCTGGGTGTGGCGGCGGACGCGGCGACCATCCTCGACCTGCGCCCGGACGTGGTGGTGCTGGCGGTGGGCGGTCATCCGTTCCTGGAGCAGAACGAACACTGGGGCGCGGCTGAAGGCCTGGTGGTCAGCAGCTGGGACGTGCTCGACGGCAAGGTTCTACCTGGCAAGAACGTGCTGGTGTACGACACCATCTGCGAGTTCACCGGCATGTCGGTGGCCGACTTCCTCGCGGACAAGGGCAGCCAGGTCGAGATCGTCACCGACGACATCAAGCCGGGCGTGGCCGTGGGCGGTACGTCGTTCCCGACGTACTACCGCAGCATGTACCCCAAGGAAGTGATCATGACCGGCGACATGATGCTGGAAAAGGTCTACCGCGAAGGCGACAAGCTGGTGGCGGTGCTGGAGAACGAATACACCGGGGCCAGGGAAGAGCGGGTGGTGGACCAGGTGGTGGTCGAGAACGGCGTGCGTCCGGACGAAGAGCTCTACTACGGGCTCAAGGCAGGCTCGCGCAACAAGGGCCAGATGGACATCGAGGCCCTGTTCGCGATCAAGCCGCAGCCGTGCCTGAGCGAGCCGGGCGAGGGGTACTTGCTGTTCCGCATTGGTGACTGCGTGGCCCAGCGTAATACCCACGCGGCCATCTATGACGCCCTGCGCCTGTGCAAGGATTTCTGACGAGGTGTACTCGGTCAAATGTGGGAGCGGGCTTGCTCGCGAAAGCGGTGTGTCAGCCACTGGATGCATCGACTGACACGCTGCCTTCGCGAGCAAGCCCGCTCCCACATTTCGGGCCAGTTTCACAGTAGACCTGTGTGGTCTTCGGGAGCTTCACCATGTTGAACACCCTTCTTCCCATCCTGCTCTTCGCCGCCCTGGGCCTTGCCGTCCTCGGCGCGCTGCGCCGGGTGAACATGTGGCGCCGCGGGCGGTCCTCCAAGGTCGACTTGCTCGGCGGTCTGTTGGCCATGCCCAAGCGCTACATGGTCGACCTGCACCATGTGGTCGCCCGCGACAAATACATCGCCAACACCCACGTCGCCACAGCCCTGGGCTTTGTGCTCTCGGCGCTGCTGGCGATCCTGGTGCACGGTTTCGGCCTGCATAACCGCATCCTCGGCTACGCCTTGCTGTTGGCTTCGGTGCTGATGTTTGTCGGCGCCACCTTCGTCTACCTGCGCCGTCGCAACCCGCCTGCACGCCTGTCGAAAGGCCCGTGGATGCGCCTGCCGAAAAGCCTGATGGCGTTCTCGGTGAGCTTCTTCCTGGTGACCTTGCCGGTGGCCGGGATTCTGCCGGCGGACTTCGGCGGCTGGCTGCTCGCCGCGCTGCTGAGCCTGGGCGTGTTGTGGGGCGTGTCGGAAATGTTCTTCGGCATGACCTGGGGCGGGCCGATGAAACACGCCTTCGCCGGTGCCCTGCACCTGGCCTGGCACCGCCGCGCCGAACGCTTCGGCGGCGGCCGTTCCACCGGTTTGAAACCCCTGGACCTCGCCGATAAAAGCGCGCCCCTGGGCGTGGAAAAACCGGTGGATTTCACCTGGAACCAACTGCTCGGCTTCGACGCCTGCGTGCAGTGCGGCAAGTGCGAAGCCGCGTGCCCGGCGTTCGCCGCCGGCCAGCCACTGAACCCGAAAAAACTTATCCAGGACATGGTCGTCGGCCTGGCCGGTGGCACCGACGCCAAGTTCGCCGGCAGCCCGTATCCGGGCAAAGCCATCGGCGAACACGCCGGCAACCCGCACCAGCCAATCGTCAATGGTCTGGTGGACGCCGAGACCCTGTGGTCGTGCACCACTTGCCGCGCCTGCGTGGAAGAGTGCCCGATGATGATCGAGCACGTGGACGCCATCGTCGACATGCGCCGCCACCTCACCCTGGAAAAGGGCGCGACCCCGAACAAGGGCGCCGAAGTCCTGGAAAACCTGATCGCCACCGACAACCCGGGCGGCTTCGCACCGGGCGGGCGGATGAACTGGGCGGCGGATTTGAACCTGCCCTTGCTCAGCGACAGGAAAACCGTCGAGGTGCTGTTCTGGGTCGGCGACGGTGCCTTCGACATGCGCAACCAGCGCACCCTGCGCTCGTTCGTCAAAGTGCTGAAAGCCGCCAAGGTCGACTTCGCCGTACTGGGCCTTGAAGAGCGCGACAGCGGCGACGTGGCGCGGCGCCTGGGCGATGAAGCCACTTTCCAGCTGCTGGCCGCACGCAATATCCAGACCCTGGCCAAGTACAGCTTCAAGCGCATCGTCACCTGCGACCCCCACAGTTTCCACGTGCTGAAAAACGAATACGGCGCCTTCGATGGCAACTACCTGGTGCAGCACCACAGCACCTACATGGCCGAACTGATCGACGCCGGCGCCCTCAACCTGGGCCAGCACAAAGGCAACAGCGTGACCTATCACGACCCGTGCTACCTGGGCCGCTACAACGGCGAGTACGAGGCACCGCGCCAAGTGCTGCGGGCGCTGGGGATCGAGGTCAAGGAAATGCAGCGCTCCGGTTTCCGCTCGCGCTGCTGCGGTGGCGGTGGGGGGGCGCCGATCACCGATATTCCCGGCAAGCAGCGGATTCCCGACATGCGCATGGAAGACATCCGCGAGACCGGTGCCGAACTGGTGGCCGTGGGTTGTCCACAGTGCACGGCGATGCTGGAAGGCGTGGTCGAACCGCGTCCCTTGATCAAGGACATTGCCGAACTGGTCGCTGACGCGTTGCTTGAAGACGCGGCACCGGCCAAGGCGCCGAAACGCGAACCTGCGGAGGTGCATTGATGAGCGACATTATCCGCCGCGACCCACGGGCCGAATGGATCGCCCGTAACCGCCTGCACCCGCTGCACGCGGCGATGCAGCCGGTGCAACACAGCTGGATGGGGCCCAATGGGGTCATCCGCAAGAACGTGCACGGTGTCGGTTTTATCGGCCCCAACGGCATCAAGCGTATTGACCGCAGCGGCGCCCAGCAGGGCGGCGCGGCCAAGCGTACGGCAGCGGTGGAAGTGCAGTTGCCGCTGCATCAGGTACCGGCGCCCGCTTTCTACATCAACGTGGTGCCGGACATGGTCGGCGGCCGCCTGAGCAGCCACGACCGCGACTTGCTGGGCCTGGCCCGGCAACTGGCCGGCGACGACGGTGCGGTATTGGCCGTGGTGTTCGGCGAACACAAGGAAAACGCCTTCGCCACTGCCGGTGTGGATCGGCTGCTGGTGTTGGACGGGCATGAATTCGACGGTTATTCACCGGAGCAACGGGTTCACGGTCTGCGGGCTGTGGATAACCAGTTCAACCCGCGCCACTGGTTGCTGCCGGACAGCCGCAGCGGCGGTGGTGAATTGGGGCGGCGCTTTGCCGCCAGCCTCAAGGAGCGCCCGGCCACGCGGGTCTGGCAGATCAAGGGCCAGGAATGTATTGGCCGTGCGGGCGCGGGTCAGGAGGATCTTGCCCGCCCACTGCCACGGATGATCCTGGCTGCGGCGGAGTGCGCCGATCCCGTCAGCGAAACCCGTCACGAAGTGCTGCCGGTGGAGTTATCCACAAGCCTGGCCCGCAGCCTTGCGCGTATCGAAGATTTGGGTGCGGTGGCCGTGGACCCGGCGGCGATTCCCATGGCCGAAGCCGAGTTTATTTTCTCCGGTGGCAACGGGGTCAAGGACTGGGCGCTGTTCCACCAGACTGCTGCCGCGTTGGGCGCCACCGAAGGTGCTTCGCGGGTGGCGGTGGACGACGGCTTCATGGCGCGCGATCGCCAGGTGGGCGCCAGCGGCACATGGGTCACTGCACGGGTTTACGTGGCGGTGGGGATTTCCGGGGCGATCCAGCACCTTCAAGGCATTGGTGCCTGCGACAAGGTGGTGGCGATCAACCTCGACCCGGGCTGCGACATGATCAAGCGTGCCGACCTGTCGGTGATCGGCGAAAGCGCCGCGATACTGCAAGCCTTGATCGTCGCGGTCGAGGCCTACCGCCACGGTGCCAAGCGCGATGCAGCTTAAGGAAATGGCCATGACGACGAATGTAATCAGCCTGGTGTCCATCGGCGCCCACCCGACTTCAGGCCGCCCACGCCGCGCCGAGCAAGACGCGCGCGCTGTGGAACTGGGCCTGCAACTGGCTGGGGATAACCTGCAAGTGCTGCACGCCGGCGACATCGGCGAACCCACCCTGCGCGCTTACCTGGGCATGGGCTTGCCGCAGTTGCACGTGCTTGAACAACCGGCCGGGGCAGACGCCTTGCCGGTGCTCGGCGACTATCTGCGGGACGCGGGCGCCCAAGTGGTGCTCACCGGCAGCCAGGCGGAAACCGGCGAAGGCTCGGGGATGTTGCCGTTCCTGCTGGCCGAGCAACTGGGTTGGCCGCTGATTGTCGGCCTGGCCCAGGTGGAATCCATCGAAGGCGGCGTGGCCCATGTGCTGCAGGCCTTGCCTCGCGGCCAACGGCGGCGGCTAAAGGTGCGCCTGCCGTTTATGGCCACGGTGGATAACGCGGCGCCCAAGCCACGGCAAAGCGCCTACGGCCCGGCGCAACGCGGTGAGCTGACGGCCCATGACGTCGAGGTGTTGGAGGATGAGTTATTCACAGGCGCTGTATTGCAGCCGGCCAAGCCTCGGCCCAAGCGCCTCAAGGTGATCAAGGCCAAAAGCGGTGCCGACCGGATGAAGGCTGCAACGGCCAAGGCCAGCGGCGGCGGTGGGCAGGTGCTCAAAGGCGTGAGCCCGGAAGCGGGCGCTGAAGCCATTCTTAAATTGCTTATAGAAGAAGGTGTAGTGCGCTGATCCACTGTGGGAGCGGGCTTGCTCGCGAAGGCGGTGTGTCAGGTAACTCATGTACCGACTGATCCGCCGCTTTCGCGAGCAAGCCCGCTCCCACACTGTTTTGCGGCGATTGTGGCTTTACCCACAATCCCTGTTAACCCACCTGTGGATAACCTGTTCGCGGCTGTCCACACCCCATGCAAATCAAGCCCTCCAGCTCTCTGTACGAAAAATAACCAACCTAACTGACGGTTTTTCCTTGGGTTTTTCTGTGGATAAGGAAAATGCCCGGGACAGACTTGCCCCCAAAGTCTGTTGGTGCTTCTGTGGATAAGATGTTCGCTATCCGCTGTAGGCCATATAACGCGTGGCTTACAGTGCGTTGATTAAAATGTAACCAATATCGCTATTCCGGCTGGTTTTTGCTTTCAAAGCCGCGATTTTCCTCGGTTTAAGCCGGTTTTCCACAGATGGCCCAAAGTTGCCCCCAAAGTCTGTTGGCGCTTCTGTGGATAAGGTGTTTGCGTTCCTCTGTAGCCCATGCAGGACGTGGCTTTCAGGCTTTAGGTCAAAAAATGATCAATTTGGGATAAAACCGGTGCCTTTGAATAAGTCACGGATTTTCTTGGTTTTATTTCGACGGGAAAGCGCAGTTGCCCACAATTGCTGTGGGTGGCTTTGTGGATAAGTTGTTGGGCAATGGCTGGAAGTAAGGCGGGCAGCGGTCTGTCACGGTGTTGGATGAATTTTGTACAGTCACAAACCAGTGTGGGGGCCGGGCAAGCCCGGCTCCCACATTTTGATCGGCGGCGTGTCAGCCGGTTACTCGTGTACGGCGACGCCTTTCAGATACGGCGCTGGCGCCGCCCCCAGGTTGCTCAGCATCCGCTCGCTGTACCAGTCCACAAAGTTCACCACACCAAACTCATAAGTCTTGGAGTACGGCCCTGGCTGGTACGCGGTGGAGTTGATGCCGCGCTGGTTCTCTTCGGCCAGGCGACGGTCCTGGTCGTTGGTGGCGTCCCACACTTTGCGCATGCGCTCGACGTCGTAGTCCACACCCTCTACGGCGTCCTTGTGCACGATCCACTTGGTGGTGACCATGGTTTCCTGGGCACTGATCGGCCACACGGTGAACACAATGATGTGGTCGCCCATGCAGTGGTTCCACGAGTGAGGCAGGTGCAGGATGCGCATCGAGCCCAGGTCCGGGTTCTTGATGCGGCCCATCAGCTTGTTGCAGCCTTGCTTGCCGTCGAGGGTCATCGACACGGTGCCCTTGAGCAGCGGCATGCGCACGATGCGGTTACGCAGGCCGAAGCTGGCGTGGGCGTAAGGGATCTTTTCGGCATCCCAGGCGGCGGCGGAGGCGGCCACGTGGTCCTTGAAGGCCTGGTCGGCCCGCGGGTCGGTGACGTCGTCCCATTCAAGCAGGGTTTTCAACAGTTCCGGGTGCGACGCGTTGCAGTGGTAGCACTCGCGGTTGTTTTCCAGCACCAGCTTCCAGTTGGCTTTTTCAAACAAGGTGGTCTGGATCGCCACCTTGGTGTTCTCCATGTCGTAGGGTTCCATGTAGTGGCTCAAGGTCGACAGGAAGTCGTCGATGGCCGGCGGGTTCTCCGACAGGCTGATAAAGATGTAGCCACCGGCGGTCTTCACATTCACCGGCTTGAGGCCGTATTGCTTCATGTCGAAGTCGGCGCCCATTTCGGTACCGGCGAACAGCAGGCGGCCGTCCAGTTCATAGGTCCACTGGTGGTAATGGCACACCAGCTTGGCGACCTTGCCCTTGTCGCTGGTGCACAGGCGCGAACCGCGGTGGCGACACACGTTATGGAATGCGTGCACCACACCGTCGGCGCCACGGATCACGATGATCGGGTTCTTGCCCACTTGCAGGGTGATGTAGTTGCCCTTGGCGGGGATCTCGCAGGTCATGCCGGCGATCAACCACTCTTTCTGGAAAATTTCCTGCATGTCGATATCGAACAGCCGTTCATCAGAGTAAAACGGCTGCGGCAGCGAAAAGGTCCGCTCGCGTTCTTGCAGCATTTGCGCAGTGGCCTTGCGTGCGGGTTCCAGCGGATCGCCCAAGCTTAAGGTTGCGGTGACGTCCATCGTGTGTGTCCTCATGGCCATTCTGTGTGGCCGGCGAATAGTGGCTAGGTTTTGCAGCAAGGCGTAAAGAAAGCGTCTTTGTTGGGAGCGAGTGTGGGCCCCACAACGGCCAGAACCTTATCCATGAACGACATGGCCCACTCTGTTCCCGACGCGCAACCCCCGTGGTATGGGGGCTGGTCGCGATAAGTATGTGAATGTCGCAGATAGGTAAATGGGTGATTCGCGCGTTACGCAGAATCGCCACCATAAGGCCGATCACACGGCTATGGAGAACAGCATGTCCAACAGCTTCCTGAACCCGGTAACAACCCAGACCTGGGCCAATGGTCGGCACATCGTCCGTTGCGTCAAAGTCATCCAGGAAACCTGGGACGTGCGCACCTTCTGCTTTATGGCCGACCAGCCGATCCTGTTCTTTTTCAAGCCCGGGCAGTTCGTCACCCTGGAGCTGGAAATCGACGGCCAGCCGATCATGCGTTCGTACACTATTTCCAGTTCGCCGTCGGTGCCTTACAGCTTTTCGGTGACCATCAAGCGCGTGCCGGGCGGCAAGGTGTCCAACTGGTTGCATGACACGCTGCACGAAGGCCAGGAGCTGGCGGTGCACGGGCCGGTGGGGCTGTTCAATGCCATCGACTTCCCGAGCCCGAAAGTGCTGTACCTCAGTGGTGGTGTCGGTATTACCCCGGTGATGTCCATGGCGCGCTGGTTCTACGACACCAACGCCAACGTCGACATGACGTTTATCCACAGCGCCCGCTCGCCAAAGGACATCATTTACCACCGCGAGCTGGAGCATATGGCGTCGCGGATTGATAACTTCAGCCTGCACCTGATTTGCGAGAAACACGGCCTGGGTGAACCCTGGGCCGGTTATCGCGGTTACCTGAACCACAAGATGCTCGAACTGATGGTGCCGGACTTCCTGGAGCGGGAAGTCTTCTGTTGCGGCCCGACGCCTTACATGAACGCGGTAAAGCGCCTGCTGGAAGCCGCCGGCTTCGACATGGCGCGTTATCACGAAGAATCCTTCGGCGCGACGCCACCGGAAGCCCGGGCCGACGCGGTGGAGCAAGCCGAACAAGCGGCGGATGCGCCGGAAATCGACCTGGCGGACCTGCATCAGGTGGAATTCATTGCCTCTGGCAAGAGCATCCGCGTGGCACCGGGCGAGACCGTGCACGCAGCGGCGGCCAAGCTTGGCCTGCTGATTCCGAAAGCTTGCGGCATGGGGATCTGTGGGACGTGCAAGGTGCTGAAGCTGGGCGGGGAGGTCGAGATGGACCACAACGGCGGGATCACCGAGGAAGACGAAGCCGAGGGTTACATCCTGTCGTGCTGCAGCGTGCCGAAGGGTGATGTGCGCATCGAGTTCTAATGATCGTTCCCACGCTCCGCGTGGGAATGCCTCCTTGGACGCTCCGTGTCCCGTCCCGCTGTGTGACGCGGAGCGTCACGGGCTGCGTTCCCACGCAGAGCGTGGGAACGATCAGGCCCAGCGCTGAATCTCGATCAGGCCGTCCGGTCCTGCATAGTTACGGACGTTGGAATACCGCCAGCTCGGCCAAGTCCACACAACCCCGCTTCACAGGAATCGATCGTTCCCACGCTCCGCGTGGGAATGCCTCCTTGGACGCTCTGCGTCCCGCTGTGTGACGCGGAGCGTCACGGGTTGCATTCCCACGCAGAGCGTGGGAACGATCAGGCCCAGCGTTGAATTTCAATCAGGCTATCCTGTCCCGCATAGTTGCGGGCGCTGGAATACCGCCAGTGCTCGGCCAAGTCCACACAACCCCGCTTCACAGGAATCGATCGTTCCCACGCTCCGCGTGGGAATGCCTCCTTGGACGCTCTGCGTCCCGCTGTGTGACGCGGAGCGTCACGGGCTGCATTCCCACGCAGAGCGTGGGAACGATCAGGCCCAGCGCTGAATTTCAATCAGGCCATCCTGTCCTGCATAGTTGCGGGCGCTGGAATACCGCCAGTGCTCGGCCAAGTCCACATAACCACGCTTCACAGGGTTGTGGTGAATGTAATCAAGCTTTTGGCGCATCACCGCTTCGCTGTACACCAACTCGGCGTGTGACCCCTCTTGCCATAGCTGATAAATCCGGTCCGTTTTATGCGCCCGTTTGCTGAAACGCAAACGCTGCAACACTCGCTCCGCTCCTCGTTTCTGCAGGTCGTCAATGATGGTTCGAGCGGTGAAGGATTTGAACTGGCTGACACATTTACCCAGGTCAGGTGCTTGAGCGACGAAGTGCAGATGGTTTTCGAGAACGACGTAGCCGTAGAGATTGAAATGTTCGTGGGTTTGTTGATATCGCCAGCAACTCAATAGGTGGCCGACAAGGTAGTCGCGGGTAAATAGCGGTGTCCATTCCATGACAGTGCATGTCAGGAAGTGTGGTTTTTCAGGTTCGGTAATGGTGTAGCGGCTTCTGCCCATCAATTCGTCCTTGAACCGTGGTGTGGCCTGGACGCGGAGCGTCCGGGGAGGCGTTCCCACGCAGAGCGTGGGAACGATCAGTTAGAGGTTATTGGGCATAGATATGCACGACGAAGTGCTGGCCGGATGCTGTCAGTTCATAGATCTTGTCAGTGATCCGCAATGTCCTCGTCGGTTCGCTGATGGTGTCACCGATTTTCGCGGATTTTCTGAATTCGTCCCAGTCGATGACGGTGGTGCTGATAGTGCCTTCGCCTAGCAAGTTGTTTCCGTAGCGTTGCGCTTCCATGGTATTGCCCTCTGCTGGATTTCCGTTTCCGGCCGATTATTCGGCTGGCGGTTAGTCCCGAAAGGCGGCCTTTTCCTTCCGGGTTCCAAGAGGCTAGTCAATGAAAACGGAGTTTGTTGCTGTCAGAAATATCAAAAAACAGTCTCGGCCTTTCGCCATTATCTGAGGCGCTGATGCCTACTTCAGGCGCTCATTACTTCCCGAATATCTGCGGCTAATTCTCTGACGCGCTCTTCTTCGGTATCCCACGCGCACATGAACCGCGCGCCGCCTTTACCGATGAAGGTGTAGAAGCGCCAGCCCTTGGCCGTCAGCGCGGCAATTGCCGGTTCCGAGAGTTGCAGGAACACGCCGTTGGCCTGTACCGGGAACATCAACTCCACACCCGGAATATCCGCCACCAGGTTGCTGAGCAATTGTGCACAGTGGTTGGCGTGGCGGGCGTGTTTGAGCCAGGCGTCGTTTTCCAGCAGGCCCACCCACGGGGCGGAGAGGAAGCGCATCTTTGAGGCAAGCTGCCCGGCTTGTTTGCAGCGGTAGTCGAAGTCTTCGGCCAGCTTGTGGTTGAAGAACAGGATCGCTTCACCCACGGCCATGCCGTTCTTGGTGCCACCAAAGCACAGCACGTCGACCCCGGCTTTCCAGGTCAGGTCGGCCGGCGAGCAGCCGAGGAATGCGCAGGCGTTGGAGAACCGTGCGCCGTCCATGTGCAGGTTCAACCCCAGTTCCTTGCAGGTGACGCTGATGGCGCGGATTTCTTCCGGGGTGTAGACGCTGCCGACTTCGGTGGCCTGGGTCAGGGTCACGACGCGGGGTTTCGGGTAGTGAATGTCCTGGCGCTTGAGGGCGATCTCGCGGATCGACTCCGGGGTCAGCTTGCCGTTTTCGGTGCGGGCGGTGAGCAGCTTGGAGCCGTTGGAGAAAAACTCCGGCGCGCCGCATTCGTCGGTTTCGACGTGGGCGGTTTCCGAGCAGATCACGCTATGGTAGCTCTGGCACAAGGAGGACAGCGCCAGGGAGTTGGCTGCGGTACCGTTGAAGGCGAAGAACACTTCGCAGTCGGTTTCGAACAGTTTGCGGAAACCGTCGGCGGCGCGGTGGGTCCATTCATCATCGCCATAGGCGCGTTGATGGCCCTGGTTGGCGAGTTCCATGGCGGCCCAGGCTTCCGGGCAGATGCCGGAATAGTTGTCGCTGGCGAATTGTTGGCTCTTGTCGGTCATGGCCCAGTCCTGTGGTCGATGTTGGTGCGCACTTTACCCAAGATTGTCGGGCGGGCGCACGCACTGTTAATGCAAAGTCATTGGGGAATTATGCACGGTTCTGAAAGCGTTCCTGTAAGCCGCGTCCGCGATGGCGCCCTGGACCTGCTCAAGTGGCTGGCGCTGCTGAGTATGGTGCTGGACCACCTGCGGTATGTCGGTTTGAGCCTGGACGGGCTGTATGTGCCGGGGCGCCTGGCGTTCCCGTGGTTTTGCCTGGCGATCGCGGCGAATTTGCATCGGGTCAAGGACGCGCCGGTGACGGGGCAGTGGCGCTATCTGGGCTGGTTGCTGCTGTTCAGTGTGATCAGTGAGGTGCCGTACCGGATGTTCATCGACGACGCCGACACGCTGAACGTACTGCCGACCCTGGCGCTGGGTTTGCTGGTTGCCCGGGGATGGCAGCAGAAGACGGTTATTGATCGAGGATTGGCGTTGATCGCGCTGGTTTTGGCGGGGTTGTTTTCGGCGCAGTTGATGTTCGGTTTTTTTGGTGTACTGCTGCCGTTGGCGATGCTGCTGGTGTTTCGCCGGCCGTGGTACTTCAGCGTGCTGCCGGGTGTGGTGTGCCTGGCTGCCAATCAATGGCAGGTCCTGCTCAATAGCGGCACGCTGGTGGCGATGCTGGGATTGGCGACATGCCTGATTGCGCCGCTGGCCGGATTGGTCTTGTTGCGACATGCCGGGCAGGTATCGCCACCGGCCATGCGGCGCTGGGCGTATGCGCTTTATCCGGCGCATTTCCTGCTGCTGCTACTCCTTCGAAAGATCATCGCCTAACCCCTTGTAGGAGCGAGCTTGCTCGCGAAAAACGTCAACGATTACGAGGGCTGTCTGGATGCGCGCGGCGCCCTCAGGTTTTTCGCGAGCAAGCTCGCTCCTACAAATGCCGGGGGCCATGTCGTAAACGCACCTTTGCGTGGCGTCCATAGGCATTTGACCTCTCTGCGCCAGCCCTACCATCGCATCAAAGGGCCCCTCCGTCGTGCGGCGGCCCCAACAATACGATTGGCGCACCGCCGCCGCTGGGAGAGACGCGATGTTCAGCAAGCAAGACCAGATCCAGGGTTATGACGATGCACTGCTGGCGGCCATGAATGCCGAGGAGCAGCGCCAGGAAGATCATATCGAGCTGATCGCGTCAGAGAACTACACCAGCAAGCGTGTCATGGAAGCCCAGGGCAGCGGCCTCACCAACAAGTACGCCGAAGGTTACCCGGGCAAGCGCTACTACGGCGGCTGCGAACATGTGGACAAGGTTGAAGTGCTGGCCATCGAGCGCGCCAAGCAACTGTTCGGCGCCGACTATGCCAACGTGCAGCCGCACTCCGGTTCGTCCGCCAACAGTGCGGTGTACCTGGCGCTGTTGAACGCCGGCGACACCATCCTCGGCATGAGCCTGGCCCACGGCGGCCACCTGACCCACGGCGCCAAAGTGTCGTCCTCGGGCAAGCTGTACAACGCGGTGCAATACGGCATCGACACCAACACCGGGTTGATCGACTACGACGAGGTCGAGCGCCTGGCCGTGGAGCACAAGCCGAAGATGATCGTGGCGGGTTTTTCCGCCTACTCCAAGACCCTGGATTTCCCGCGCTTTCGCCAGATCGCCGACAAGGTCGGTGCGCTGCTGTTCGTCGACATGGCCCACGTCGCCGGCCTGGTAGCCGCCGGTCTGTACCCGAACCCGCTGCCCTACGCCGATGTGGTCACCACCACCACCCACAAGACCCTGCGCGGTCCACGTGGCGGGTTGATCCTGGCCAAGTCCAACGAAGAAATTGAAAAGAAACTCAACTCTGCGGTATTCCCGGGCGCCCAGGGCGGCCCGCTGATGCACGTGATCGCCGGCAAGGCGGTGTGCTTCAAGGAAGCCCAGGAACCAGGTTTCAAGGCCTATCAACAGCAAGTGATCGACAACGCCCAGGCCATGGCCGGCGTGTTTATCAAACGCGGCTACGATGTAGTGTCCGGCGGCACCGATAACCACCTGTTCCTGGTCAGCCTGATCCGTCAGGGCCTCACCGGCAAAGATGCGGACGCCGCCCTCGGTCGCGCTCACATCACCGTCAACAAGAACGCCGTGCCCAACGACCCGCAGTCGCCGTTCGTGACCTCGGGCCTGCGTATCGGCACGCCGGCGGTGACCACACGCGGCTTCAAAGTGACCCAATGCCTGGAGTTGGCCGGCTGGATCTGCGACATCCTCGACAACCTCGGCGACGCCGATGTGGAGGCCAACGTCGCCAAGCATGTGGCCGCCCTGTGCGCTGATTTCCCGGTTTATCGCTGAGCGCGGTTTTGGAGTAATGACTATGCAACGCTACTCGGGCTTCGGCCTCTTCAAGCACTCACTCAGCCACCACGAAAACTGGCAGAAAATGTGGCGCACGCCCACCCCTAAAAAGGTCTACGACGTGGTCATCGTCGGCGGCGGCGGGCATGGTCTGGCGACGGCTTACTACCTGGCCAAGGAGCACGGCATCACTAACGTGGCGGTGGTCGAGAAAGGCTGGCTGGGCGGCGGTAACACCGCGCGCAACACCACCATCGTGCGGTCCAACTACCTGTGGGACGAGTCGGCGCACCTGTACGAACACGCGATGAAACTCTGGGAAGGTTTGTCCCAGGATTTGAACTACAACGTGATGTTCTCCCAGCGTGGCGTCTACAACCTGTGCCACACCCTGCAGGACATCCGTGACTCCGAGCGTCGCGTCAGCGCCAACCGCCTGAACGGCGTGGACGGCGAGCTGCTTAACGCCAAACAAGTGGCCGATGAGATTCCGTACCTCGACTGCTCCAAGAACACTCGCTACCCGGTAATGGGCGCCACCGTGCAACGGCGCGGCGGCGTGGCCCGTCACGATGCCGTGGCCTGGGGCTTTGCCCGCGCCGCTGACGCACTGGGCGTGGACCTGATCCAGCAGACCGAAGTGATCGGTTTCCGCAAGGAAAACGGTGTGTGCATCGGCGTGGAAACCAACAAGGGGTTCATCGGCGCCAAGCGCGTCGGCGTAGTGACCGCCGGTAACTCCGGCCACATGGCATCCCTGGCGGGCTTCCGCCTGCCGATCGAATCCCACCCGCTGCAAGCACTGGTGTCAGAGCCGATCAAACCCATCATCGACAGCGTGATCATGTCCAACGCCGTGCACGGTTACATCAGCCAGTCCGACAAGGGCGACCTGGTGATCGGCGCCGGTATCGACGGCTACAACGGCTATGGCCAGCGCGGCTCGTACCCGGTGATCGAGCACACCATCCAGGCCATCGTAGAGATGTTCCCGGTGCTGTCCCGCGTGCGCATGAACCGCCAGTGGGGCGGCATCGTCGACACCACGCCGGATGCCTGCCCGATCATCTCCAAGACCCCGGTCCCGAACATGTTCTTCAACTGCGGTTGGGGCACCGGTGGTTTTAAAGCGACTCCAGGCTCAGGCAACGTATTTGCCGCCAGCCTCGCCAAGGGTGAAATGCACCCGTTGGCCGCTCCTTTCTCCATCGACCGTTTCCACAACGGTGCGCTGATCGACGAACACGGCGCCGCGGCCGTCGCCCACTAACAGGAGAAATTCCCTATGTTGCATATCTTCTGTCCTCACTGTGGCGAACTGCGCTCCGAAGAGGAATTCCACGCCTCCGGCCAAGCGCACATCCCGCGCCCACTGGACCCGAACACCTGCACCGACGAGGAGTGGGGCGACTACATGTTCTTTCGCGACAACCCGCGCGGCCTGCACCACGAACTGTGGATTCACGCTGCCGGTTGCCGCCAGTATTTCAACGCGACCCGCGACACCGTGACCTACGAAATTCTTGAAACCTACAAGATAGGCACCAAGCCGCAATTCACCGCCAAGGCTTCTGGAGAGAAGGTATGAGCCAGATCAATCGCCTGTCCAACGGTGGCCGGATCGACCGCAACAAAGCCCTGAGCTTCACCTTCAACGGCCAGAGCTACAAAGGCTTTGAAGGCGACACATTGGCCGCTGCGCTGCTGGCCAACGGCGTCGACATCATCGGTCGCAGCTTCAAGTATTCCCGCCCGCGCGGCATCTTCGCCGCCGGTGCCGAAGAGCCGAACGCGGTGCTGCAGATCGGCGCCACCGAAGCCACGCAAATCCCCAACGTGCGCGCCACGCAACAGGCGCTGTACCAGGGTTTGGTCGCCACCAGCACCAACGGCTGGCCGAGCGTGAACAACGACATGATGGGCATTCTCGGCAAGGTCGGCGGCAAGCTGATGCCGCCGGGTTTCTACTACAAAACCTTCATGTACCCGCAATCGTTCTGGATGACTTACGAGAAGTACATCCGTAAGGCAGCCGGTCTTGGCCGCTCGCCGACCGAGAACGATCCGGACACCTACGACTACATGAACCGTCATTGCGACGTGCTGATTGTGGGCGCGGGCCCTGCCGGCCTGGCGGCTGCGTTGGCCGCCGCCCGCAGTGGCGCCCGGGTGATCATCGCGGACGAGCAGGAAGAATTCGGCGGCTCCCTGCTGGACTCCCGCGAAAGCCTCGATGGCAAGCCTGCGGCCGAGTGGGTTGCCAGTGTGATTGCTGAACTCAAGGCCCTACCGGACGTGGTGCTGCTGCCTCGCGCCACCGTCAACGGTTACCACGACCATAACTTCCTGACCATTCACGAACGCCTCACCGACCACCTCGGTGACCGTGCACCGATTGGCCAGGTGCGTCAGCGTATCCACCGGGTTCGCGCCAAGCGCGTGGTGTTGGCCACTGGTGCGTGCGAGCGTCCGCTGGTGTACGGCAACAACGACGTACCGGGCAACATGCTGGCGGGAGCGGTCTCCACTTACGTGCGTCGCTACGGCGTGGCACCGGGCAAGAAGCTGGTGCTGTCCACCAACAACGATCACGCCTACCGCGTGGCGCTGGACTGGTTCGACGCCGGCCTCAGCGTTGTCGCCGTAGCCGATGCCCGCCACAACCCACGGGGCGCGCTGGTTGAAGAGGCGCGTGCCAAAGGCATTCGCATCCTCACCGGCAGCGCCGTGATCGAGGCCCGTGGCAGCAAGCACGTCACTGGTGCCCGTGTTGCGGCCATCGATGTCAAAGCTCATAAAGTCACCAGCCCCGGCGAGTGGCTGGAGTGCGACCTGGTCGCCAGCTCCGGCGGCTACAGCCCGGTGGTCCACCTGGCCTCGCACCTGGGCGGCAAGCCGACCTGGCGTGAAGACATCCTCGGTTTTGTACCGGGCGAAGCACCGCAGAAACGCGTGTGCGTCGGTGGCATCAATGGCGTCTACGGCCTCGGCGATTCCCTGGCCGACGGTTTTGAAGGTGGCGTGCGCGCTGCCAGCGAAGCCGGGTTTGCGCCGGTGGAAGGTACGCTGCCCAAAGCCTTGAGCCGTCTGGAAGAACCGACCCTGGCGCTGTTCCAGGTACCTCACGAGAAAGCTACCGCACGGGCGCCGAAGCAATTTGTCGACCTGCAGAATGACGTCACCGCGGCCGCCATCGAACTCGCCACCCGCGAGGGTTTCGAGTCGGTGGAGCACGTCAAGCGCTACACCGCACTGGGATTCGGCACTGACCAGGGCAAGCTCGGCAACGTCAACGGCCTGGCCATCGCGGCCCGTTCGCTGAATGTGACCATCCCGCAGATGGGCACTACCATGTTCCGTCCCAACTACACGCCGGTAACCTTCGGCGCGGTAGCAGGCCGGCACTGTGGGCACATCTTCGAGCCGGTGCGCTACACCGCGCTGCAAGCCTGGCACGTGAAAAACGGCGCCGAGTTTGAGGACGTCGGCCAGTGGAAACGCCCATGGTATTTCCCGCGCAACGGTGAAGACCTGCACGCCGCGGTGAAGCGCGAATGCCTGGCCGTGCGTGACAGCGTCGGCCTGCTGGACGCGTCCACCCTCGGCAAGATCGACATCCAAGGCCCGGATGCCCGCGAGTTCCTCAACCGCATCTACAGCAACGCCTGGACCAAGCTCGACGTGGGCAAGGCCCGCTACGGCCTGATGTGCAAGGAAGACGGCATGGTCTTCGACGACGGCGTGACTGCCTGCCTCGCCGACAACCACTTCCTGATGACCACCACCACCGGCGGCGCAGCACGCGTACTCCAGTGGCTGGAAATCTACCAGCAGACCGAATGGCCGGACCTCAAGGTGTACTTCACCTCGGTCACCGACCACTGGGCAACCATGACCTTGTCCGGCCCCAACAGCCGCAAACTGCTGAGCGAAGTCACCGACATCGACCTGGACAAGGACGGCTTCCCGTTCATGACCTGGAAAGAAGGCCTGGTTGGCGGCGTGCCGGCGCGGGTGTTCCGGATTTCGTTTACCGGTGAGCTGTCGTACGAAGTCAACGTGCAGGCCGACTACGCCATGGGCGTGCTCGAGAAAATCGTCGAGGCCGGCAAGCAGTACAACCTGACGCCTTATGGCACCGAAACCATGCACGTGCTGCGGGCCGAGAAGGGTTTCATCATCGTCGGCCAGGATACCGACGGCTCGATGACCCCGGACGACCTGAACATGGGCTGGTGTGTAGGCCGTACCAAACCGTTCTCGTGGATTGGCTGGCGCGGGATGAATCGCGAAGACTGTGTGCGTGAAGACCGCAAGCAGCTTGTCGGACTCAAGCCGATTGACCCGAACGTGTGGCTGCCGGAAGGCGCGCAACTGGTGTTCGACACCAAGCAGACGATCCCGATGAAGATGGTCGGCCATGTCACCTCCAGTTATGCCCACAACTCCCTCGGTTATTCGTTTGCCATGGGCGTGGTGAAGGGCGGCTTGAAGCGCATCGGCGAGCGGGTGTTTGCACCGCTGGCGGATGGCAGCGTGATCGAGGCGGAGATTGTTTCTTCGGTGTTCTTTGATCCTAAAGGCGACCGCCAGAACATCTGACACCTGATCGTTCCCACGCTCCGCGTGGGAATGCATCCCGGGGCGCTCTGCGCCCCAAGAGCGGACGCAGAGCGTCCATGGCGGCATTCCCACGCAGAGCGTGGGAACGATCAAATTCAACACAGGTGCTTTATGACAGCAGCCAATGTTTACCAACAACGCCCCACCTCCGGAGCCAAGGCCGAGTCGTCGCTGCACCATGCCGACCTCGCCAGCCTGGTAGGCAAGGGCCGCAAGAATGCCGGCGTGACCGTGCGTGAAAAGAAACTGCTGGGCCACCTGACCATTCGTGGCGATGGCCATGACGCAGCCTTCGCCGCCGGTGTGCACAAAGCCTTGGGTATCGAATTGCCCGGTGCCCTGCAAGTCATCGTCAAGGGTGAGACCAGCCTGCAATGGCTCGGTCCGGATGAGTGGTTGCTGGTAGTGCCAGGCGGTGAGGAATTCGCCGCCGAGAAAAGCTTGCGTGAGGCGCTGGGTGATTTGCATATCCAGGTCGTCAACGTCAGCGGCGGCCAGCAGATTCTCGAACTCAGCGGCCCCAACGTGCGCGATGTGCTGATGAAATCCACCAGCTACGACGTGCACCCCAACAGCTTCCCGGTGGGCAAGGCGGTGGGCACGGTGTTCGCCAAGTCGCAATTGGTGATTCGCCATACTGCTGAAGACACCTGGGAGCTGGTGATTCGTCGCAGCTTCTCGGATTACTGGTGGCTGTGGTTGCAGGATGCGGCGGCTGAGTATGGTTTAAGCGTCCAGGCCTGATCGTTCCCACGCTCCGCGTGGGAATGCATCCCGGGACGCTCCGCGTCCCAAGAGCGGACGCAGAGCGTCCATTGCGGCGTTCCCACGCAGAGCGTTGGAACGATCAAGGAGTCACGAATAATGAGCCGCGTACCCGATACATGGATTTTGACCGCCGACTGCCCCAGCGTGCTCGGCACGGTGGACGCGGTCACTCGCTACCTGTTCGAGCAGGGCTGCTACGTCACTGAGCACCACTCCTTCGATGACCGGCTCTCGGGCCGGTTCTTCATCCGCGTGGAGTTCCGCCAGCCCGATGGTTTCGACGAACAAGCCTTCCGCGATGGCCTGGCCACCCGTGGCGAAGCCTTCGGCATGATCTTCGAACTGACCGCGCCGAACTACCGGCCGAAAGTGGTGATCATGGTCTCCAAGGCCGATCACTGCCTCAACGATTTGCTCTACCGCCAGCGCATCGGCCAACTGTCGATGGACGTGGTCGCCGTAGTCTCCAACCACCCGGACCTCAAGCCCCTGGCCGACTGGCACCAGATTCCCTATTACCACTTTCCCCTGGACCCCAACGACAAGCCGTCGCAGGAGCGCCAGGTGTGGCAGGTGATCGAAGAGTCCGGCGCCGAGCTGGTGATTCTTGCGCGCTACATGCAAGTGCTGTCGCCGGAGCTGTGCCGCAAGCTTGACGGTAAAGCCATCAACATCCACCACTCCCTGCTGCCCGGTTTCAAGGGCGCCAAGCCGTATCACCAGGCTTACAACAAGGGGGTGAAACTGGTGGGCGCCACTGCGCATTACATCAATAACGATTTGGACGAAGGCCCGATCATCGCCCAGGGCGTGGAGGTGGTGGACCACAGTCACTATCCGGAAGATTTGATTGCCAAGGGACGGGATATCGAAGGCCTGACCCTGGCCCGGGCCGTGGGGTATCACATTGAGCGGCGGGTGTTCTTGAACGCCAATCGGACAGTGGTGCTCTGATGGACGCCTTCGCGAGCAAGCCCGCTCCCACATTCGACCGCATTTCAAAGGTAGGACTCGGTCAACTGTGGGAGCGGGCTTGCTCGCGAAGAGGCCCTTACTAACAACGCAAAAACAGCATCTGTACCCGAGCACTTAAACGCGCTGCCTGCCTGGGCAACGCGGTTCCATAAAAACAACAGCGAGGTGAAAGCATGTCTGGTAATCGTGGTGTCGTGTATCTCGGCAACGGCAAGGTCGAAGTACAGAAAATCGACTATCCCAAAATGCAGGACCCCCGTGGCAGGAAGATTGAGCACGGCGTCATCCTGCGCGTGGTCTCCACCAACATCTGCGGCTCCGACCAACACATGGTGCGCGGCCGCACCACTGCCCAGACCGGCCTGGTCCTGGGCCACGAAATCACCGGCGAAGTGATCGAGAAGGGCAGCGACGTCGAGAACCTGAAGATCGGCGACCTGGTGTCGGTGCCGTTCAACGTCGCATGCGGCCGTTGCCGTTCCTGCAAAGAGCAGCACACCGGCGTGTGCCTGACCGTCAACCCGGCCCGTGCCGGTGGCGCCTACGGCTATGTCGACATGGGCGACTGGACTGGCGGCCAGGCCGAATACGTGCTGGTGCCTTACGCCGACTTCAACCTGTTGAAACTGCCGGACCGCGACAAGGCCATGGAGAAAATCCGCGACCTGACCTGCCTCTCCGACATCCTGCCCACCGGCTACCACGGCGCAGTCACTGCGGGCGTTGGCCCGGGCAGCACGGTCTACATCGCCGGTGCCGGTCCGGTAGGCCTGGCGGCTGCCGCTTCCGCTCGCCTGCTGGGCGCTGCGGTGGTGATCATCGGTGACGTCAACCCGATCCGCCTGGCCCACGCCAAGGCCCAGGGTTTTGAAATTGCCGACCTGTCGAAAGACACCCCGCTGCACGAACAGATCGCTGCGTTGCTGGGCGAGCCGGAAGTGGATTGCGCCGTCGATGCCGTGGGTTTCGAAGCGCGTGGCCATGGTCATGAAGGGGCCAAGGCAGAGGCTCCGGCCACCGTGCTCAACTCGTTGATGGGCGTGGTGCGGGTGGCTGGCAAAATCGGTATTCCGGGCCTGTACGTCACCGAAGACCCGGGTGCCGTGGATGCCGCTGCAAAAATGGGCAGCCTGAGCATTCGTTTTGGCCTGGGCTGGGCCAAGTCCCACAGCTTCCACACCGGGCAAACCCCTGTGATGAAGTACAACCGCCAACTGATGCAGGCGATCATGTGGGACCGTATCAACATTGCCGACATCGTCGGTGTGGAAGTCATCAGCCTGGATGACGCGCCACGCGGGTACGGCGAGTTCGATGCGGGCGTGCCGAAGAAGTTTGTGATTGATCCGCACAAGTTGTTCAGCGCGGCTTAAATCGCGGGCAAATAAAAAGGCGACCTCAGGGTCGCCTTTTTTGCATCTGCGGTTGGGTGGGAGAATCAGCGAATCGCCAAAGCCCCCTGATACACCGTTGGCCCCGTCGGCTGCTTGCTCACCGAGCCGCCCTTGGTTTCCGAACTGACCATCAGTGTCACCGGTTTACTGATTGACTCCTGCTGGCGAGGGTTGATGCCGATAATGCCTTTGCCGTCTTCCGGCAGCAGGCCCAGCGACACTGGCGTGCCGTCAGCCGGGACGGCCCACAGTTCCAGGCTTTGATCCGGAGCCGGTGCGGTGGCGGCAATCGGCTGCACTTCGAGGTAATCCTTGTGGGCCACGATTTGCGTGGCCGGTTGCTGGGTGGTGTTCACCAGCAATGCGGCAGCCTTGACGCTGTCCTGGGTGTAGAGGGCGCCGCCGACGCCGGCGACTACCACCAAACACGCGCCGATGAACAGGCGTGGGCGGTTCCAGAATGAAGGCTTGTGCTCAATCACTTGGGGGTTGATCGCAGTCATTAGGCTCTTCCTGACATGTTTTGTAGTCTTTCATGGACCCGGTTAACGGCGATCGGTTCCTCATCCGTCGTATTGAGCCTCGGATCAGAGTGATGCCAATTGGCCCTGATACAGCACCGGCCCGGTGGGTTGTCCGGTCGGCGAGCCCCCCTGAGGCTCAAGGCTCACTGCCAGGGTCAGCGGCGCCGTCAGCAGCGCCTGGTGTTCTTTGCTCAACTGGATTCGGCCGTTACCCGACACCGGCAACAACCCCAGGGAGATGGGTTTGCCGCCTGCCGGGATTGCCCACAGTTCCAACGCGCGGGCCGGCTCCACGGCGGCCAGGGTCAGCGGTTCCACTTGCAGATGATCCGCATAGGCCTGGATCTTCAGCGCGGGCTGTTGATTGGCCGCCACCAGCGTGGCGTTGTACTCCACCCCAAGGTCGCGCTGGTACAACACGCCCACCAACACCGCGATCACCACCCCGCACGCCGCTACCAGCAAGCGCAGGTTCATCCAGAACGGTTTCTTCGCCGGCATATGCAGCACTTGCGGCTCAATGCGCGCCTTGATCCCTTCCCATACGTGGTCCGGCACCGGCCGTTCAGGCAGCGGCCCGGTGAGGCTGGCGAGGGCATCCTGCCAGTGCCCGAGTTCGACGCGCAGCGCCGCGTCATCCCGCAGCAGCGCTTCAAAGCGCCGGCGGGCGGTGGCAGGCATCAGCCCGATGGCGTAGTCAGCCGCCAGGGCGCGGCGCAGGGCGGTGGTCTGGTAGTTCATGATTCAAGGCACCTGCGCAAGCGCTCCATGCCGCGGCGAATCCAGGATTTGACCGAGCCCAGGGGCGCGGCCAGATGTTCGGCCAATTCCGAGCACGACAAGCCCTGGAAGTAAGCCACGGTGATCGATTGACGCTGCATGCCTTCGAGGCTGTCGAGGCAGCGGTTCAGGGCGAGGGCTTCACGCTCGCTGTCGAGCTGTTCATGGGCGCTGGGGCTTTCGTCGGCCGTGGCGTCCTCCTGGCCTTCGCTCAAGGGTTGTTCGCGGTGTTTGCGCAACTGGTCGATCGCCAGGTTGCGGGTGATATTGACCATCCAGGTCATGGGCGCCGACAGATGGGCCTCATAGCGTGAGGCGTTGTACCAGATGCGCACGAAGCTTTCCTGCAACACCTCCTCGGCCAGATCCTTGCGACCCATGAAACGCAAGGCAACACCATGCAAACGCGGGGAAACGCTGCGATAGAGCGTTTCGAACGCCTGGCGATTACCCAGTGAACACTGGGCCAGCAATTGCCGTAGCTGATCTGCATCGTGGGTCGAAATAGGGCTTCTCCAGGCGCTTGCAACAGAGCGATGGGACGGCGCACGGTAAAGAGGGCAGGCTGAGGTTAGTCCAGCTTGGGCATTCATTCCATCTACCTCCGTGCGGCTCGTGGTGGATATACGCAGCGCAAGGCGCATCGGATGCAGTGGTTTTCTGAACTAATCTGCAGGGAGGGAACAATCCTTCGGCGTACCCAGTCAAACTCCTGCTTTTTGCGCTTACTTTCAGAGGTTGTCTTGATGAAGATTTCACGCGGTTTTGCCCTGTCCTGCCTGTTGACCGTGGCGGCCAGCCCGGTATTTGCGGCAGGTTTCAGCCTCGGCGACGTGGCCAATGCCGTGTCCGGTGCACAAGGTGGCGACAAGGCAGCAGCGGCTGCACCCACTTCACAGACCGCTGGTCTGCTGCAGGCACTGACCTCGCAATTGAACGTGACCCCTGAGCAGGCCGTTGGTGGTACCGGCGCAATGCTGGGCCTGGCCAAGAATAAATTGGGCGGCGGTGATTACTCGCAACTGACCAAAAGCGTACCGGGCCTGGACAAGCTCTCCGGCAGCAACTCCCTGGGCAGCCTCGGCGCCCTGAGCGGCATGCTCGGCCAGAGCGGCGGCAGCAAGACCTCGGGCCTGGACGGCGTGTTGGGTAACGTGAAGAACACCAACGACCTGAACACCGCGTTCAGCGCGCTGGGCATGGACAGTGGGATGGTGGGCCAGTTTGCGCCGGTTATCCTGAAATACCTGGGCGGCCAGGGCGCCAGCGAATCGGTGCTGGGCAAACTGGCTTCGGCCTGGGGCACTGGCGGCTAAGACCGCTCCGCGCGCAGTTGGGCGATGCGCGCATCCTTCTCCATCCAGAGCTGGTTGACCCAGTTCTGGACGGTCTGGCGAAACGCCGGATCGTTCTCGTAATCCCCCTGCCACAACGCCGGATCCAGCTCTCGGGTACGGATATCCACGATCACCTTCGGCACCGCACCACTGATTAAGTCCCAGAAGCCCGGAATGTTTTCCTGTGGATAAACCACGGTGACGTCGAGCACCGCATCCAGCTGTTCACCCAACGCCGCGAGCACGAACGCCACGCCACCCGCCTTGGGCTTGAGCAGGCGCTCGAAGGGTGAAGCCTGCTGTTTGCGCTTGGCCGGGGTGAACCGCGTGCCTTCCAGGTAATTCACCACGGTGACCGGCTGGCGCTTGAACAACTCGCAGGCCTCTTTGGTGATTTTCAGGTCCTGGCCTGCCAGTTCCGGGTGTTTGGCCAGGAATGCCTTGCTGTAGCGCTTCATGAACGGGTAATCGAGTGCCCACCAGGCCAGGCCCAGGAAGGGTACCCAGATCAGTTCCTTTTTCAGGAAGAACTTGAAGAACGGCGTGCGCCGGTTGAGGGCCTGGATCAGTGCGGGGATGTCGACCCAGGATTGATGGTTGCTGATCACCAGATAAGAAGTGTCACCCCGCAGGTCGCCGCCGCCGCGAATGTCCCATTGGGTAGGGATGCACAGGGCGAAGATCAGCTTGTCGATCTCGGCCCAGGTTTCGGCGATCCACATGACGGCCCAGGACGCATAGTCACGAAAGCGACCGGGGGCCACCAGCTTGAGCAGGGCAAACACCATCAGCGGCCCGAACAGCACCAGGGTGTTGAGCAACAGCAGCAATGTGACGAAACAGCCGGTGAGCAGGCGGCGCATAAGTAACTCTTGGAATCATTTTTGGCCCGCCATGATAAGCAGCTTGGGCCTGGAGACCAAATCGCAAATAAGCTTACGAATGTTTCACAGCGGGCTGGGTATGCTCTGTGATCTAACTAAGCAGCGAATTTGCAGTCTAGAATTGGCCCACTTATTTCAAGGAAACCTCCTACGTGAAATCCATCCTTGCCCTGCTAACGCTGGTGGCCTTGCCTGTCATGGCCGCCGAGCCGACCCTTTACGGTCGCTACGAATACATCCAACTGCCGGAAATCGGTGAGACCTTCAAGGCCAAGATGGACACCGGCGCGCTGACCGCCTCGCTGTCGGCCCGGGACATCGAGACCTTCACCCGTGATGGCGACGACTGGGTACGCTTCCGCCTCGGCGGCAAGGACGCCACCAACAAGGTGTACGAGCACAAGGTTTCGCGCATCAGCAAAATCAAGAGCCGCGCCGACGAAGATGACGACAAGGACGAAGCCACCGTGGCCAAGCGCCCGGTGATCGACCTGGAAATGTGCCTGGGCAACGTCAAGCGCACCGTCGAGGTCAACCTCACCGACCGCAGCAGCTTCAACTACCCGCTGCTGATCGGCGCCAAGGCCCTGCGTGAATTCGGCGCTGCGGTAAACCCGGCCCGCCGTTACACTGCGGACAAACCGGACTGCTGACGGAACACCATGGCGCACATCCTGATTGTCGAAGACGAAGCGGCTATCGCTGACACGCTGATTTTCGCCCTGCAAGGCGAGGGCTTCACCACCACCTGGTTGAGCCTCGGCCAGGCGGCGCTGGCCCATCAGCGGCAAACCCCGGCGGACCTGGTCATCCTCGACATCGGCCTGCCGGACATCACCGGCTTTGAAACCTGCAAGCAACTGCGGCGTTTCAGCGAAGTACCGGTGATGTTCCTCAGCGCCCGGGACGGTGAGATCGACCGCGTGGTGGGTCTTGAGATCGGCGCTGACGACTATGTAGTCAAGCCGTTCAGCCCGCGGGAAGTGGCAGCGCGGGTACGGGCCATTCTCAAGCGCGTGGGCCCCGGTGCTGCTCCGGCGGTGTTCCAGGTGGACCTGGAGCGCATGCAGATCAGTTATCGCGGCCAGCCCCTGAGCCTCACTCGCCATGAATTCCGTCTTCTGCACAGCCTTTTGGAGCAACCCGAGCGCGTGTTCAGCCGCGAGCAACTGCTGGATGCGGTGGGCGTGGCGGCGGACGCAGGCTACGAGCGCAATATCGACAGCCACATCAAAAGCGTGCGCAGCAAATTGCGCGCGGTGGCGCCCGAGGCGGAGCCCATCCAGACCCATCGCGGCCTTGGCTACAGCTACAGCCCGGGCAACAGCTGATGCGCCTGGGGATTCGGTTCTTCCTGGTGTACGCATTGTTTATCGGCCTGACAGGCTACTTCGTACTCAGCACCGTGATGAAGGAAATCCGCCCCGGCGTGCGCCAGTCCACCGAGGAAACCCTGGTGGACACCGCCAACCTGCTGGCGGAAATCCTGCGCGACGATGTGAAGAACGGCACCCTCGGCCAGAGCCACTGGCCCGAACTGCTCAAGGCCTACGGTGAGCGTCAGCCCGGCGCGAATATCTGGGGCCTGCCGAAAAACCAGGTCAACCACCGCATCTACGTCACCGACGCCAAGGGCATCGTGTTGCTGGACTCCACCGGCGAGGCGGTGGGCGAGGACTATTCGAAGTGGAACGACGTGTACCTGACCCTGCGCGGCGAATACGGTGCGCGCTCGACCCGCAGCGAACTGGACGACCCTGCCTCATCGGTGATGCACGTCGGCGCGCCGATCCGCGATAGCGGGCAGATCATCGGCGTGGTCACTGTGGCCAAGCCCAACAGTTCACTGCAACCCTATGTGGACCGCACCGAAGACCGGCTGCTGTGGTACGGCGCCGGGCTGGTCGCCCTGGGCTTGCTGTTTGGTGCGCTGTTGTCGTGGTGGTTGAGTGTCGCACTGCGCCGGCTGACGGCGTATGCCCAGGCGGTGAGTGAAGGCCGGCGTGCCGAGTTGCCGCACTATCGCGGCGGTGAACTGGAGCAGTTGTCCACCGCCGTGGAACACATGCGCACCCAGCTGGAAGGCAAGGCGTACGTCGAACGTTATGTGCACACCCTGACCCACGAATTGAAAAGCCCGCTGGCGGCGATTCGTGGTGCGGCGGAGCTGTTGCAGGGCGACATGTCCCGTGACCAGCAGCAGCGTTTCGTGAGCAATATCGACAGTGAAAGTGCGCGCTTGCAGCAGTTGATCGAACGCCTGCTGAACCTGGCGCAGGTGGAGCAGCGCCAGGGCCTTGAGGACCAGGCCAGCCTGTCCTTGGCGGCGCTGGTGGACGAAGTGCTCAGAGCTCAATGTGCGCGCATTGAAGGCGCCGGGTTGCAGGTCGAGCAGGCGATTGACGCGGATCTGCAGGTGTACGGCGAGCCGTTCCTGCTGCGCCAGGCACTGGGTAACCTGCTGGAAAACGCACTGGATTTCACACCGCCCGGTGGCACATTGCGGTTCAGCGCCAAGGCCTTGGATGACGGGATCGAATTCACCCTGTTCAACCAGGCCGAAGCCATTCCCGAGTACGCGTTGCCGCGCCTGAGCGAGCGCTTCTATTCCCTGCCGCGCCCGGCCAGCGGGCGCAAGAGCACCGGCCTTGGGCTGAATTTTGTCGAAGAGGTGATGAAGCTGCACGGCGGCTCATTGCAGATCGGCAACGTGCCCGGCGGCGTGCAGGTAAAACTGCATCTCCACACAGTCTCCACATTCCCTTCATAAATCCCCCTTAAGCGCCCGCCAGACTCTCCCCCATCAAAACAGGGAGAGCTTCATGAACCGCAATCTGCTTTTCAAATTGGGCGCCATCGCGCTGCTGATCGTGCTGTTGTTGATTCCGTTGCTGATGATCCACGGGGTGATTACCGACCGTCAGCAACTGCGCGACGACGTCTTGCAGGATATCGCCCGCAGTTCCAGCTACAGCCAGCGCCTCAATGGCCCGGTGCTGGTGGTGCCTTATCGCAAGACCGTCCGGGAGTGGAAGCTCAATGAAAAGCTCAACGAACGCTACGAAGAAACCCGCGAGGTGCGTGGTCATCTGTATTTCCTGCCGGAGCAATTTGCCCTCGACGGGCAGGTGCAAACCGAAGTGCGCGCCCGGGGCATCTACCAGGCGCGGTTGTTCCACGCCGACAGCCGTATCAGTGGGCGGTTTGTGTTGCCGGAGCAGTGGGGCATCACGGAAAACTTTGCCGATTACCGCTTTGACCCGGCGTATCTGGCAGTGGGTATCAGCGACATTCGCGGCATCGAAAATGCGTTGAAGCTGGAGCTGGGCAGCCAGCAACTGGCGTTTTCCCCGGGCACTCAAGTGGCTTGGCTGGGGGAGGGTGTGCACGTGATGCTGCCCGAGCAGGACAGCCACAATCCGTCACCTTTTGACTTCGCCTTTGACCTGCGCCTGCAAGGAACCGAGCAGTTGCAAGTGGTGCCGGTGGGCAAGACCAGCCAGGTCAAGCTCGCGTCCAACTGGCCGCACCCCAGCTTTATCGGCAACTTCCTGCCGACCCAGCGCGAGGTCACCGCCCAAGGCTTCAGCGCCAATTGGCAGACCACATTCTTCTCCACCAACCTGGAAGAAGCGCTGCGCGGTTGCCTGGCCGAGCGCGGCTGTGAGGACTTCAACAGCCGCAGCTTCGGCGTGAGCTTTATCGACCCGGTGGACCAGTACCTCAAGAGCGATCGGGCGATCAAATATGCGCTGCTGTTCATTGCCCTGACGTTTGCCGGTTTCTTTCTGTCCGAGGTGCTCAAGAGCCTGGCGGTGCACCCGATCCAGTACGCGCTGGTGGGGTTTGCCCTGGCGTTTTTCTACCTGCTGCTGTTGTCGTTGTCCGAGCACATCGGGTTTGGCCCGGCTTACCTGATATCGGCGGCGGCCTGTGTGTTGCTGATCGGGTTTTACGTCTGCCATGTGCTGCGCAGTGTCGCCCATGGCCTGGGGTTTTCAGCAGGGTTGGCGGCGTTGTATGGCTTGCTGTACGGGTTGCTGAGTGCCGAGGATTACGCGTTGTTGATGGGCTCGTTGCTGCTGTTCGGGTTGCTGGGCACGGTGATGGTGCTGACCCGCAAGCTGGATTGGTATGGGGTGGGCAAGCGCAAGGAGATGGGTGATGAGTAGGTCGTTGGGGTTGCGGGAAGATCAGCAAGAGGGCGCGCAGTTAGTGGTGAGGATCAACGCGCTGTTCCCTTTGGCCCGGGAGCTTTTTGTGGCGAGGGAGCTTGCTCCCGCTGGAGTGCGAAGCGCTCCCAGGATTTTTGGGGCCGCTGCGCAGCCCAGCGGGAGCAAGCTCCCTCACCACAAGAGAACCCTTGCAGCAGGTTAGGCCGGTGGCTGGGTCTGGAGCATCGACGGCCGCTGACTCACCTCGGCATACCACGCCGCCAGCTTCGGATGGCTCGACCGCCACTGCATGTCCGGGTGGCGGAAGTCCAGATAAGCCAGTGCACACGCCACGCTGATCGCGGCCACGTCAAACGGCCCGGCCAGTTCGGCGATGGCGTCCTGTTCGAGCATGTCGAGGGCGCGGCGGATCTTGTCGCGCTGGCCTTCCAGCCACAGGTCCCAATGTTTTTCCTCGGGGCGCATGGCGGTTTCATAACGCACCAGTACGGCGGCATCCATGATGCCGTCGGCGGTCGAGGCCAGGGTCAGGCGCCGCCAGCGGGCCGGGCCGTTACGGGGGATCAGTGGAGTCCCGGTGTGTTGGTAGTCGAGGTAATCGAGGATCACCCGGCTGTCGTGCAGCGCATTGCCGTCGGCCAGGCGCAGGGCGGGGATCTTGCCCAGCGCGTTGTCCTGGATCACGTCGGCGTCAGGCTTGACAGGCGTCGGCACGCAGGCGTGCAAGATCACGCGGTCCAGTTGACCGGTCTCGTGCAACAACACCCGTACTTTGCGCACAAACGGCGAGGCAGGGTTGTGGAACAACGTCATGCTGGGGGTGGACATGGGCATTCCTCGGAAAAGGGCAGCGCTAATCTATCTCAACGCTTGAGCAACGCCCAGCTACCTATGGCGGCCGGAATGCCCAGCCCCACCCAGCTCAGCGAATCCCACAAGCCGTCCCCCAACAATGCCGCAAACAATCCGGCAGCACTCAACAACCCGATGGCCAGCGGAATGCCGAATACCTTCCAGAAATTCGATTGCCTCGGCTTCATGACTTGGCCGCCTTGCGCCGCACCAGCCACAGGTACACGCCACTGCCCAGGACGATGATGGTCAGCACATCCAGCACCGCCCACAGGATCTTCATTGGCATGCCGCCGTAGTCACCGAAGTGCAGCGGCTGGGACATGCCCATGGCGTCCATGTACCACGGCCGTTCGGCGATGGCGGTGACGTGCAGGTTGCTGGCGTCGATCAATACCGGCATCAGCAGGTGTGAAGTCAGGTGGGTGCTGCCTTTCATGAACACCGCGTAGTGATGCTCGCTGGAGAAACGCGTGCCGGGGAACGCGATAAAGTCCGGCTCCATCCCGGGCGCGGCCTTGGCGGCAATCGTCAGCAGGTCGGTGGCGGGGGCGCGCAGGGTCAGCGGCGGGGCGTTTTTGTAAGGCTCGATCATTGCGCTGAGGCTGTCGGTGCGCCACGCGGCGATGATCAGGTCGGCGCAGGCGCTGATCACGCCGGTCACGCCCACTACCAGCGCCCAGGTCAGGGTGACCACGCCGATCAAGTTGTGCAGGTCGAGCCAGCGCAGGCGCGTGGATTTGTCCTGGCGCACGGTGGCGAATTTCAGCCGGCGCATGAACGGCAGGTACAACACCGTGCCGGAGATGATCGCCAGCACAAACAGAATGCCCATGAACGCCAGCAGCAACTTGCCCGGCAGCCCGGCGAACATATCGACGTGCAGGCGCAGCAGGAACATCGTCAGCCCGCCGTTGGCCGAAGGCGTTTCCACGGCCTCGCCGGTGCGGGCGTCGAGCATGAAGGTGTGGGAGGAATTGGGTTCGGTGCCGGCGGTGGCGGCCATGATCGCGATCACGCCGTTCTTGTCGTCTTCGTCCCAGGCCAGGTATTGCATGGCTTCGCCGGGGCGATGGGCCTGGGCTTTGGCAACAAGCTGTTCGAGGTTCAGCTGTGGGGTATCGGCGGGCATCTGTGCCAGCTCGGGTTCGTTGCCCAGCAGGTGGTCGATCTCGTGGTGGAAGATCAACGGCAGGCCGGTGAGGGCGAGCAGCAGCAGGAATACGGTGCAGACGAGGCTGGTCCAGGTGTGGATGAAGGACCAGCGGCGGATGGTTTTGCTTTTCATTTTCTAGCCTTCAGACACACCGAAGCCGCCCACGGGGGCGGCCCGGTTGTTAACTCAGCCGATTACCACTGGTAGGTGGCACTGGCGACGACGCTGCGTTGGTCGCCGTAGTAGCAGTAGGAAGCATCGCAGGTGGAAATGTAGTCCTTGTCGAACAGGTTGGTGGCATTCAGTTTCACCGAAGCCCCCTTGAGGCTATTGTCCAGGCGGCCGAGGTCGTAATGCACGGAGGCATCGAACACGGTGTAGGCATTGGCCTTGCCCAGCCAGGTGTTGCCCTGGTCGCCATAGGTATTGCCGGTGTAGCGGGCACCCGCGCCAATGCCGAAACCGTCGAGCACACCGGCGTGCCAGGTGTAGTCGGTCCACAGTGAGGCTTGCTGGTTTGGCATCAGTTGCAGGCGGTTGCCTTTGTATTGGCCTTTTTGCACTTCGGATTTGGCCAGGGTGTATGCAGCGATGACCTTAAGGTTCTCGGTCACGTCAGAGACGGCTTCCAATTCCAGGCCCTTGACCTTCACTTCGCCGGTCTGGTCGGTGATCGACTGGCCACCGGCACCGAAGCTGGTAACCAGCACGTTCTTTTGGGTCAGGTCATAGACCGCAGCGCTCAGCAGGGTATTTGAGCCGGGTGGCTGGTACTTGACCCCCAATTCCCATTGCTTGCCTTCGGTGGGTTTGTACGACTCGGTTGGCGAGACGCTGGCGTTACTCGCTGGCTGGAACGATTCGGCGTAGGAGAGGTACGGAACGAAGCCCGAATCGAACACATAGCTCAGCGCGGCGTTGCCACTGAAGTTCTTGCTGCGGTCGGTATTGGTTGCATCGTTTTTGTTGAAGTAGGTGGTGCCTTGGTGCACCCAGTCTTCACGCCCGCCGAGGGTCAGGCGCCACTGGTCCAGGGCCATCTGGTCCTGGGCGTAAAGGCCAGTCTGGATGGTTTTCTGGTTGTAGTCGTAATAAGCGGTGGAGCGCGCCGGACGCACCACCGGCTTGGTGTTGACGGGGTTGTAGAGGTTGACTGTGCCGCCGTCACCGAAGATCGACAGGTACGAGGTGTCGGTGCGCTGGTGATCCAGGCCGAGCAACAGCGTGTGGGTGATATCACCGGTGGCGAAGTCAGCCTGGAAATTGTTGTCGACGGCGAACTGGCCGATGCTTTCGTCGACGTTGGTCGACGAGCGGCTGGTATTGCCCTCGGCATCAATGGTCGAGTAACCGTAGGAACCCACGGTCAGCTGCTGGAAAGCCAGCTCCGACTTGGTGTAACGCAGGTTCTGCTTGAACTGCCAGGTATCGTTGAAGCGATGCTCGAAGGCGTAGCCCAGCGCGTAGTAGGTGCGGTCGTAGTACTCGTAGTCCGGGTCGCCGAGGTTCTTGTGATGAGAGATGTCCCCCAGCGGCGATTTGATCTTGGTGCCGACAATGGGCAGGAACTGACTGGTAGCACCGGTATCGTCGCGGGTGAACTGCGACAGGAACGTCAGCTTGGTGTCGGTATCAATATTCCAGGTCAGGCTGGGGGCGATGTTGTAGCGCTTGTTGTCGATGTGATCGACCTGGGTGCCGGCGTCGCGCACCACACCGCTGAGGCCGTAGAGAAACTGGCCTTCATCATCGATCTTGCCGCTGCTGGCGAAGTTGATCTGGCGGTAGTTGTCGCTGCCGTACTGCACCTGGATGGCATTGCTCGACTCGGCACTTGGACGTCGGCTGACCATATCCAGCAGGCCACCCGGTGGCGTCTGGCCGTAGACCGACGAGGCCGGCCCACGCAGCAGCGCAAGGCGGTCGAGGTTCCAGGTTTCGGCTTTCGGGTTGGCATACACGCCGCGTGGCAGCGGCAGGCCGTCGAGGAACTGGGTGGGTTCGAAGCCGCGTACACGCATCCAGTCGTAGCGGGTGTCACTGCCGTAGCTGGCGGACACGATACCGGGCATGTATTTGACGGCGTCATCCAGGTTCTGGACGTTGCGGTCCTGCATTTGCTGGCGAGTGGCGACGGAGATCGAACGCGGGGCTTCGACCAGTGCGGTATCGGTCTTGGTGCCGGCAGCGGTGCGGGTCGCCAGGTAACCGTCAACCGGCCCCCATGCGCTTTCCGCGTCGGCCTGGCCGGTAATGCTGGTCTCCGGCAATGCCACGACCCCATCCGGGATCGCTACCAGGCTGAACGTGCCTGCACTGCTTTGCTCCAGTTGCAGCCCGGTCCCGCGCAACGCTTCACGCAATGCGCCTTGTGCATCGAATTGCCCTTTTACCGGCGCGGAAGTCTTGCCCGCTGCCAACCCCGGGTTCAGCGTCAGCGCCAAACCGGCCTGGCTGGCGATCTGGTTCAGGGTGGTGGCCAGCGACGCTGCCGGCAGATTGTAGGCGCGCACACTGGACGCTTGTTCGGCGGCGAGCAACTGGGTGCTGGCCAGCGGAGCGCTGAGGGCAATGGCCACGGCCAACAGGCTGGGGCGCAACAAGGTGTCTAGCGTGCGGGACATAGGGCGGCTCCTGAATGGAAATATTTCTCAATTGCCTATGTGCCGAGCGAGATGCAAAAAGTGATAGGGCTCGATGAAAATAATTTCTATTAGTGGGTGAGTGCTGTTTTTGAGGGCCTCATCGCAGGCAAGCCAGCTCCCACAGGGGAACGCATTCCACCTGTGGGAGCTGGCTTGCCTGCGATGACAATGGCCTATGCACCACAGGAGCCTACGGCTTGGGCGCCACCGTCACCCACCACGGCGTGTGTTGTTGAATCTGCACCGGCAAGGTCGGCAGCAGCGCGTTCAGTGCCAGGTTGGTGTCGTGCAGCGGGAAGCTGCCGGTGATCCGCAAGTCTGCCACTTGTTTATCCACACCCAGGTAGCCGGTGCGGTAGCGGCTCAGTTCCTCAACCACGTCGCCAAGGCGCGCGTTGTCCACCACCAGCATGCCGCGCGTCCAGGCGTCGGTGCCGGGGCTGACGGCAAGCATCGGGCCGAGGCTGTCGCGGCGCATCAGCACTTGCTGGCCTTCCTTGAAGATCTGCTCTTGATGCAGCGCTTCAGGCTGTGCGCCGACGGCAGACAGCAACACGCTGAGGCGGGTGCCATCTTCCTCGCGCTTGACGATAAACCGTGTGCCCAGGGCGCGCAGGCTGCCTTCGCGGGTTTCGACAAAAAACGGGCGGGCGTCGTTGTGGCCGGTTTCGACAAGGATCTCGCCTTCCTGCAATACGATCAGCCGACGTTTCTCGTCAAAGCGCACGTCAATGGCGCTGTGGGTGTTGAGGTTGATCACGGTACCATCCGCCAGCTTCAGGGTGCGCTGTTCACCGGTGGCGGTGCGCTGGTCTGCCAGCCAATAGTTGAGCGGCACGTAGCGCTGGCCGACGAACAATGCCAGGCCGCACACCAGCACCACACTGGCCAGGCCGCTGCCGAGCTTGCGCACGCGGCGGCGAATGCCTTCGCGTGACTGCAGCAATGCCGCACGGGCCGGGCCCGAGGCCACACTGAAACGCTGATCGAGCATGCCCAACTGGCGCCAGGCGCGGGCGTGTTCTTCGTTGCTGGCCAGCCATTTGGCGAATTCTTCCTGCTCCACGGCGCTGCCGTCGCCCGAGTCGAGGGACAGTTGCCAGGCAATGGCCGCGTCGAGCACCCGCGCCGACACCGGCTTGGAACTGACCGGGCTCACAGCGGCTCGCCATACAGGGCGATGTAGCACTGGCGGATACCCTGGGCCAGGTATTGCCGCACCCGCGGCACGGAAACCCCCAGGCGCTGGGCGATTTCGGCGTGGCCCATGCCGTCGAGGCGGTTGTAGAGGAAGGCCGCGCGGGCCTTGCTCGAGAGTTTGCCCAGCAGGCGGTCGATGGCCTTGAGGTCTTCGAGGATCAGTTGCTGTTCTTCCGGGGACGGGTGCTCACTTTCCGGGATCAGCATCAGTTCGGTGAGGTAAGCCTGTTCCAGCGCGGCGCGGCGGAAATAATCGAACAGCAGGCCCTTGGCGATGGCCACCAGAAACGCCCGCGGCTCGCGGGGTTCACGCAGTTCTTCACGGCCCAGCAGGCGCATGAAGGTGTCCTGGCTGAGGTCTTCGGCGCGGCTGGGGCAGGCCACGTTGCGTCGCAGCCACGCCAACAGCCAGCTGCGATGGTCGCGGTACAACGCGCCAACAAGCTCACTGTGGGGACTTTGGATTGACGACAAGGCGACACCGATCGGAAAGTTTAAACTAACGAGAATTATTCGCGATTGTGGCAGAGGTGTAAGGCGGGTGCAATTGGCGTTGGTCGGGCGGCGGCGTAATGCTATCTATCATGATGATGCCATTTGCTGTGGCGAGGGAGCTTGCTCCCGCTCGGCTGCGCAGCAGTCGTAATCCTGGCAGTGCATTTATTCAGTTGGAAATGGGTTGGCTGATTTGGGGGCGCTTCGCACCCCAGCGGGAGCAAGCTCCCTCGCCACCATTAGAATGAGGGGGCTTGCTTGCGGCGTTTCCATTGGCCCAGGCGCTGTTGTAACGCGTGCGGGCTGTCGATCTGCTGCTGCCGTGCACGGCTGAACAAAATCAGCATCAGTTCCGCCGTTGCCAGCGCATCCGCACTGGCATGGTGACGCTCGCCCACTTGCAGCTTGAAATGCGTGATCCAGTCATCCAGCCCGGCTTCGCGGATGTTGGCGTCGGGGCACAGCAGCGGGGCGATGTCGGCCACGTCCAGGAACGGGTGGTTCAAGCGATAGCCCAGGCTGTCCTTGAGTGCCCGGCACAGCATGTGTTGATCGAAGGGCGCATGAAACGCCAGCAGCGGGCTGTCGCCGACAAACTCCATGAAGTCCATCAGCGCTTCTGCCGGGTCACTGCCCGCTGCAATGGCGCTGGGCCCCAGGCCATGGATCAGCACGCTGGGGCTGAGCTTGGTCTCGGCCCGGTGCAGGGTGCGCTCGAATAATTGCGAGAAGTCCACTGCGCCGTCCTCGATCACCACGGCGCCAATCGAAAGCACCTGGTCACGATTGAGGTTCAGGCCGCTGGTTTCCAGGTCCACCACCACCCAGCGCTGGGCCCGCAGCGATCCGTCCCCCAGCTCCCCAGGTGTGGGCAATTGTTCGACGCGCCGTTGTTGTGCCGCATCCAGGCCAGGTTTGGGTTTGCGCAACCAGCCAAACCAGTTCACAGCTGATACCGCAACGTCAGGCTGCCTTGCAGGCGTTGGGCCTGGCGCAGGGATTCGCGCAGGATGCGCCGGTCGAGGTGGTTGAGGCTGTCGGGATCGACGCGGTTGGAGTAGGGCAGGTTCTCGCGGGTTTGCAGTTGGTGTTGTTGCATGCGGGTTTGCTGGATGAAGTGATAGGCCTCTTCATAGGCGGCGCCATCAAGGCGTTCGATGACTTCCCTGGCCACCAGTTGGCGCAAGCGCTCCAGGGTGTTGATGGCGCTGATGCCGTTGGCCAATGCCAGCAGACGGGCACCGTCGACAAATGGCGTGAGGCCTTGCACCTTGAGGTCGAGGGTTGCCTTGTCGGCGCCTTTGCGCGTCAACACAAAATCCCGGAAGCGCCCTACCGGCGGGCGCTGGCGCAACGCGTTCTCGGCCAGCATGCGCTGGAACAAACGGTTGTCTGCCACCTGGTCGAGAATGCCCTGGCGCAATTGCTCGCACCCTTGCTCATCGCCCCACACCACCCGCAAATCAAAATAGATGCTCGAACCCAGCAGATTCTCCGGCGTCGCCTCACGGATAAACCCGGCAAAGCGCCGCGCCCATTCCGCCCGGGACAGGCACAGCTCCGGGTTACCGGCCATGATATTGCCCTTGCACAGGCTGAAGCCGCACAGCGCCAGGCTCTGGTTGATCTGTTGTGCCAGCGGCAGCAGGCGCCCGCGAATCTCGGCGGCTTCGGCGGCGTCCCGGGCTTCGAACAGGATGCCGTTGTCCTGGTCGGTATACAGCGTCTGCTCGCGGCGGCCCTCGCTGCCGAAACACAGCCAGCTGAATGGCACGCCCGGGTCGCCCTTGTCGGCCAGGGTCAACTCGATGACACGGCACACCGTGTGATCGTTGAGCAAGGTGATGATGTGGGTGATCTGCGTAGACGACGCGCCGTGGGCGAGCATGCGCTCCACCAACTGGCCGATTTCGCCACGAATCGCCACCAGGTTTTCGACCCTGGGTGCATTGCGGATGGTGCGCGCCAGGTGCACCAGGTCAACCCGCTGCAGGGAAAACAGGTCACGCTCGGACACCACGCCACACAGGCGCTGATCCTTGACCAGGCACACGTGGGCGATATGCCGCTCGGTCATCGCAATCGCCGCGTCGAAGGCGCTGTGGTCCGGCGTGAGGAAAAACGGCGCCTGGGTCATATGGCGCTCGATGCCCTGGTTGAAATCACTGGTGCCGTCGGCCACCACCTGGCGCAGGTCCCGCAGGGTGAAAATCCCCAGGGGCGCCTTGTGTTCATCGACGATCACAATGCTGCCCACTTGCTGCTCGTGCATTTGCGTGACCGCTTCACGCAGCGGCGTCAGCGGGCTGCAGGTGACCGGGTGACGCATGGCCAATTCGCCCAGGCGGGTGTTCAGCGAATATTGGGTGCCGAGGGTTTCCACGGCCTTTTGCTGGACTTGCTGGTTGACCTGGTCCAGCAAGCTGCTCACGCCGCGCAAGGCAAAGTCGCGAAACGCGCTGGAAAGGGCGAACAGCTTGATAAAGGCCGGCTTGTTCAGTTGCAGGCAGAAGGTGTCTCCGGCGGCTTTGTGCTCGGTACGGGTGGCCCGCTCCCCCAGCAGCGCCGCCAGCGGAAAACATTCACCGGTGGTGATTTCAAAGGTGGTTTCTGTCGAGTCCGGCCGCTCGCCGACTACGCGACCCTGCTTGACGATATAGAAGTGTTCCACCGGCCCGCCCGAGGGCTTGAGGATGCTCTCGCCGGGGCCGTAGAAGCGCAATTGACACTGCTCTACCAGAAATCCCAGGTGGGCGTTTTCCATTTGGTTGAACGGCGGGAAGCGTTGCAGGAATTGCAGGGTGCCGTGGATGTTCTGCAACACAGCGGTTTTCCCCGCTTGTGTGAAAGCATCAGCTTTACTCATACCTATGACCGCAGTTTTTTTGTCGTTATCGTGCCCCATGGTCGACTCCTGCGCTGCGGGTGCCCATTGGACGTAAGTCTAGGTAGCGTTATGCCTTCCACGACTAGGGAAAAACCTTACATGAATATCGTCCAAACCCCGTAGAACGCCCACTAGGCAAACTTTCCGACGAAGTGCACATTGTTCGCCCTTCCGGCGATGTCTGACTTCTGTGCTGGGAGATTGAATAGAACTGCCGAGAAACGTATGTCCGACCACGATATTTTGAGTGATGCCGAGCGCGAGGCCCTGAGTGCTGTTATGCAGGAGCCGGATTTGCCGCCACAACGGGTTTTGATCGTGGATGACGACAAGGACGCGCGCGAACTGTTGGCAGAAATTCTTGGCCTGGACGGCATTCGTTGCATGACCGCCGACAGCGGCGAGGCTGCATGGGACTTGTTGAGTTCCAGCAGCTCCATCGGCTTGCTGATCACCGACCTGCGCATGACGCCGAGCAACGGGCTGCAATTGATTCGCCAGGTGCGCGAATCCACCCGGGCGGCGCTGCCGATCATCATCATGTCGGGTGACGCCGAAGCGCCGGATGTGATTGATGCGATGCACTTGAGCGTGGTGGACTTTTTGCTCAAGCCGATTGATAGCGTGAAGCTGGCGAAGATGGTGAAGCGGGAGTTGGGGATGGCGTCCTAGACGGTGCCATTGGTCTGATTTCGCGAAGAACTGTCAATTCTGACAGTAGGAAAGTATCGAACTTCGCATGTTTACTGATTAGGAGGGGGTGGGTCGCAGGCCTGCACCTAATCAATTTGTGGACAGGAGTTCATCATGAGTACTGAAAAATTCAATATCGATGAGAAAGAACTGCACAAGGCCAAGACTTTAAGCAGTGGTGATGCTCGTATTGAAGTTTCGCGAGATGGCACCTTGAGTCATGTATTTGTGCCTACAGACGTCTTTGGCTATCTCTCCTGGAGCGCTTTGGACGGTGCAGTTGAGAGTGTTCGTATCTACTACGGAAGCGACTTGAAAGCCGGGCCGCATCATCGGAAAGCTCCACTTCTTAATGTCACCTACCGCGATGCCGACGGCCATTCATACCATCAGCCTGTGCTGGGTGACCTCACTGTGCTGGTCGATCGTCCGGAGTCCGGTACTACCTTCAAGCACATCGGGAAACTTACAAACGTAACGTTTGAATCGGACGGAGGAACGGTCACGCTTAATGGGAACTACACCGTTGAGTCCGATTGACATCCCAAACAAAAAAGCCCTGATCGATAGGTCAGGGCTTTTTCGTTTCTAGCGCTTACTCACAGACCATTCTTGGCCTTGAACTCCCGACGCCGACGGTGCAACACCGGCTCGGTATAGCCGTTCGGCTGCTTCGTCCCCTCAATCACCAACTCCACCGCTGCCTGGAACGCGATGTTGCTGTCGAAATCCGGAGCCAGCGGGCGGTACAGCGCATCCCCGGCGTTCTGACGGTCCACCACCGGCGCCATGCGCTTGAGGCTTTCCATCACCTGGGCTTCATTGACGATGCCGTGGCGCAACCAGTTGGCAATGTGCTGGCTGGAGATACGCAGGGTGGCGCGGTCTTCCATCAGGCCGACGTCGTTGATGTCCGGGACTTTCGAGCAACCCACGCCCTGGTCGATCCAGCGCACCACGTAACCGAGGATGCCCTGAGCGTTGTTGTCCAGCTCGTTGCGGATTTCTTCGTCGGACCAATCGGTATTCTGGGCCAGGGGAATGGTCAGGATATCGTCTACCGAAGCACGTTCGCGCTTGGCCAGTTCGGCCTGGCGGGCGAACACGTCAACCTTGTGGTAGTGCAGCGCATGCAGCGCAGCCGCCGTCGGCGAAGGAACCCACGCGGTGTTGGCGCCGGCCAGCGGGTGAGCAATCTTCTGCTCCAGCATGGCGGCCATCAGGTCGGGCATCGCCCACATGCCTTTACCAATTTGTGCGCGGCCTTGCAGGCCGGTGCTCAAGCCGATATCGACGTTCCAGTTTTCGTAGGCGCCGATCCACTTCTCGGCCTTCATGGCGGCCTTGCGCACCATCGCGCCGGCTTCCATGGAGGTGTGGATCTCGTCGCCGGTACGGTCGAGGAAGCCGGTGTTGATAAACACCACACGCTCGCTGGCCGCCTTGATGCAGGCCTTGAGGTTGACCGTGGTACGACGCTCCTCGTCCATGATCCCGACTTTGAGCGTATTGCGCGGCAGCTTCAGCACGTCTTCGATGCGACCAAACAGCTCGTTGGTGAACGCGGCTTCTTCCGGGCCATGCATTTTCGGTTTAACGATGTAGACCGAACCGGTGCGGCTGTTCTTGCGGCGGGTGTTGCCGTTAAGGCTGTGGATCGCCGACAGGCTGGTGAGCAGGCCATCGAGAATGCCTTCCGGCACTTCGTTGCCATCCTTGTCGAGGATCGCGTCGATGGTCATCAAGTGGCCAACGTTACGCACGAACAGCAGCGAACGACCGTGCAGGGTCAATTCCTTGCCGTCGGCACCGGTGTAGACGCGGTCGGCGTTCATGGTGCGGGTAAAGGTCTTGCCACCCTTGGCGACTTCTTCCGACAGGTCGCCCTTCATCAGGCCGAGCCAGTTGCGGTAGATCACCACCTTGTCATCGGCATCGACGGCGGCGACGGAGTCTTCGCAGTCCATGATGGTGGTCAGGGCGGCTTCCATCAGCACGTCTTTCACGCCGGCGGCGTCGGTCTGGCCGACCGGGGTGCTGGCGTCGACCTGGATTTCGAAGTGCAGGCCGTTGTGCTTCAGCAGGATGGCGGTCGGCTTGGCTGCGTCGCCCTGGTAGCCGATCAACTGGGCATCGCTGCGCAGGCCGCTGTTGCTGCCGCCCTTGAGGCTGACCACGAGCTTGCCGTCGACGATCTTGTAGCCGGTGGAATCCACATGGCTGCCGGCAGCCAGTGGTGCGGCTTCGTCGAGGAAGGCGCGGGCGAAGGCGATGACCTTGTCGCCACGCACCTTGTTGTAGCCTTTGCCTTTCTCGGCGCCGTCGGCTTCGCTGATGGCATCGGTGCCATAGAGCGCGTCATACAGCGAACCCCAGCGCGCATTCGAGGCGTTGAGGGCGAAACGGGCGTTCATCACCGGTACTACCAGCTGCGGGCCGGCCATGTGGGCAATTTCTTCATCGACGTTTTGGGTCGAGGCCTGGAAATCCGCGGCTTCTGGCAGCAGGTATCCGATATCTTGAAGGAAGGCTTTGTAGGCCACGGCGTCGTGTGCCTGGCCGGCGTGTGCCTGGTGCCAGGTGTCGATCCGCACTTGAAAATCGTCGCGTTTGGCGAGTAGGGCTTTGTTCTTCGGCGCCAGGTCGTGGATGACCTTGTCGGCACCGGCCCAGAACTGGTCGGCGGTAATGCCGGTACCAGGAATGGCTTCGTTGTTCACGAAGTCGAACAGGACTTTGGCGACCTGCAGGCCACCGACTTGAACGTGTTCAGTCATTGCTTGCCTCACTCTGCGGAGCTTATGCGCTTTTCAGCTTTTCAATTTACCAATGAAGCCTCTGGCCATGTAAACCGTGAACACGCTGCACCAGTACATGCCGTAGAAGGCGGCTGGGCGGGCTGCGTCGCGGTGCGTGGTTGCCTTGGCAGACATCGACCTAACGTTATGTAGTGCGCGATTGGGCATACTACATGATGAGTTGCGGTTGTGAAAATTAGACTAAATACGTCGTTTAGCGACCCACTTTGGTCGTACGGTCACAGTGGGGTACGGGATGTTCTCAAAAAACTATTGGATTGTTCCATATAAATATAAAAATGGTACACGATTTGTTTTCGTGGCTACCTGAGTCCACCTTGGTAGGTACGAGGGGAACGCCTGGTTCCTACCTGATTTTCATAAGAAGAGGACGACACCATGGACCATCTCGTACTGACTGTCATCGCCCCGGACAAACCCGGTGTGGTCGAACGCATCGCCCAATGCATCGCCGCCCATGGCGGCAACTGGCTGGAAAGCCGCATGGCGCACATGGCCGGGCAGTTTGCCGGGATTTTGCGGGTGAGCGTGCCGGCGGAAAATCGGCTGGACTTGATTGGCGCGCTGGAAGACTTGTCCACCCACGGCATTCGCGTGCTGCTGGGCGAAAGCAGTTCGCTCGCCCCCAGCGAGTCGCAACCCATCGCGATGGAACTGGTCGGTAACGACCGGCCGGGGATTGTTCGCGACATCACCGCGCTGCTCAGCAAGCAGGGTGTCAACCTGGAGCGCTTGATCACCGACGTGCGCCCGGCGCCCATGAGCAGCGACCTGCTGTTCCACGCCGAAGCCTTGCTGGCGGTGCCGTTGACGCTGCCGCTGGAAACCTTGCAGGCGGCGCTGGAAACCCTGGCCGACGACTTGATGGTGGAACTGGAACTACGCAGCGAGGAATAGTTGCCCACAAGGTTATGCATGGAAATCTTGCATGGGCCTGTGGATAACCTGTAGAGACCCGCGTCCGGCCCAGGCGGGCCGTGGCTCTTCGCCAGCTGGCTAAAAAACGAACAGTTTCAAGGGCTTGTGCACAAACGCCGGGGACCAGGCTGTGGATAACCTTGGGGTGAATGCCTGCAAGCCACACCGGCCGTGGCTTGCAGAGTTTTGTACGTTATTTGATCAGTTTTTCCGCACAGTCATCCAGGCGTCGATGCTGTAAACCACCAGGCCGGCCCAGATAAAGCAGAAGGCGATCAGCGTGGCGGGTGCCAGGTGTTCGTTGAACAACAGCACGGCTTCCAGCAGCACCAGGGTGGGCGCCACGTATTGCAGGAAGCCCAGGGCGGTGTAGGGCAAATGCCGTGCGGCGGCGTTGAAACACACCAGCGGGATCAGCGTCACCGGGCCTGCGGCCACCAGCCACCACGCTTCGGAGGTGCTCCAGAATTCCATCTGTGCGCTGTGGGCCGAGGGGTTGAACAGCAACCATGCGATGGCAATCGGGACCAGCATCCAGGTTTCCACCACCAGCCCGGGCAATGCCTTGACCGGCGCCTGCTTGCGGATCAACCCGTAGAAACCAAAGGTCGCCGCCAGGACCAGGGATACCCACGGCAGGCTGCCGACTTGCCATACCTGTTGCGCCACACCTACCGCTGCCAGGCCCACGGCCACCCATTGCAGGCGGCGCAGGCGCTCGCCGAGGATCACCATGCCCAGCAGCACGTTCACCAGCGGGTTGATGTAGTAACCCAGGCTGGCCTCCAGCATGCGGCCACTGTTCACCGACCACACATAGGTCAGCCAGTTGGCCGCGATCAAGGTGCCGCTCAGGGCCAGGATCGCCAGGCGCCTGGGGTTGTCCCGCAGTTCTCGGAGCCAGCCCGGGTGTTTCCAGACTATCAGCAGCAGACTGCCGAACAGCGCCGACCACAGCACGCGGTTGACGATGATTTCTGCGGCGGGAACGCTGGCGATGGCCTTGAAGTAGATCGGGAACAGGCCCCAGATGACGTAGGCGCTCAGGCCCAATATGTACCCGCGACGGGGGTTGGCGGCTTGCATGCAGAATCCTTGCTTAGGCAGCTAACAAAGCCGCGATTGTAAGGATATTTGTCAGCGGATGTGTGTTGAAAGTGTAGGGCCCAAGGTCAGGGCCCAGACGGCAGGGATCAGAACAGCTTCAACGGTTCTTCGTTGAGCGCCGACAACTGTTCACGCAACGCCAGAACCTGGTCGCCCCAGTAACGTTCGCTGCCAAACCAGGGAAAGCTGTGGGGGAACGCCGGGTCGTCCCAGCGCCGTGCAAGCCAGGCGCTGTAGTGCATCAGGCGCAGGGCACGCAGGGGTTCGATCAGGGCCAGCTCGCGCGGGTCGAAGTCGTGGAATTCCTGGTAGCCGTCCATCAATTCCGACAGTTGCCCCAGGCATTCCTGACGATCACCGGCGAGCATCATCCACAGGTCCTGAACGGCGGGGCCCATGCGGCAGTCATCGAGGTCGACGATATGGAACATCTCGTCGCGGCACATCATGTTGCCGGGGTGGCAATCGCCGTGCATGCGGATGTTCTTGTGGGGCGTGGCCTTGTAGACCTCCTCCACACGCTTGAGCAGGTCGCGGGCCACGGACTCGTAGGCTGGCAGCAGGCTGCGAGGAATGAAGTTGCCTTCCAGCAGGGTGTTCAAAGAGTCGTGACCGAAGTTCTTCACGCCCAGGGCTTCGCGGTGTTCGAAGGGGCGGGTGGAACCGACCGCATGCAGGCGGCCGAGCAATTGGCCGAGGCGATACAACTGGTCGAGGTTGCCCGGCTCCGGTGCGCGTCCGCCACGGCGCGGGAACAGGGTGAAGCGAAAACCCGCGTGCTCGAACAGGCTTTCACCGTTGTGAATCATCGGCGCCACCACCGGCACTTCGCACTCGGCCAGTTCGAAGGTGAAGCTGTGTTCTTCGAGGATCGCTTCGTTGGTCCAGCGTTGCGGCCGATAGAACTTGGCGATCAAGGGCTCGGAGTCTTCGATGCCGACCTGGTAGACACGGTTTTCGTAGCTGTTGAGCGCGAGGATGCGGGCGTCGCTGAGGAAACCGATGCTTTCGACTGCGTCGAGCACCAGGTCAGGGGTCAGTGTTTCAAACGGGTGTGCCATGCGAACTCCTGCGCGCAGCAGGGCGCCGCGTCCGGCCGGGTATGGTAACGCACCGGGGTCGAGATAGGTGGTGACTGTTCTGACGCCTTCGCGAGCAAGTCGAATCGTCGCACCGCCGCTCCCACATTAAACCGAGTCCTGGCTTTGGAATGCGGTCAAGTGTGGGAGCGGGCTTGCTCGCGAAGAGGCCTTATCAGGCGCCGACGATCCCGCCATCATCCCGACGAATCGCCATCACCGAGGACCGTGGCTTGCCATTTGGCAGATGCTCCGGCCAGGTCGAGCCACCGGTTTCCCCCGGATGCTGAATCCCCACAAACAGGGTTTTCTGGTCCGGCGAGAAGCTGATCCCGGTCACTTCACAGGCCACCGGCCCCACCATGAACCGCCGAATTTCACCGGTCGACGGGTCGGCACACAGCATCTGGTTATTGCCCATCCCGGCAAAGTCGCCGCCGTTGCTGTAGTCGCCATCGGTGAGGATCCACAACCGCCCGGCCTTGTCGAAGCCCAGGCCGTCCGGACTGTTGAACATGTTCTGCGGGTTGATGTTGGACGAGCCGCCCTTTGGCGTCCCGGCATGCACGGTCGGGTTGCCGGCCACCACGAACAAATCCCAGCTGAAGTCCGGCGCGCCATGGTCGTTGGCATTGGCCTTCCAGCGCAGGATCTGCCCGTAGACGTTTTTCTCCCGCGGGTTCGGGCCGCCCACCGGCTGGCCGTCTTCGCCGCGCTTGGCGTTGTTGGTCAGGGTGCAATACACCTGGCCGTCGGTGGGGCTGACCACGATCCATTCCGGGCGGTCCATGCGGGTGGCTTTCACCACGCTGGCGGCCAGGCGCGCGTGGATCAGCACTTCGGCCTGGCTGGCAAAACCGCTGTTGGCGTCGATGCCGTTCTTGCCGTAGGTCAGCTCGACCCATTGGCCCTGGCCCTTGGGATGGTCGGCATTGCCGTCGCCCGCGTCGAAAATCGCCACATACAAGGTGCCGTGGTCCAGCAGGTCCTTGTTGGCCTTGGGATTCTTGTGATTGATCTTGTCGCGGCTGATGAACTTGTAGATGAACTCGCCGCGCTCGTCGTCGCCCATGTACACCACGGCGCGGCCGTCGCGGGTTTCCGCCAGCGCAGCATTTTCATGCTTGAAGCGGCCGAGGGCGGTGCGCTTGACCGGTGTGGATTGCGGGTCGAACGGGTCGATTTCCACTACCCAGCCATGGCGGTTGAGTTCGTTGGGATTCTTGGCCATGTCGAAGCGCGGGTCGTGGGGGTGCCAGTTGATGTCTTTGCTGGCGGCGACCACGCCATAGCGTTTCTGCCCGGCGTCGAAGGTCTGTTGCGGGTTGCTGCTGCCGAAGCAGTCGGTGAAGTTCTCTTCTCAGGTGAGATACGTGCCCCACGGGGTCTTGCCGTTGGCGCAGTTCTGGAAGGTGCCGAGGACTTTTTTGCCGGTTTTGTCGGCGCTGGTTTTCAGCCAGGCATGGCCCGCCGCGGGGCCGCCGAAGCGGATGGGCGAGTTGCCGTGGATGCGCCGGTTGTAGCGCGAGTCCTGGACGAACTGCCAGGTGTCGCCTTTGCGCCGTACTTCGATCACCGACACGCCTTCGCTGGCCAACGCCTTGCGCACGTCTTCGGCCGATTGCGGCGCGCCACCGTGGGCGTAGAGGTAGCGGTAGTTGGTGTATTCGTTGTTGATCGCCATCAGCGCGCGGTTGTCGTCACCGGGGAAGGCGAACAGGCTCATACCGTCGTTGTTGTCGCCGAACTGCTGTTCCTGGGCCTTGGCCGTGCCGTTGCCGCTGGGGTCGAAGGCCGGCGCGTTCTTGTGCAGCGGCTGGCCCCAGCTGATCAGTACCGAAGCGCTGTAGCCGGGCGGCAGGGTGATGGTGTCGCTGGTGGCCGAGGCGATGCTGGCGAACCCCAGCAACGGGCTGTTCGACGCGACGTTGACCGCCAGGGCGCTGCGGGTCAGCAGGTTGCCACCGAGGAACATCGCCGCACCGCATAGGGCGCCGGCGCCGATAAAACGCCGGCGGGTGAGGCCGACCATCTGTTCCAGGTCGGTGGCTTGGTTTTCTTCTAATAGGCTCATTTCAGGCTCCCTGCGGGTTTTTGCAGCCACCTTAGGGAGCAGTCGTGACGAAATTGTTGCAGTTTGAAGCACTACACCGGAGTGCCCAGCAGCACGTTGCTGGGGGAGAACTGCACCTTCACCTGCCGGCCTTCGGCGGCATTAATCTGTGCAAGCGCGTCGGGCCGGGCCAGGGCGCAGAGAACCTGGCCGTTGGGCAAGGTGATCCGCACCTCGCTGGGGCCGTCTTCGGCATCGAGAATGGCGTCGATTTTTCCTTCCAGGCAATTGTGTCCAGGTGTTGCTGCCTGCATGACGGCCAGTACTTCAAGCCAGCCGGCCTTGATCAGGGCGACGACTTCGGTGCCGATCTCCAGCTCCAGGCGCAAGGTGCTGTCGTGGGTGATCTGCGCATCCAGGCGCAGCCCGGCTGCCAGCTCCAGGCGAATCAGGTCATTGCGGCCGTGGTTGTCGATGGCGATCACCCGGCCGTGCAACTGGTTACGTGCGCTGGTGCGCAGCATCAGGCGGCCCAGCAGGTTGAAGTCGCTGGCGTCTTCGGCGCAATCCAGCACCTGGGCTTGCAGTACCTGCAGGCGTTGGTAAAGGCGTAATACCCGCTCACCCTCGGCCGTCAACCTGGCGCCGCCACCGCCCTTGCCGCCGACGCTGCGTTCCACCAGGGGCTTTTGCGCCAGGTTGTTCAGTTCGTCGATGGCGTCCCAGGCCGCCTTGTAGCTCAGCCCCGCACTCTTTGCGGCGCGGGTGATGGAGCCTTGTTCGGCAATATGTTGCAGCAGTGCAATGCGCTGCGGGCGACGGACGATGTGTTGGCTCAAGAGGGTTGGCAGGGACATGGTTACACGCTTCGATGGAATGGGCAGACGTTGCGGGCAGGGCGCCCGCGAGTCAAGTCATGTGCCGGGCTTGGGCGTCCGTGCCAGGCAATACACATCCACCTGTCGGGCGCCGGCATCCATCAACAGGCGGGCGAGACTGCTGGCGGTGGCGCCGGTGGTCAGTACGTCGTCGATCAGCGCCAAGTGCCGGCCTTTGACTTGCGCGCCGTCGGCCCGGGCGAAGGCCTGGTGCAGGTTGCGCTTGCGGGTCCTGGCGTCGAGGTCTTGCTGCGCCACGGTTTCACGCGGCCGTGACAGCAGGTGCTCATCCCAGGGGATGTTCAGGTCCTCACTCAGCCAGCGGGCGAGCATCGCCGCCTGGTTGAACCCCCGTTCCCGCAGGCGTTTGCGGGCCAGGGGCACGGGCAGCAGGCAGTCGGGGCGAGCCAGCGCGGCATCTTCATAGCGGTGTTGCAGGAATTGTCCCAACAGGTGCGCAAGCAGGTGCCCCAGCGGCCAGCGGGCCTGATGCTTGAAACGGCTGATCAGGCTGTCGATGGGGAAGCTGTAGGTCCACGGCGCGACGACCTGCTTGAACGCCTGAGGTTGCTTCAAGCACTGGCCGCACACCAGGCCCGTCGCCGGCAACGGCAGTGCGCACACCTCGCAATGTTCCATCAGCCAGGGCAGCTCGGTTTCGCAGGCGCCGCAGACAGGATCGGCCGTTCCGCTGCTTTCATCGCAGATTAAACAGGCTTGGTTGCTTTTTAACCAGATGTAAACCTCGTGTTTGTTCTCAAGTTGACAGTGCATGAATCTTCCTTAAATATGCCGAGCATCCGTGTCGTACCTGTGGGTATTACTCCCACAGGGCTTGCCAAAGCATAATCAAGGAATCGCCCATGAGCGCCAGCATCACTGCCAACCTGCGTCACGATTGGTCTTTAGCCGAAGTCAAAGCGCTGTTCGTACAGCCCTTCAACGACCTGTTGTTCCAGGCGCAGACCGTGCACCGCGCGCATTTCGACGCCAACCGCGTCCAGGTTTCCACGCTGCTGTCGATCAAGACCGGCGCCTGCCCGGAAGATTGCAAATATTGTCCGCAGTCGGGCCACTACAACACGGGCCTGGAAAAAGAGAAGCTGATGGAAGTGCAGAAGGTCCTCGAAGAGGCCGCTCGCGCCAAGGCCATCGGTTCGACCCGTTTCTGCATGGGCGCCGCCTGGAAGCATCCGTCGGCCAAAGACATGCCCTACGTGCTGGAGATGGTCAAAGGCGTGAAAGCCATGGGCCTGGAAACCTGCATGACCCTCGGCCGTCTCGACCAGGACCAGACCGAAGCCCTGGCCCAGGCCGGCCTCGATTACTACAACCACAACCTCGACACGTCGCCGGAGTTCTACGGTTCGATCATCACCACCCGCACCTACGGCGAGCGCTTGCAAACCCTGGCGTACGTGCGTGATTCGGGGATGAAGATCTGCTCCGGCGGCATCCTCGGCATGGGCGAGTCCCTGGACGACCGCGCCAACCTGCTGATCCAGTTGGCCAACCTGCCGGAGCATCCGGAATCGGTGCCGATCAACATGCTGGTGAAAGTTGCCGGCACGCCGCTGGAAAACGCCGACGACATCGACCCGTTCGACTTCATCCGCATGCTGGCGGTGGCGCGCATCCTGATGCCGCAGTCCCATGTGCGGCTGTCGGCCGGGCGTGAGGCGATGAACGAGCAGATGCAGGCCCTGGCATTCTTTGCTGGCGCCAACTCGATTTTCTACGGCGACAAGCTGCTGACCACTGCCAACCCGCAGGCGGACAAGGACATGCAACTGTTCTCGCGCCTGGGCATCTTGCCGGAAGCTCGTGAAGAGCACGCCGATGAAGTGCACCAGGCGGCGATCGAGCAGGCGCTGGTGGAGCAGAAGAGCAGCGAGCAGTTTTACAACGCGGCTGTTTGATAAGTCCACTTTGGAATGCCATCCAAATGTGGGAGCGGGCTTGTTCGCGAAGGCGGTGTGTCAGCCAATACATAAGCTGACTGATCCACTGCTTTCGCGAGCAAGCCCGCTCCCACATTTTTGACCGCGTTCACCCTGATCTACCGAGGTCTCATGTCTTTCGATCTCGCCGCGCGTCTTGCGGCTCGTCGTGCCGAACACCTGTATCGCCAACGTCCACTGCTGCAGAGCCCGCAAGGCCCTGACGTGGTGGTCGACGGCCAGCCGTTGCTGGCGTTCTGCAACAACGATTACCTGGGCCTGGCCAATCACCCGCAAGTGATTGAAGCCTGGCGCGCGGGCGCGGCTCGCTGGGGCGTGGGTGGCGGCGCTTCGCATCTGGTGATCGGCCACAGCACGCCGCACCATGAACTGGAAGAGGCCCTGGCCGACCTCACCGGTCGCCCGCGGGCGCTGCTGTTCACCACCGGTTACATGGCCAACCTTGGCGCCGTCACCGCGCTGGTGGGGCAGGGCGATACGGTGCTGGAAGACCGCCTTAACCACGCCTCGTTGCTGGATGCCGGTTTGCTCTCGGGTGCGCGCTTCAATCGTTACCTGCACAACGATGCTGAAAGCCTGGCCAAGCGCCTGGAGAAAGCCACCGGCAATACGCTGGTGGTGACCGACGGCGTGTTCAGCATGGACGGCGACCTGGCGGATCTGCCCTCACTGGCCCGTGAAACCCGGGCCAAGGGCGCATGGTTGATGGTGGATGACGCCCATGGCTTCGGGCCTTTGGGCGCCAACGGTGGCGGGATCGTCGAGCATTTTGGCTTGAGCCAGGAAGACGTTCCGGTGTTGGTGGGCACTCTGGGCAAAGCCTTCGGTACTGCCGGCGCGTTTGTCGCGGGCAGCGAAGAGCTGATCGAAAGCCTGATCCAGTTCGCCCGCCCGTATATCTACACCACCAGCCAACCGCCGGCATTGGCCTGCGCCACGCTGAAAAGCCTGGAATTGCTGCGCACCGAGCATTGGCGCCGTGAGCATCTCAATGGGCTGATCCGCCAGTTCCGCCAGGGCGCCGAGCAGATTGGCCTGGAACTGATGGACAGTTTCACGCCGATCCAGCCGATCATGATTGGCGACAGTGCCCGCGCGGTGCGTTTGTCGCAGATGCTGCGCGAGCGCGGGCTGATGGTGACGGCGATTCGGCCACCGACCGTGCCTGCCGGTAGCGCTCGCCTGCGGGTGACCCTGACGGCGGCCCACAGCAACGCCCAGGTGCAGCTATTGTTAAGCGCATTGGAAGAGTGTTTCCGCTTGTTAGGCCAGGAGCCCGACCATGCGTGATCGACTGATATTGCTGCCTGGCTGGGGCCTCGGCGTTTCGCCGCTGGAACCGCTGGCGGCGGCGTTGCAGGGGCTGGATGAACACTTGCAGGTGCAGATCGAACCGTTGCCGGACGTGGAGTCGGACGACCTTCAAGAGTGGCTCGATGAGCTGGATTCGACCTTGCCCCAAGACGTCTGGCTGGGTGGTTGGTCCCTCGGCGGCATGCTTGCTGCCGAGTTGGCCGCCCGGCGCGGTGATCATTGTTGCGGTTTGCTCACCTTTGCCAGCAACGCAAGCTTCGTGGCCTGGTCCCGCTGGGACCATGGCATGCACGAAGAGGATTTTATTGCGTTTCTTGACGGTTGCCGCCTTGATCCGGTTGCGACGTTAAAACGCTTCAGTCTGCTTTGCGCCCGGGGCTCCAGCGATCCCCGATCACTTGCTCGGCTATTGCTGGCGGGTGCCCCTAAAACCTCCGCGCAGACCTTGCTCAGTGGTCTGGAGCTGTTGGGCCGATTGGACACCCGTCAGGCGTTGGTCGACTTTCAAGGGCCGCAGTTGCATCTGTTTGCCGGGCTGGACGGGCTGGTTCCGGCTGAAGTGGCCGGTGAGTTGTTCGCCTTGTTGCCTGACGTTGAAATCGGCCTGATTGAACAGGCCGGTCACGCTTTTCTACTGGAGGACCCCCACGGTGTGGCGGGGGCCATCCAGGCTTTTTTGCATGAGTGCGGTGATGACTGATTTGTCCCATGTGCTGCCTGGCGGCTTGCCAGACAAGCGCCAGGTAGCGGCCTCCTTTTCCCGCGCAGCCGCCAGTTACGACAGCGTTGCCGAGTTGCAGCGTGCGGTGGGCAGCGAGCTGTTGCGGCGTTTGCCCGAAGGTCTTTCTCCACAACGCTGGCTGGACCTGGGCAGTGGCACGGGCTATTTCAGTCGTGTGCTGGGCCAGTCATTTGCGGGTAGCCAGGGTTTGGCCCTGGATATCGCCGAGGGCATGCTCAAACACGCCCGGCCGCTGGGCGGTGCACAACATTTCATCGCTGGCGATGCCGAGCGCTTGCCCTTGCAGGACGCCAGTTGCGGGCTGATCTACTCCAGTTTGGCAGTGCAGTGGTGTTCGGATTTCGCCGCAGTGCTCAGCGAAGCGCAGCGCGTATTGCAGCCCGGCGGCGTGCTGGCGTTTGCCAGCCTCTGCGTGGGTACGCTGGATGAGTTGCGCGAAAGCTGGCGCGCAGCGGATGGCATGGTTCATGTGAACCGCTTCCGGCCGTTCAGTGCTTATGAGCAACTGTGCGCAGCCAGTGGTTTGCGGGTGCGCAGCCTGGAGCAGTGTCCCCACGTGTTGCATTACCCCGACGTGCGCAGCCTGACCCATGAACTGAAAGCGTTGGGTGCGCACAATCTGAACCCGGGGCGCCCAGGAGGGTTGACGGGCCGGGCGCGGATTGTTGCACTGGTGCAAGCCTACGAGCAGTTCCGCCAGGCCCAGGGCCTGCCGGCAACTTATCAAGTGGTGTACGCCGTCCTGGAGAAACCTCTATGAATGCCGCTTACTTCATCACGGGGACCGACACCGACGTCGGCAAGACCACCGTCGCTGCTGGCCTGCTGCATGCCGCGCGGCAAGCCGGCAAAAGTACGGCGGCGGGCAAGCCGGTAGCCTCTGGGTGCCAGCTGACGCCCAAGGGCCTGCGCAATTCGGACGCCCTGGCGTTGCTGGCCGAGTGTTCGTTGCCGTTGAGTTATGCCGAGGTCAACCCGGTGGCCTTCGAGCCGGCCATCGCGCCGCATCTGGCGGCCCGTGAAGCCGGCGTGGCGCTGACGGTGCAGTCGTTGTTGAAACCCATGCAGCACGTTCTCGCCAAACAGGCGGACTTCACCTTGATCGAAGGTGCGGGCGGCTGGCGTGTGCCATTGGCGGACCAGGACAATTTGTCGGACCTGGCCCAGGCGCTGAAGCTGCCGGTGATCCTGGTGGTGGGTGTGCGGTTGGGGTGTATCAGCCACGCGTTGTTGACCGCAGAAGCCATCGCCCGGGACGGGTTGCCGCTGGCGGGCTGGGTGGCCAATATCATCGACCCCAAGACCTCTCGTCTGGAAGAAAACCTCGCGACCCTGGCTGAACGACTCCCCGCGCCATGCCTGGGAAGGGTGCCCAAGCTCAAGCATCCCAGCGCCGAAGCGGTCGCCGCGTACTTGCAACTGGACCTGCTTGACTAGTTTTGCCTATCGCGAAGGCATTATGCCATTAGTGTTTTTGACGGGCGTTTTGCCGGTAGGTCTGCTTCAATAACAGTTCACGATTCTCTTATAGGCAGGTTCACGCCATGGAAATCTCTGGTAGCAGTGCGTTTTACTCGGGACTGAGCGCGATTCAGACCGGGCAGAACCGTGTCGACCAGGCCGCCGGCAAGATTGCCAGCGCCGCCACTTCCCAGCCTTCGGACGCGCAAAATGATCGTTTGCGTTCGGTAGACGCCAATCAGGCCAGCAACTCGGCGAGCAACATGGTCGAGATGGCCCAAGGCAAGTTCCAGGTTGAACTGGGCGCCAAAGTCGCCAAGGCTTCCGACGAAATGCTCGGCACCTTGATCGATACTTACGCATAACCCCCCCTCTTATCGTGTGAGCTGGCTTCTCTGTGGGAGCTGGCTTGCCTGCGATAGCGTCACCTCGATCCTCCTGATACACCGCGGCGCCCGCATCGCAGGCAAGCCAGCTCCCACATTGATCTTCACCGCTCAATAATCTTTTTCCTCCTGAATCGTCATGCGGCATTTCGCTGCAGGCCTTGCCGTGCCTGACGTTGACCTGCGTCATGACAAACGGCGTTTGCGCGACGCTTGACAAGGATTGGTCGTAAACGTATGTTTCAAACAACTGTTTGACCGCCACAACACATCCATGCGGTTGTTCATCCCAGATACATCAGCAGAGGTTTATCGCTATGCCTGACTACAAGGCCCCCTTGCGTGATATTCGCTTCGTTCGTGACGAACTGCTTGGCTATGAAGCGCACTATCAGAGCCTGCCGGCTTGCCAGGACGCTACCCCGGACATGGTTGACGCCATTCTCGAAGAAGGCGCCAAGTTCTGTGAGCAGGTACTGGCACCGCTGAACCGCGTGGGTGATATCGAAGGTTGCACCTGGAGCGAGTCAGGCGTTAAGACCCCTACCGGTTTCAAAGAAGCCTACAAACAGTTCGTTGAAGGCGGCTGGCCAAGCCTGGCCCACGACGTGGCGCACGGTGGCCAGGGCCTGCCGGAATCCCTGGGTCTGGCGGTCAGCGAAATGGTCGGCGAAGCCAACTGGTCGTGGGGCATGTACCCGGGCCTGTCCCATGGCGCGATGAACACCATTTCCGAGCACGGCACTCCCGAGCAGCAAGAGGCTTACCTGACCAAATTGGTGTCGGGCGAGTGGACCGGCACCATGTGCCTGACCGAACCGCACTGCGGCACCGACCTGGGCATGCTGCGCACCAAGGCCGAGCCTCAGGCTGATGGTTCCTACAAGGTTTCCGGTACCAAGATCTTCATCTCGGCCGGCGAACACGACATGGCCGACAACATCGTCCACATCGTGCTGGCTCGCCTGCCGGACGCACCGGCTGGCACCAAGGGCATTTCGCTGTTCATCGTTCCCAAGTTCGTACCGAACGCCGACGGTTCGATTGGCGAACGCAACGCGGTGTCCTGTGGTTCCCTGGAACACAAGATGGGTATCCACGGCAACGCCACCTGCGTGATGAACTTCGACGCGGCCACCGGTTTCCTGATCGGCCCGGCGAACAAAGGCCTGAACTGCATGTTCACCTTTATGAACACCGCTCGCCTGGGCACCGCGCTGCAAGGCCTGTCCCACGCTGAAATCGGCTTCCAGGGCGGCCTCAAATACGCTCGCGACCGCCTGCAAATGCGCTCCCTGACTGGCCCGAAAGCGCCAGACAAGGCCGCCGACCCGATCATCGTGCACCCTGACGTGCGCCGCATGCTGCTGACCATGAAAGCCTTCGCCGAAGGCAACCGCGCGATGGTGTACTTCACCGCCAAGCAGGTTGACGTGGTCAAGTACGGCACTGACGACGAAGCCAAGAAACAGGCTGACGCACTGCTGGCCTTCATGACCCCGATTGCCAAGGCGTTCATGACCGAAGTCGGTTTTGAAGCCGCCAACCACGGCGTGCAAATCTACGGCGGCCACGGCTTCATCGCCGAGTGGGGCATGGAGCAGAACGTTCGCGACAGCCGCATTTCGATGCTGTACGAAGGCACCACCGGCATCCAGGCCCTCGACCTGCTGGGCCGTAAAGTGCTGATGACCCAAGGCGAAGCGCTGAAGGGCTTCACCAAGATCGTCCACAAGTTCTGCCAGGCCAACGAAGGCAACGAAGCCGTACAGGAATTCGTTGCACCGCTGGCGGCACTGAACAAAGAGTGGGGCGAGTTGACCATGAAGGTCGGCATGGCGGCCATGAAAGACCGCGAAGAAGTCGGTGCCGCTTCGGTGGATTACCTGATGTACTCCGGTTATGCCTGCCTGGCTTACTTCTGGGCCGACATGGCCCGCCTGGCCGCCGAGAAACTGGCTGCCGGCACCAGCGAAGAAGGCTTCTACACCGCCAAGCTGCAGACTGCGCGTTTCTACTTCCAGCGCATCCTGCCGCGTACCCGCACCCACGTTGCAACCATGCTGTCGGGCGCCAACAACCTGATGGACATGAAAGAAGAGAACTTCGACCTGGGCTACTAAGCCTCGGCCAGTTCGCTTCAAAAGCCGCCGCTCCTTCGGGAGCGGCGGTTTTTTTTGCGCGATAAAAAACCACAGTACCGCACTCAGGGATTGCTCCGAGCGGCCGTTACAGTGATGGCAATGTGATACGCATCACATTGAATGTGCTTAACTGTGATCAGTGAAGGCACTGTGCCATCTTTTTTGTGGGTCGGAGCTTTACCCTTGTCGCGCGCGTCTGCTGTACGTTTCAGTCATTTTTTACCTTCACTGCTTTTACTGCTGGCGGGGCTCTCGGCTGCGTATGTGAAGGATCTCAATGTGTTCTTCACTTCACTGTTCAATGTGCTGCCGACCCTCGTGCTGCTGCTGGGCGGCTCGTACTGCGCGGTCTACCGGCGCCAGCGAGAGCTGTTCCTGATGATCACGGTGTATGTGGTCTATTTCCTGCTGGATACCCAGACCGATTACTACCGCGATAACGGTCGCGTGCGGGACGACGCGGCCGTGGTCTTCCATCTGTGTTGCCTGTTGTTACCGTTGCTGTTCGGCATCTACGCGGTCTGGCAAGAAAAAACCCACCTGTTTCGTGACTTCGTCGCACGCTGCGCGGTGCTGTTTGCGGTAGGCAGCGTGGCGCTTGCCCTTGAACAAAGTTTTCCCCATGCCTTGTTGAGCTGGTTGGCTGAAATTCGCTGGCCCGCCTTGCATGGCCGCTGGATGAGCCTGATCCAGCTGTCCTATCCGATGTTCCTGATTGGTTTTGTGACCCTGGCCGCGCAGTACTGGTATCAACCAAGACCGCTGCACGCCGCGCAGCTGGTAGGGTTGCTGGGGTTGTTCTGGATGTTGCCGCAGACGTTCATCCTGCCGTTCACCCTGAACATCATGTGCAGCCAGGTGATGCTGATGATTGCTGCCGGGGTGGCCCACGAGGCTTATCAAATGGCCTTCCGTGACGAGCTGACCGGGTTGCCGGGCCGCCGCGCGCTCAATGAGCGCATGCAGCGCCTGGGGCGCAATTATGTGCTGGCCATGGGCGACGTCGATCACTTCAAGCGTTTCAACGATACCCATGGCCACGACGTGGGCGACCAGGTACTGCGCCTGGTGGCCAGCAAGTTGTCCAAGGTCAACGGCGGCGGCCGGGCCTACCGCTATGGCGGTGAGGAATTTGCCGTGGTATTCGCCGGCAAGACCCTGGATGAATGCCTGCCGCACCTGGAAGAGATCCGTGAAATCATCGCCAACTACGACATCAAACTGCGTAACCCGGACCGTCCCCACGACGACCAGCAGGGGCGCCAGCGTCGTGTGGGCAATGGCGCTTCCAGCGTGTCGGTGACCGTCAGCATCGGTGTGGCCGAACGCCAGGCCGAGCAGCGCAGCCCTGAAGAAGTGCTCAAATCCGCCGACCAGGCGCTGTACAACGCCAAGGGCGCGGGGCGTAACTGCGTGGTCGCTGCGGGGCAGACCCGCCGCGGCGCGGTCCGCATGGACAGCGCTGCCGGTTGAGTGATGGTGGTGTATTCAGCGGCCCTACAGTGATTGTCCGGTGGGCCGTGGGGCAGTAGGTTGAAGGCATCTGCTGCCGGAGACATTGCCATGCCTGACTATAAAGCTCCCCTGCGCGACATGCGCTTTCTGATCGATCACGTCTTTGACTTCCACGGCCACTACGCCGCGCTGGGTGCAAGCGATGCCAGCCCGGACATGGTCGGCGCGATCCTCGAGGAAGGTGCGAAGTTCTGCGAAAACGTCCTGGCGCCGTTGAACCGCTCCGGCGATGAAGAAGGCTGCCATTTCGACAACGGTGTGGTGACCACGCCCAAGGGCTTCAAGGAAGCCTTCGCGCAGTACGTGGAAGGCGGCTGGCACGGTTTGGCGGCTGACCCGGCCTACGGCGGGCAGGGCTTGCCAATGTCCCTGGGCCTGGTGCTCGCGGAGATGATCTCCTCCAGCAATACGTCCTGGGGCATGTACCCTGGCCTGACCCACGGTGCGATGTCGGCGATCCGTGCCCACGGCACTGAAGAGCAGAAAAACACCTACCTGAGCAAACTCACCGCGGGCCAGTGGACCGGCACCATGTGCCTGACTGAAGCCCATTGCGGCACCGACCTTGGCCTGATCAAGACCCGCGCCGTACCGCAGGCCGACGGCAGTTATGCAGTCACCGGCAGCAAGATTTTCATCTCGGCCGGCGAGCATGACATGAGTGACAACATCATCCACCTGGTGCTGGCCAAGCTGCCGGATGCGCCGGCCGGCACCAAGGGAATCTCGCTGTTTATCGTGCCCAAGTTCCATGCCGACTCGGGCGAGCGCAACACGATGAGTTGCGGCTCCATCGAGCACAAGATGGGCATCAAGGCGTCGGCCACCTGTGTGCTGAACTTCGATGGCGCCCGGGGTTTCCTGATCGGTGAGGCGAACAAGGGCCTCAACTGCATGTTCACCATGATGAACCATGCGCGCCTGGGCACCGGCATGCAGGGCCTTTGCCTGGGGGAAGCGAGCTTCCAGGGTGCGATCAAGTACGCCAACGACCGCTTGCAGATGCGCTCGCTGACCGGCGCCAAGGCACCCGAAAAAGCCGCTGATCCGATCATCGTCCACCCGGATGTGCGGCGCATGTTGCTGACCATGAAAGCCTTCAATGAAGGCAACCGCGCATTGACCTACTTCTCGGCACAGTTGCTCGATACCGCACACCTGAGTGGCGACGAGGGGCAACGCCAGGAAGCCGAAGACCTGTTGGCCTTCCTTACGCCGATCTGCAAGGCGTTCATGACCGAAACCGGGCTGGAGGTGACCAACCACGGCATGCAGGTGTTCGGTGGCCATGGCTTCATTCGTGAATGGGGCATGGAGCAACTGGTTCGCGATTGCCGGATTGCGCCGATCTATGAAGGGACCAACGGCATCCAGGCCCTGGATTTGCTCGGGCGCAAGGTGCTCGGCAGCCAGGGCAAGCTGCTGCGCGGCTTTACCAAAATCGTCCACAAGTTCTGCGCGGCCAACGCCGAACATCCGCAACTCAAGGCCCATGTGGCTCAGCTCAACCAGTTGAATCAGCAGTGGGGTGAGCTGACGGTCAAGGTAGGCATGGCAGCCATGAAAAACCCGGATGAAGTCGGCGCTGCAGCCCTGGATTACCTGATGTACAGCGGCTACATCATCCTTGCCTACTTGTGGCTGCGCATGGCGCTGGTGGCGCAGGAGCAGTTGGACAGCGGTAGCGGTGATGCCGATTACGCCCGAGGCAAGCTGGCGACCTGCGAGTTCTACTTCAAGCGCCTGCTACCGCGCACGGCCGCGCACCGGGCGGCGGTGGAGGCGGGCAGTGAGTGCCTGATGAGTCTGCCGGCGGAGCTGTTTGCGCTTTAGTGACCGTAAAATACTTGTTGGTCACAAGCAGACCCTATGTGTCACAAAAGTTGTTCGGTTACACTCGGGGTCTGTAAAACCGACCCCACCCGAATAACGTTAAAGTTCTCACGAGGTTTGCCATGGCTGACTACAAAGCGCCGCTGCGCGATATGCGCTTCGTCCTCAACGAAGTTTTCGAGGTCGCCAAACTCTGGGCCCAACTGCCCGCGCTGGCGGAAACCGTCGACGCCGAGACCGTTGAGGCAATCCTCGAAGAAGCCGGCAAAGTCACCTCCAAGACCGTCGCCCCGCTCAGCCGCGGCGGCGACGAAGAAGGCTGCCGCTGGGAGAATGGCGCGGTCTTCACCCCGGCTGGCTTCAAGGACGCCTACAAAACCTACGCTGAAGGCGGTTGGGTAGGTGTTGGCGGCGACCCGGCGTACGGCGGCATGGGCATGCCCAAGGCAGTGTCGGCCCAGGTAGAAGAGATGATCAACTCCTCGGGCCTGGCCTTCGGCCTCTACCCGATGCTGACCTCCGGCGCCTGCGTGTCGATCAACACCCACGCCAGTGAAGAGCTCAAGGCCACTTATCTGCCGAATATGTACTCCGGCGTGTGGGCCGGTTCCATGTGCCTGACCGAACCTCATGCCGGCACTGACCTTGGGATAATTCGGACCAAGGCCGAGCCTCAGGCAGACGGTTCCTACAAGGTCAGCGGCACCAAGATCTTCATCACCGGTGGCGAGCACGACCTCACCGAGAACATCATCCACCTGGTGCTGGCCAAGCTGCCGGACGCACCGGCGGGTCCCAAGGGTATTTCGCTGTTCCTGGTGCCCAAGTTCATGGTCAATGCCGACGGCAGCCTGGGGGCGCGCAATCCGGTGACCTGCGGCTCCATCGAACACAAGATGGGCATCCAGGCGTCTGCGACCTGCGTGATGAACTTCGACGAAGCCGTGGGCTACCTCGTGGGCGAGCCGAACCGTGGCCTGGCCGCGATGTTCACCATGATGAACTACGAGCGCCTGGGTGTGGGCATCCAGGGCCTGGCCTCCGGTGAGCGCTCTTATCAGAACGCTATCGAATATGCGCGCGACCGCCTGCAAAGCCGTTCGCCAACCGGTCCGAAAGCCAAGGACAAGGTCGCTGACCCAATCATCGTCCACCCGGACGTGCGGCGCATGCTGCTGACCATGAAAGCCTCGAACGAAGGTGGCCGTGCGTTCTCCACCTATGTGGCGATGCAGCTCGACACCGCCAAGTTCAGCGAAGACGCCACCGCCCGCAAACGCGCGGACGATCTGGTTGCTCTGCTGACTCCGGTTGCCAAGGCGTTCCTGACCGACCTGGGCCTGGAAACCACCGTGCACGGCCAGCAGATTTTCGGCGGCCACGGCTACATTCGCGAATGGGGCCAGGAGCAACTGGTGCGTGATGTGCGCATCACCCAGATCTACGAAGGCACCAACGGCATTCAGGCCCTGGACCTGGTGGGACGCAAGATCGTCGGCAGCGGTGGGGCGTTCTACAAGCTGTTCGCTGATGAGATCCGCCATTTCACCGCCACTGCCGGCGCCGAACTGGCCGAATTCACCAAGCCGCTGGACGCGGCCGTGGATGACCTGGACGAACTGACCGCCTGGCTGCTGGACCGCGCCAAATCCAACCCGAATGAAATCGGCGCGGCATCCGTGGAATACCTGCACGCGTTCGGCTACATGGCTTATGCCTACATGTGGGCCCTGATGGCCAAGGCGGCTCTGGGTAAAGAGGCTCAGGAAGACTTCTACGCGAGCAAGCTGGGCACCGCGCGTTTCTACTTTGCGCGCTTGCTGCCGCGGATCGCGTCCCTCAGCGCCTCGGTAAAAGCCGGTAGCGAATCGCTGTTTTTGCTGGATGAAGCACTGTTCTAAGGGCTTGGAGGGCGTGTAAGCATTCTCTTACATGACGTGCTGCTATTCGTCCTCTATCGCCAAATTGGATCCACGGATAATCTACTTCACATGGACGTCGCGCAGGAAGCGCAAAGCAACAACACGGACACGTAGGATTCTGCCAGGAAGGCGGAGTGAAATGGATGTCAGGGAAACAGTCTGCAAAGCCCCGCTTCGGCGGGGTTTTCTTTTGCCTGCGAAAAAGTCAGGCGGGCGCGTTCATCACGTCTTCCAGCAGCGTGCGCAACAATTCCAGCGTCGCCTGCTGGCGCTGCACATCCCGGCACACCAACCCCACTTTCAACGGCACCCGTGGTTCGCTCAAGGGTTTCCACAGCAACGCCTTGCTGTTGTGTTCATCCTGGGAGCGTCCGGGAAGCACCGTCGCCAGCTTGGTATGGGGCAGGCTGTCGAGAATCCCCGCCATCGTATTCAACTCGGCCTGCACTTGCGGGCGTCGGCCCAGGTTGGCCAATTGACCTTGCCATATCTGGCGCACCTGAAACTCTTCCCCCAGCAGCAACATGGGTAACTCGGCGGCTTGCTTCAGGGAGACTTTCTTGAATTCCCGCAGCGGGTGATCAGCCGGGATGACCACCTTCAGTTCATCTTCATACAGCAGCACGCCGTGCAGCCCCGGCTGGCGTGGCGGCAGGTAGCTGATGCCGATATCCAGCGAGCCGTTGAGCAGCCGGCGTTCGATTTCCATCCCGGTCAGCTCGTAGATCTGTACGACCAGATGCGGCTGGGCCTTGCGCACCCGTTCGAGCATCTGCGGCACCAGGCTGGTGTGCACGGTTTGCAGCACGCCGATCGCCAAGGTGCGCAGTGCCTGGCCCTTGAAGTTACGCAGCGCTTCCACCGCATGCTGCATACCGTCGAGCAAGGGCAGGGCGTGGTTATACAAAGTGTGGGCGGCGAGGGTCGGCAGCAGGCGCTTGCTGCTACGTTCGAACAGGCTCACATCAAGGTTTTGCTCGAGCTGGCGAATCTGCTGCGACAACGCTGGCTGGGAGATCGACAGGCGCTCCGCTGCCCGCCCCACATGGCCTTCTTCGTACACCGCGACGAAATAACGCAGTTGCTTGAAATCCATAAGTAATGCTTATCGAAAATGCTGGAAAATCGAAATGGCCGAGTGCCCCCAAGGCGCCTAGTCTAGCGCCTATTCACAGGGCTTACAGGGCCGGAAAGCACGATGAGTAGTGTTTATGTTGACGGTGTTTGCATAGGCAAGGCAAAAAACCTCCGCCATGGGTTTATCGGTAATACCGACCAAGGTGCGATTGCCAAAGGGGTTCATCCATGAACCTGTTCAACCTGCGTCGCCCCGCCCCCAGCCTGGATGATCTGGTCCTCGAGGCGAAGACCCCGGCTCTGCGAGACGATCTTTCCAGCGATTGCCTGATGCCCAGTGTGGCCCGCCCGCCCCAGGTGTTTGTACGCGGCCAAGGCTCCTGGCTGTGGGACAGCGAAGACCGCGCCTATCTCGACTTCAGCCAGGGTGGCGGCGCCAACAGCCTGGGCCATAGCCCACAGGCAGTGACCAAGGCGCTGGCCGATCAGGCCCAATCGCTGATCAATCCCGGTAACAGCCTGCACAACCGCGTTCAACTGAACCTCGCCGACCGCCTGTGCCATCGCACCGGCAGCGACCAGGCCTACCTGCTCAACAGCGGCGCCGAAGCCTGCGAAGCGGCTATCAAGCTGGCGCGCAAATGGGGCCAACTGCACCGTGGCGGCGCCTATCGCATCATCACCGCGAGCAACGGTTGCCATGGCCGCAGCTTTGCCGCGATGTCGGCCTCGGCAGCCGCCAGTGAAAACCGTTTTGAGCCCCAGTTGCCAGGCTTCAGCCACGTGCCGTTCAACGACCTGCCGGCGCTGCACGCGGCGGTGGATGCGCAAACCGTGGCAATCATGCTGGAACCGATCCAGAACGATGCCGGCGTCATTCCCGCGACCGAGCACTATCTCAAGGGTGTCGAACGCCTGTGCCGCGAGCTGGGCATCCTGTTGATCCTCGACGAAGTGCAAACCGGCACTGGCCGTTGCGGCACGTTGCTCGCCGAACAGCACTACGGCGTACGTGCCGACATCATCTGCCTGGGCAAGGGCTTGGGTGGTGGTGTGCCACTGGCGGCGTTGCTCGCGCGGGGAAAGGCGTGTTGTTTTGAAATCGGTGAGCTGGAAGGCACCCACCATGGCAACGCGCTGATGGCTTCCGCTGGTATAGCGGTGCTCGATACCGTACTGACTCACGAATTTCTGGAGCACGTTTGCGAGGTTGGCGCTTATCTGGGCGAAGGGCTTGCCCGCCTGGCGCATCGCTATGACCAGGGTGAACTGCGCGGCCAGGGCCTGATGTGGGGACTGACTCTGTCGGAGGATTCGGCAGATGCGGTGGTAAACGCCGCGCTCAGTGAAGGCCTGATCCTGAGCGCGCCGCAACCCGATTGCCTGCGCTTCACCCCGGCGCTCACATTGAGCAAAAGCAACGTCGACGAAATGCTCCTGCGTCTGGCCCGTACCTTCTCCCGGGTGCGCACTGCACAGCTGCAATGCCGCAAGGGCATTGCCGTTTAAGCCCCATATTTCCTGAACCGTCTCGCGGTATACGCGGCGCCTCCAGCCTGATTCTTTTGGCTGGGGGCGTTTTTTTGTCCGCGAATTAGACGATGGCTGAGTGCCAGATCCCACTGAACCCTTACCAACGGCCAAGGTCGATTAGCTTGTACGGCTCACACGAGCCGATTTTCTGGAGCTGAACCCATGGATATCATTCGCATCATCATCGCTATTCTGCTGCCGCCACTGGGTGTGTTCCTGCAAGTGGGTTTCGCTGGCGCGTTCTGGCTGAACATCCTGCTGACCTTGTGCGGTTACATTCCCGGCATCGTGCACGCGGTGTACATCATCGCCAAACGCTAAAAGACCTCAGCCTTTCGCGATCAGCCGTGAGTTGCGCTCATTGCGAAAGGCCAGTTGCTCAATGGTCTGGGTGGCGTGCTCCGCTTCTTCGCGGGCCTGGAGGATCATGCCGTGGTGCTCCGATTTGCTGCACACCGGGTCAGCATTGCTGGCATCCCCGGTCAGCATGAACGCCTGGCAGCGGCACCCACCGAAGTCCTTTTCCTTCTCGTCACATGAACGGCACGGCTCGGGCATCCAGTCGTAGCCGCGAAAGCGGTTGAAGCCAAACGAGTCGTACCAGATGTGTTGCATGCTGTGGTCGCGCACATTGGGAAATTGCACCGGCATCTGTCGGGCTCCGTGGCACGGTAGGGCAGTACCGTCCGGCGTTACTGTCAGAAAGATGCTGCCCCAGCCATTCATGCAGGCTTTCGGGCGTTCCTCGTAGTAATCCGGCGTGACGAATATCAGCTTGCACGGGTGGCCTTCGGCTTCGAGCTTGGCGCGGTATTCGTTGGTGATGCGTTCGGCGCGCACCAGCTGTTCCTGGGTCGGCAACAGGCCGACCCGATTGAGCTGGGCCCAGCCGTAGAACTGGCAGGTGGCAAGCTCGACAAAGTCCGCTTCCAGGGCAATGCACAGCTCAATGATGCGGTCGATCTTGTCGATATTGTGCCGATGGGTGACGAAGTTCAGCACCATCGGGTAGCCATGGGCTTTCACTGCCCGGGCCATTTCGAGTTTTTGTGCGAAGGCTTTTTTCGAGCCGGCCAGCAAGTTGTTCACTTGCTCGTCACTGGCCTGGAAACTGATCTGGATATGGTCCAGGCCGGCCTTCTTGAAGTCGCTGATCTTCTGCTCGGTGAGGCCGATGCCGGAGGTGATCAGGTTGGTATAGAAACCCAGCTTGCGCGCCTCGGCGATCAGTTCGGCGAGGTCCTGGCGCACCAGCGGCTCACCGCCGGAAAACCCCAGTTGCGCAGCGCCCATTTCCCGGGCTTCACGAAATACCTTGATCCACTGTTCCGTGCTCAGTTCCTTGCCCTGCTCGGCAAAATCCAGCGGATTGGAGCAGTACGGGCATTGCAGCGGGCAGCGGTAGGTCAGCTCGGCCAGCAACCAGAGCGGCAGGCCGATTTCCGGCTTGGGTGGCAGGTCAGGCAAGTTCGATCCAGTGCTGAGCACGGGCAACCTCCATGAATTGCTCGATGTCTTCACCGAGCTCGGGCACGCCAGGGAACTGCTTGTCCAACTCGGCGATGATTGCGCTGACATCGCGCTCGCCGTCGATCAAGCCACCGATCAAGGCGGCGCTGTCGTTGAGCTTGATCATGCCTTCCGGGTACAGCAGCACATGGCCTTTTTGCGCCGGTTCGTACTGGAAACGATAGCCCTGGCGCCAGGTCGGTTTTTTGCTGCGATCGAAGCTCATAGGGTGATCCCCTTATGCCATACACGCTGATCGGTCACGCTGTGATACGGCGGGCGTTTCAGTTCATAAGCCATGCTCATTGCATCGAGCATGCTCCAAAGAATGTCCAGTTTGAACTGGAGAATTTCCAGCATGCGCTCCTGGCCTTCGCGGGTGGTGTAGTGCTGCAGGGTGATGGCCAGACCGTGCTCCACATCCCGGCGAGCCTGGCCCAGGCGGGTGCGGAAATACTCGTAGCCGGCGGGGTCGATCCATGGGTAATGCTGGGGCCAGCTGTCGAGGCGCGACTGGTGGATCTGCGGGGCGAACAACTCGGTCAGGGAACTGCTGGCGGCTTCCTGCCAGCTGGCCCTGCGGGCGAAGTTGACGTAGGCGTCTACCGCAAATCGTACGCCCGGCAGTACCAACTCCTGGGAGCGCAGTTGATCCGGGTCGAGGCCGACGGCCTGTCCCAGGCGCAACCAGGCTTCAATGCCGCCGTCTTCGCCGGGAGCGCCGTCGTGATCCAGCAGGCGCTGGATCCACTCACGACGAATCTCCCGGTCCGGGCAGTTGGCCAGGATCGCGGCGTCCTTGAGGGGAATGTTCACCTGATAATAAAAACGGTTGGCGACCCAGCCCTGGATCTGCTCGCGGGTGGCGCGGCCTTCGTACATCGCCACGTGATACGGGTGATGGATATGGTAGAAGGCGCCCTTGGCGCGCAGGGCCTGTTCGAACTCGGCGGTGGTCAGCGGTGTGTCAGTCATTTGGCTCGCTCCTACAATTCAATGCTCATGCCGTCGTACGCCACTTCCACATTGCGTCGCAGCAGCTCGGCTCGCTCGGGCGAGTCTTCATCCAGGATCGGGTTGGTGTTGTTGATGTGGATAAGCACCTTGCGCTGCTTGGGCAACTGCTCCAGCACTTCCAGCATGCCGCCGGGGCCGTTTTGTGCCAGGTGGCCCATCTCGCGACCGGTGCGGGTGCCGACGCCACGGCGCTGCATTTCGTCGTCGTCCCACATCGTGCCGTCCACCAGCAGGCAATCGCTGCCGGCCATTATTTCCAGCAACGGTGCGTCAACCTTGCCCAGGCCCGGCGCATAGAACAGCTTGCCGCCGGTGCGCAGGTCTTCGACGATCAGGCCGATGTTGTCGCCCGGGTGTGGGTCGAATCGGTGAGGTGAGTAGGGCGGTGCCGCGCTGCGCAGGGGCAATGGTGTGAAGCGCAGGTTGGGGCAGGCGGGGATCGTGAAGCTGGCGTCCAGCTCGATGCGGTTCCAGGCCAGGCCGCCGTTCCAGTGGGTCAGCATGGTGAACAGCGGGAAGCCGGTGCTCAGGTCTTCATGGACCATGTCGGTGCACCACACCTGGTGCGGGCAGCCTTCGCGCAGGCTGAGCAGGCCGGTGGTGTGGTCGATCTGGCTGTCCATCAGGATGATCGCGCTGATGCCGGTATCCCGCAGCGCGCGGCCCGGTTGCATCGGGGCGAAGCCTTGAAGCTGGGCGCGAATATCTGGCGAGGCGTTGCACAGCACCCAGTTCACGCCGTCATCGGAAATCGCGATGGACGACTGGGTACGCGCCTCGGCCCGCAGGCTGCCGTCGCGAAAACCTGCACAGTTCACGCAGTTGCAGTTCCATTGCGGGAAACCACCGCCCGCGGCGGAACCTAGAATCTGGACAAACATGGCCGCTCCATTACACACAACTCAAAAATAAAAACGCCCCGGGCGAGCCGAGGCGTTGCATTGCGATACAAAGCCAATCAGCGGCTGGCAAAGTACATGGTGACTTCAAAGCCGATACGCAGATCAGTGTAAGCAGGTTTGGACCAGGTCATGTTCTTACTCCTACGAAGGGAAGGGACGTTTACTACCAAGTAATACATATAGTCCACCTCCAAGCGGAGATGTTCAGATGTGTGCATGTGAATGTTACGTACTTCTTTTGAAGATAGCGCTGTCCTGCGGGAAAAAGCCTTTTACCGAAGCGGCAATGATCAGCCAGGTCGTTGCCAGGAGCCGGCGGCACAAGCGCCATTGGCCACACAGCACCATCCGCCTGCAGCAGCATTGAGTTGCTGTGCAGATACCATTAAATCCTCACGGGTGCGGGTCTGGATGAAATCTTGCAGCTGCTGGATGTAATCCGACGGGTGGCCTGCCAAGTGCGCGTGCCAGAGCAGTTCAGCGGCTTGGGAAGTGGGTAGGGCGTCGAGGGAAAATTGCCGGGCCAGATCGTTCGGCAGTTCGCTGGCGTTGATCAGCGCGGGCAGTTGCTTCAGGAACGCCTGCAGGTGATCAAGTATTTGCGCAAGAGACGCGCTTGGGGATTGCACCCCAAACAGCAGGCCGGTTTGCCCGCTGTACTGCCGGATGTCGCTGAACACCGCGTAGCCCAATTGAAGCTCAACACGCAGTTGCTGGTAGAACGGCGCTTGCACCAGATGTGCGAGTAGACGCCAGCAAGCCTCGTCCGCCAGGGAGCGTGTGGCTGTCGGGCAGAACAGCAGCAACGCGGCGTCGCTGGAATCGGTCCTGACTTCGTGCCAACTATGCTGGCTGCTGATTGACGGCAGTTCGCTGATAGCCGCTTGCGGTTGGCCGGGCAGTTTCCCGGCTGCACTTTTTATCGCCGTCTCGCAGGCGGCGGGCAGCCCCACGGCGAGCCCTTGCCAGCGAGCGGTTGACCATCGGTCTCGCCCAGCAACCTGCTGTGCAGCTGGGATGTCGGCGCAATACCCGGGCAATGCCTTGAGTAACTGCCGGATCGCCATTGCCGGCGCCGGGGAGGATGACGCTCCGGCATTTTCGTCGAGCCGGGTCAGCTCGCGTGCCACTTCCTCCAATATCGCGGGCATGGGTTCGTGCAGCCCTAGCATCTTCAGCTGCCAGTGACCGCCGATTGTCTCGAAAGACAACTGGACGCCAGCCTGGCTGGCGTTCTCACGCAGCCGTGGGAAAAGCTCTGCATCCAGCGGCGAATCCAGATGCCAGCGCAGGTAGAGCGCGCCTTCATCTGTGTCGCCTGGCAAGGCCTGGCTGAAGGTCAGCGCCGAAAGGTCCTTTCGCCCACGGGAGCGATCCTGGGCGAACGTGCGCAGGCCGCGATGGGCGCTGGTTTGCCCGCGAATCAGCCCCAGGCGCTCTTCCTTGGCTGCCGGCTGCAGGAACGGATTGGTGGGCGGCAGTTGCCAGGCGTGCCGGGACGGCGGCAATTGCAGCGAGTCCAGCAGGGTCTTGAGGGAGCTGGCGCTCTGCTCGGACAGGACCAGTTCCTTGTCCTGCCGGGCCAATGCCAGGGCACCACTGACCTGTTGTTTGCGAGCAAGCAGCAAGGCGTACTCTTCCCGCAGGGGCGCCCAGTCACTGTGTGCGAAAAAGCTCAGCCAGTGGTGCAGCAGTTCTTCGATCAGTGTCGTCTGCTGCGCACCCTGAGTGTCCAGGGTGAACTTGATATCCAGCAACGCCTGTCCGGCAAATTGATACAGCGCCGTTGCGTTAATGGCGCTGACTAACTGCCGCGACTGCAACTCGGCGAGCAACCCGCCGGGCGCCGAAGTGTTCAGCCACAGGCAGAGGAAATCCAGCGCCTCAGGGGAAGCCTCGCTTGCCACCACCTGATGCCAGTGGTGTTCATCGGTGTGTTGATAAGTACGTTGATTGCCGGCCAGCAACGCTGGCGCCGGCGTCTGTCGCCGCAGAGGTGCAGTCTTCAGCGCAGCGCCAAACTGATGCGCCAATGCCTCCAGCTCCACCAGCGACTGAGGGCCCGCAAGGCTCAAGGTCATTTGCCCGGAATGATAGAAACCTTCATAAAAATCCCGCAACGCCTGCTGAAAATCCTCACGCTCTACCGCCAAGCTATCCCGGTTGCCCGCATGAAACGCGCGCAACGGATGACCCGCCGCAACACCTCCCAGCAACGCTTGTTGCTGTTGCGCCGTGGCATCTTGCGACCAGGCAATAAACTCCGCCTGCAATACTTCGCGCTCACGCAACTGGTCTTCCAGGGCCAGGCGCGGATGGGCGAGCATGTCCCCCAGGCGCTCCAGTGCGGCTTCAAATGCCGAAACAGGCACCTCAAAGAAAAAGTCGGTAGTGCGCTCGCGGGTGCTGGCATTCACCTGCCCGCCCTGACGCTGGACGTAGGCCATCAGCCCGTCGCTTGCAGGAAAACGTCCGGTGCCCAGGAACAATAAATGCTCAAGAAAATGCGCCAGTCCCGGCCACGCCAGGGGTACATCGTGGCTGCCCGCTGCAACGCGCAAGGCAGCCGCGGCGCGCTTCAAGCGCGGCGCATGATGCAAGGAAACCCGCAGGCCGCTGGCCAGGGTCAATTGAAGGTGATGAGGGTGGGCCGGCGCAGGCATGAGCACTTCCGAAACGTAGGAAGTGCCTATGCTAGCGCAAAGCAGCCGGGATCAGTGCTTGTGCAACGCCCCATAAAGCTCGGGACGACGGTCCAGCAGGTAGCGATTGGCCGCGCGTGAGTCGACCATCAACTGCCGATCGAGTGTGCCCACGATCAGCGCTTCATCCAGACCGGCCTGGGCAATCCGCTGGCCATCCGGCGCGGCGATGCTGCTTTGCCCGCAATACTGGATCTCGCCTTCCTGCCCGCAGTAATTGGCGTAGGCCACATAACACTGGTTTTCAAAAGCCCGCGCCCGCACGGTCACATCGGCGACGAAATCGAAGGGCACCATATTGGCCGTCGGCACCAGGATCAACTCCGCCCCGGCCAGCGCCAGGCGCCGGGTGTTCTCCGGGAATTCCAGGTCATAGCAAATCAGGAAACCCAGCTTCCAGCCGTTCAATTCCACCAGCGGAAAATCATCGTCCCCGGCGCTGAACATCGAGTTGTCGAGGTCGCCAAACAGGTGGGTCTTGCGGTAGTTGCACAGGCGTTGGCCGTTGGCGTCTATCAACTGCACGGCGTTGTAGATCTGCCCGTCTGCACCGCGCTCCGGATAGCCATACAGAATCGCCACGCCCGAGTTTTTCGCCAGCGCGGCGATGGACTGTGCGGATGGGCCGTCCTGGGTTTCAGCCAGGGCGCCGACCGCTTCCACGCCGATGTTATAGCCGGTGAGAAACATCTCCGGCAGTACCAGCAGGTCGGCGTCGGTGGCCTCTTGCGCCAACTGATGCAGGCGCTTGAGATTACCGGCCACGTCCAGCGGCAAAGGTGGGCATTGATACAGGGCAACACGCATGGGCAACTCCTTACTCGGGCAGTGCGATCGGCCCGATCTCGTCGAACACATCCCCCGGCCCCGGGTTCTGCGGGTGAGTGCTGCCACCGAAGTGAGTCATGATGCCCCACACCGCGTTCAGCGAGGTTTGCACGGCGCCTTCAACCCACGCCGGGGTCCAGGACACGTCGTCACCGGCGATGAAAATACCGCGTTGCTCCGCCGGCATGTCCTTCTGCATGAAGTGCGCATACATCCGTTGGTTGTAGCGATAGTGACCGGGAAGTGCGCCTTTGAAAGCGCCGAGGAAATGCGGGTCGGCTTCCCATGACACGGTGATCGGGTCGCCGATGATCCGCGCGGCGATGTCGACTTTCGGGTAGATCTTCTTCAGCGCATCCAGAGCCAGTTTCACGCGTTTCTCGATGGGTTGCGGAAGCATTTTCAGCGCATCGCTCATCCAGGAGTAGGACAGGCAGATCACCCCCGGCTTGTCGTCGCCGTTGTCGAACAGATAGGTGCCGCGGGTCAGGCGATCCGTCAGCGTCATGCTCATCAGGTCGCGGCCGGTTTCCGGATCCTTGTCCTTCCAGAATGGCCGGTCGACCATCACGAAGGTCTTCGACGACTGCATGTAGCGGGTGCGGTCCAGGGCCATCCACATCTTTTGCGAGAACAGGGTTTCGTCGCACTCGATCTGGGTGGTCAGCAGCCAGCTCTGGCAGGTGGTCAGCACGGCGGCGTATTCGCGGGTGTCACCGTAGTTGTCGGTGACGGCGAAACGGCCGTCCGGCGCGTGGGCAATGCGCTTGACCCCGGCCCGTGGCGCACCGTTGTGCAGGGAACTGAGGCTGGTGCCTTCGGGCCAGTGGGCGCAACGCTCCGGCACATGGCGCCAGATGCCCATGGGCACTTGGGCGACGCCGCCGACCACCAGATGCTGGTGATCGTCGCAGTTGGTCATCACCACGCGGAAGATTTCCAGCATCGAGTTGGGGAAGTCCGAGTCCCAGCCGCCGGTGCCGAAACCGACCTGGCCGAACACTTCGCGGTGATGAAAGGACAACTTGGCGAACGCTTTGGAGGTCGCCACGAAGTCGTAGAAGGTGCGGTCGTCCCACAACGGAACCAGCGTATTCCACAGCTCTTTCAGGCGCGGTACGTCACGGTCGCGGATGGCTTGCTGGATATCGGCGAACTGCGAGCCGGCTTCCAGGGCGTCGGCCCAGGCGTCAGCCACTTCCTGGAACAGTGCAGGAAGGTCAGCGAGTTTCTGTGCGTAGTGCGTCTGGCCTTCGAGGTCGATGACCGTGCTGCCGGAAGCCGGCGTCAGCGGGTTGGGGAAGGGTTTGGTCTCCAGCCCGAGCTTGTCCACATAGTGGTAGAACGCGGTGGAGGACACCGGGAAGCGCATGCCACCCAGTTCCGCAATGATGCCTTCGGCGCCTTCAAACGCCTGGGAGCGCAGGCGGCCACCCATTTTCGAGGCTTCATACACTACGGGTTTAAGGCCCAGCTTCATCAGCTCATAGGCGGCTACCAGCCCGGCAATCCCGGCGCCGACGATCGCCACTTCGGCGCCGTGGTTGGCCGCCGGAATGCTGCCCAGGCCCGCCGGATGCTCGATCCAGTCATCAAAGGCAAACGGGAAGTCCGGGCCAAAGATGGTGATCGGCTTTTTACCGGTGGCGGGGTGGCGATTGGTCTTGCTGATGGTGCTGGAAGGAATGCTCATGGCTGACCTTGCTGGCGGCTCGGCGGGGCGCGACCCGCTGAGTATAGGAAAAGATGGCAGCCATTCTAGGGAGCGTAGCGTTCGTTAATAAGACGCAATGTGTCGTCGGATTGAATTGTTTTTAGTCAGAGTGACGAGCTTGCTGGTCAGATTGGTTGGCCGCGATCCAGTTTGTTACTGAGGATGATCGAGGTGGTGGTCTTCTCCACGCCATCGACGCTGCCGATCTGGTCCAGCAGTTGATCCAGCTGTTCCGGCGAATCGGTGCGCAGCCAGGCCACGTAATCAAACTCGCCGCTTACCGCACATAATTGCTGAACCTGCGCCATGGCACTGATCCGGCGCAGCACTTCCTTGCCGGAGCGCGGTTGCACGGTGATCCCCACGTAGGCCTGCAAACCACCGTCCACCACCCGCTGGCTGAGGCGCACGCCATAGCCGGTAATCACCTGGGTTTTTTCCAGGCGCGCCAGGCGTGAGGTGACGGTGGTGCGCGCGATGCCCAGTTGCCGGGCAAGCATGGCCACACTTTCACGCGCGTTGATCTGCAAGGCGGCGATCAACTGGCGATCGATTTCATCGAGGACGGGAGGGTGAGAGGCGGACAAGGTGTTCTCCGGCGCGGGCATCAATGGGCGAGCATGTTACAGGCTCGGTCCTGGCGATACTGCCCGCCCCGCCGGGAATTTATTTTCGCCGCTGATCGAACACATTATTTTGTGCCAGATTGTGAAAAGTAACTGTTTGGTACATTATTTTGCGTTAGGTATACAGGAAGGACGTTTGCGCGATGAATAACTTTGGGGCTGCCACCGGCAGCAGATGGTTGCTGGTTGGGCTGGGCCTGCTGATCGCCTTGATCGGCCTGGGTTTGGCAGGCGGTGGCGGTTACCTCGTAGTGTTGGGCGGCAGTTGGTATTTCCTGCTGATGGGCCTGGCGATGCTGGTCTCTGGTGTGCTGATCGCCAAGCGCCGGCCTCAGGGCGCATGGCTGTACGCCGTGGCATTGGTGCTGACTGCGATCTGGGCGGTGTGGGATACCGGTCTGGAATACTGGCCGTTGGTTTCGCGAGTCCTGACCTTCGCCGTCATCGGCCTGGTAGTCGCGCTGATTTATCCACAGCTCGCCCGCGCCTCGGGATCGACACCCGGGCGCGGCGCCTATGGCGTTGCCGGGCTGCTGGGCCTGGGCGTGGTCGCCACCCTGGCGTACATGTTTGTACCGACCCACGTGGTCAAGGCCAGCAGTGAGCCTGCGGTGACTGCGGTAACGCCGGGCACCGAGCAAAAAGACTGGGCCCACTGGGGCAACACCACCGCCGGCAATCGGTTTGCCGCGCTGGACCAGATCAACAAAGGCAACATCGACAAGTTGCAGGTGGCCTGGACCTTCCACACCGGCGATATCCCCGAGAGCAATGGCGCCGGTGCCGAAGACCAGAACACCCCGCTGCAGATCGGTGACAGCGTTTACGTGTGCACCGCCTACGGCAAAGTGTTTTCCCTGGACGCCGATACCGGTGCCCAACGCTGGAAATTCGACCCCCAGGGCAGCGGCCCCAACTGGCAGCGTTGCCGTGGCCTGGGGTATTTCGACAGCAGTGCCAGCGAGCAACCCGCCGGCGCCAAAGCCTGTGTGAAACGTCTGTTTCTGCCGACCGGCGATGCCCGGTTGATTGCGATCAATGCTGAAACCGGCGCGCCTTGCGAAGACTTCGGCGACCACGGCACCGTCGACTTGAAGACCGACATGGGCGAAGTGAAGCCCGGTTATTACCAGCAAACCTCGACGCCACTGGTGGCGGGCAATGTGGTGATCGTGGGCGGGCGTGTGGCAGACAACTTCTCCACCGGTGAACCGCCAGGCGTGGTGCGCGCCTTTGACGTGCACAGCGGCGAACTGGTGTGGGCCTGGGATCCGGGCAACCCGAACACCACCAAACGCCCACCTGCAGGAGAGACCTACACCCGTGGCACGCCGAACGTATGGTCGGCCATGTCCTACGACGCCAAGCTCGGCCTGGTCTACCTGCCCACCGGTAACGCCACCCCGGACTTCTTCGCCGGTGAACGTACCGCCTATGACGACAAGTGGAGCTCCTCCATCGTCGCCATCGACGTGAAGACCGGCCAGGTGCGCTGGCACTTCCAGACCACTCACCACGACCTGTGGGACTTCGACCTGCCGGCACAGCCGCTGCTCTACGACATTCCGGATGGCAACGGCGGCGTGCAACCGGCACTGGCCCAAGTCACCAAGCAAGGTGAAATCTTCCTGCTCAACCGCGCAACCGGCGTGCCCATCGCCCGGGTCGAAGAGCGTCCGGTGCCCCAGGGCGATGTGCCCGGCGAACGTTATTCGCCGACCCAGCCGTTCTCGGTGGACATGCCTTCGATCGGCAATCAGCAACTGACCGAATCCGACATGTGGGGCGCCACGCCGTTTGACCAGTTGATGTGCCGCATCCAGTTCAAGGGCATGCGCCACCAGGGCGTCTATACGCCGCCAGGCCTGGACCGCGCGCTGCAATTCCCGGGCTCCCTGGGCGGAATGAACTGGGGCAGCGTGTCGGTGGACCCGAACACCCACTACATGTTCGTCAACGACATGCGCCTGGGTTTGGCCAACTACATGATCCCGCGCGACAAGATCGCCGCCGGTGCCAGTGGCATCGAAATGGGCGTGGTGCCGCAAGAAGGTACGCCGTTCGGTGCAATGCGCGAGCGCTTCCTCTCGGCGGCGGGCATTCCGTGTCAGAAGCCGCCGTTCGGCACCCTGTCGGCCATCGACCTGAAAACCCACAAGCTGATGTGGCAAGTGCCGGTGGGCACGGTTGAAGACACCGGGCCGCTGGGCATCCGCATGCACATGCCGATTCCAATCGGCATGCCGACCCTCGGCGCGTCCCTGGCCACCCAGTCCGGCTTGCTGTTTTTTGCTGGCACCCAGGACTTCTACCTGCGCGCTTTCGACACCGGCAACGGCAACGAGATCTGGAAATCACGGCTGCCGGTGGGTAGCCAGTCGGGGCCGATGACCTACGTGTCGCCCAAGACCGGCACGCAGTACATCGTGCTCACCGCTGGCGGCGCGCGACAGTCGCCGGACCGTGGGGATTATGTGATTGCCTACGCGTTGCCCAAGAAATAGGGCGTGAAAAAGCCGCACGGATGTGCGGCTTTTTTTTGCGTCTTAGATCGTGTCTGCCAGCAGGCATCGGGCAAAGAGTTGTGGCACCGGAAGGTTGCGCTGGCTGTAGCGGCTCAGCAAGATGATTTCCCGGTTAAAGGTCAGCTCGCCCAGCGGGATGACACGCACCTGCGGGGATCGGTCCAGCCATAGTCCGGCGTGGGGAACCAGTGAAACGCCCAGGCCGCATTCGACCATTTTGACCAGCGCCTCAATCTCGTCCAGTTCCAGCGCCACTTGCACGTCCAGCCGCTGATCCCGCAGAAAGCGACTGACCAGCCGCCCGCCAAACGAAGCCCGGTCGTAGCGCACGTGAGGATGAGCGGCGAGCAGTTGCAGCGGGTCATCACCCTTGACCGTGTGCGGCACGATCAACACAAACGGCTCCTTGCGCAGCACCTGTACGTGCAGTTCCTTGGGCAAATCAAAGGGCGGGCGAATGATGATCGCCGAATCCAGCTCGCCTGCGTCTACCTGGCTGAGCAACTCCAGGGAAACCCCTGGCACTAATTTGCATTCGACCGTCGGCGCAGCCTGGCGCAAGCGCACGAGGGCCTGGGGCAGCAGCCCGGTCTGGGCGGTGGTGATGGCGCCGACTTTCAATTCGCCACGGTATTCGTTGGCATCCACCGGCACGGCCATGCGGTTGAACGTCTCGAGAATTTCCCTGGCCAGCGGCAGCGCGCGGATCCCCGCCGCGTTCAGCGTGGCCTGGCGTCCGGTTCGGTCGAACAACTGCACGCCGAGCACCTGCTCCAACTGACGGATCTGCGCACTCACTGCCGATTGTGTCAGCCCGATATGCATGCCCGCTGCGGCGAACGTGCCATGGCGGGTAACGGCGATAAAGGTTTTCAGTTCCCGCAGCATGGGCGTCTCGATTGATCAAAATAATTTGAGCTCGCTGCGAAAACTATCGTCTTTCCATCGGTTACGGCAAGGCTAGACTCGCAAGGACTTAATACCCATAGAGGTTAGACCTGATGGCACTGGCTCCTTTTCACCTGGCAATTCCGGTATTCGACCTGGCGGCTGCGCGGCAGTTTTATGGCGAGGTGTTTGGGTTGGAGGAGGGACGTGCCAGTGATCACTGGGTCGACTTCGACTTCTTTGGGCATCAATTGGTGATTCATGAGCATCCGAAAACCGCTTCTCAAGAGGCGGCGCACACCAATGCGGTAGACGGTCACGACGTGCCGGTGCCGCATTTTGGCGTGGTGCTGAGCTGGGATGATTGGCATGCGCTGGCGGAGCGGTTACAGGCACGCAATACCCGATTTGTGCTGGAGCCGCACATTCGTTTCAAAGGCCAGGTGGGCGAGCAGGCGACGTTGTTCCTGTTTGACCCGTGCGGCAACGCGTTGGAGTTCAAGGCGTTCAAGGACATTGGGCAGTTGTTTGCCAAATGAGGGCGCTTTGATGAATGGCCTGGATGCGACGGGCATCGCCGAGGCAGTGGGTTCGGGGGCGATTACGCCGGCTTTGGTTGCTGAACACTTTCTTGCGCGCATAGGTGTCGACGAACCAGATATCCAGGCGTTTGTATCCTTCGACGCTGAGGCGGTGCGCGAGCAGGCGTTGCAGCTTGAAGGCTGTTCCGGTCCGCTGGCAGGCTTGCCCGTGGGGATCAAGGACATCTTCGATACCGCCGACCACCCAACGGAATTCTATTCGCCGATTTACCAGGGTAATCGTCCATCGCGGGATGCCCATGTGGTGACGCTGCTACGCCAGGCGGGCGCGATCATCATGGGCAAGACCCACACCACCGAATTTGCCTACATGAACACGGGGCCGACGCGTAATCCGCTGGATTTGTCCTGCACTCCGGGTAGCTCCAGCGCGGGTTCTGCTGCGGGGATGGCGGCCGGGTTTTTCCCGTTGGCGTTGGGTACCCAAACGGCGGGGTCGTTGCTCAAGCCTGCGGCTTATTGCGGGTTGTTTGCCTTCAAACCGTCGTTTGGACTGGTCTCGCTGGAAGGCGTGAAACCCCTGGCGCCGAGCTTCGATACGGTGGGTTGGTATGGGCGCTCGGTGCGTGATCTTGAGCGGGTGGCGCAGGTGTTGATTCGAGGGTTTCCGGCTGTTGAGGTCGGTCGTCGGCCTTTGCGGCTTGGTTTCTGCCGTACTTCTCGCTGGTCGGATGTGCAGCCGGTGGTGGCCCAGGCGATTGAGCTAGCGATAGCTAGGTTGGGGCCTCTTGTCAGTGAAGTCGTGTTGCCCGAGGCGTTCGACGGAGTATTCGACGATCACCAGTTGATCAACGATTGCGAAGGTGCCCGTTCATTGGCCAAGGAGTTTCAGTCTCATCCCGAACTACTCAGCGACTCGACGTTGGCCATGATTGAGCGTGCGAAGGCTACAAGCTGGGAACAGGAGTCGGCTGCGAAGGCACGCCTCGCACAACTCGCCCCGCAGCTCGCGCAGATCTGCCAGCCGTTTGATGCGATGTTGAGTGTTTCCTGCGGGATGCTGGCGCCGGTGGGGTTGGCGACCACGGGCCCGTCGGACTTCATCAAGTTCTGGGGCGCGTTTGGCTTGCCGCAGGTGAATGTACCGGTGATGCGTGGGGAAGGGGAGTTGCCGGTGGGGTTGCAGGTAATTGGGGCGTTTAGAGGGGATGCGCCGTTGCTAGGTACGGCGCAAGTCATTGTTAATGCGTTGGTAAGCTGAGAGTCAGTCAAGGCACAAAAACTGACATTAGTTCGCTGGCGAAGCGGCGATAGGCGTAGTCATCATATTCTTCGCATGAGCCCGTTCAGAAATGAGCGGGCTTTTTTCATTGGTGTGTCCTGTGTGTATAAAAGATGCTGCAGGATACCTTCGGTGTGTAAGATACACACTGTGGAGCGGGCGCGATGAGAAGCAGAGAGGTAATTGACTTGCTGATGGCGGATGGATGGTTTGAGGTGGCGGCGAAAGGCAGTCACCATCAATTCAAGCACTCAACCAAGCCCGGCCGGGTGACGGTTCCTCATCCTAAATCAGAGATAGCCAAGGGGACCTTGCACAGCATTTTGAAATCAGCAGGCCTGAAGTGATGACCGTAGGTTATGTGGTGAATGATCCCGCTGCGGCTCATTCAAAGGAGGAAAAATGAAATTTCCAGTGGTGATACACAAAGACGCTGATTCAGATTACAGCGTGACCGTCCCGGACGTGCCAGGTTGCTTTTCTGCGGGCACAACCTTTTCCGAAGCTCTGGATAATGTCCGCGAAGCTTTAGCGCTGCACCTCGAGGGATTGGTTGCTGATGAGGAGCGGCTTCCTCAGGCTAGAGAGGTCGACGTCCATTTGGAGAATCCGGACTTTGCGGGTGGCGTGTGGGCGGTGATCGACTTTGATCTCACTCCTTACCTGGGCAAGTCAGTCAGGTTCAACGCCTCACTGCCTGAGCAACTTTTGAATCGTATCGATGAGCGAGTGCAAAAAGACCATCGCTATGCCTCGCGCTCTGGGTTCCTGGCGACGGCGGCTTTGCGCGAACTTTCCGTTTGATAACGGGCCGGTAGAGCACGCAGTACAAAAAAGGCTTACACCGCAAAGCGTAAGTCTTTCTTTTATTCGAGGAGGTGTGATCAGCGAGACTACGACCCCTTGCACACCTTCGCAGCGGCAGCATCGTTCGGGATAAATGAATCCGGCGCGCCCGGCTTCAGCACCACGTATCCTCGCCGCCACGGTTGATCGTCCACCAGATTCCAGCGGTGCCCGGTGCCGGTATTGTCTTCGGCGATCAGTACTTCACCCGGATGCAACGTGAACTTCTCACCGCCGCGAGTCACGAATGCAAGGGTGCCGGACAGCGTCATCACGTACTGAGGCTCCGGGTCGTTATGCCAGCCATACGAGGCGTGCGCCGGGGTTTGCTTGAAGTGAATGGCAGTCACGTCATTGCGCATGCTCTGGTCGATGGTGCCTTCCAGTACGTGCGAATTGTTGTCGGCGCCGGTGCAGAGCTTGAATGCCTTGATGGAGTCAGTGGCGGCGGGGGCGGCTTGTGCACCGCTCAAGGTGGCGAGGGTGATTGCGACGGTGGCTGTGGCACGTATGCCCAGGCCGTGGATTGCGTTGCGCGGCGAGCGTTTTTGCTGATGCATGGAACAAGTTTCCCTCGTGCTGAATTGGCGTTGACTGGGAATCATGGTCAGTGCCGTAGCCGTTCGGGACAACTAACTAATGTTTCATTGCTGCACGACTCACGCGCGCCAGAAACGACAAAGCCGCGCAATGCGCGGCTTTCAAGATGGTGGGCCCAGTAGGACTCGAACCTACGACCAAGGGATTATGAGTCCCCTGCTCTAACCAACTGAGCTATAGGCCCTCAGTAGGTCGCGGATTATAGCGATGGTTTCTTCGCTGTGCCATCCGAAAAGTCCGAAACGCTCATACGAAGGAAAGTAGCGGCGAAAAGGTCCGGCGGCAGCGGCAGGCTGACGATATAGCCTTGCATCTGCTCACAACCTTCAGCCGCCAGAAACGCTTGCTGGGCCGGCGTTTCCACACCTTCGGCAATGATGGTGAATTGCATGCTGTGCCCCAGGGCAATGATGGCGCGCACGATCGCCGCATCGTGTGGGTCATCGGGCAGGCCGCGGACGAAGGATTGGTCGATCTTCAGGAAGTCCAGCGGCAGGCGTTTCAGGTAGCTGAGGGACGAATAGCCGGTGCCGAAGTCATCAATGGCCAGTTGCACGCCCAGATGCTTGAGCTGGTGCAGCACCTCCAGCGCTTCTTCGGCCTGGCTCATGATGAAGTTTTCGGTGATCTCCAGTTGCAGGCAGCCAGGCTCCAGGCGGTTGTCCCGCAGCAGTTGCTCGATGCGCGCCAGCAGGTTGGGGTGGCGCAGTTGCGCGCCCGCCAGGTTGACGGACAGCGGGCCGAAGTCATCAAAAATTTCTCGCCAGTCGTGCATCTGTCGGCAGGCCTGCTCCAGTACCCAGTCGCCAATCTGCAGGATCATGCCGTTCTCTTCGGCCAGGGCAATGAAGTGCTCGGGCGGCACTTCGCCGAAGGTGGGGTGGCGCCAGCGAATCAGGGCTTCGGCGCCGATCAGTTGTTGGGTGTCGAGGCTGAGTTTCGGCTGGTAATAGAGAGACAATTCGTCGCGCTCGATCGCTCGGCGCAGTTCGTGTTCCAGGGCCACGCGCTCGTTGGCTTGCGCAGTGAGGTCCTGGGTGTAGCTTTCGACGCGGTTGCGGCCTTTGGCCTTGGAGCGGTACATGGCGGCGTCAGCGTTTTTGACCAGGGTGGCGACGTCGTTGCCGTCCCGTGGGTACAGGCTGGTGCCGATGCTGGCGCTGATGAAGAACTCATGCTCGCCCGCCTGGAACGGTGGGGTGAAGCAGGCCAGCAGCTTATTGGCCAGGTGTTCGGCGTCGCTGGCTTGTTGCAGGCCGGGCAGCAGGATGATGAATTCGTCGCCACCCAGGCGCGCGACGGTGTCGACGTCTCGCAGTTGGTCCTTGAGGCGAACGGCGATGTCCTTGAGCAGCAGGTCGCCAATCGGGTGGCCGAGGCTGTCGTTGATGTGTTTGAAGCGGTCGAGGTCGAGGAACAGCACGGCGCCCTGGCTGCCGGTTTCCTGTTGGTTGTTGAGGGCGGCTTGCAGGCGGCTTTCAAACAGGGTGCGGTTGGGCAGGCCGGTCAGCGGGTCGTGGTGGGCCTGGTAATCGAGGCGCGCCTGGGCGTGCTTGAGGCTGGAGATGTCGGCAAACACGGCGACGAAGTGGGTGATCGACTCCTCGCGGTTGCGCACGGCGCTGATGGTCAGCCAGCTGGGGTACAGCTCGCCGCTCTTGCGCCGGTTGGAGATCTCGCCTTGCCAGTGGCCGTTGGCCGTCAGTTGGTGCCACATGGCCGCGTAGAAGGCGCTGTCGTGCAGGCCCGAGGCAAGCAGGCGCGGGGTTTGGCCGAGGGCCTCGGCTTCGCTGTAGCCGGTGATCTCACTGAAGGCGCGGTTCACGGCGCTGATATTTTGCCGGGTGTCGGTGATCAGTACGCCTTCGGCCGTGCTCTCGAACACGGTGGCGGCCTGTTGCAGTTTTTCCTGCATCAGTTGGCGTTCGGTGATGTCCCGGGCGATGGTCAGCATGCAGTCGTCGTCGCCGATGGGCAGCGGGCGGCTGGAGACTTCACACAGGCGAATTTCGCCGTCGCTGCGGCGGATGTGGCAGACAAAGTCGCGGACAAATCCATCCCGTTGCAGCCGCTCCAACATATCTTTGCGTTCGTTCAGGTCGACCCAGATCCCGAGGTCCAGGGTTGACTGGTCCAGCGACATCACGCTGTTGAAGCCGGTAATTCGACTGAATCCTTCGTTGACCTCAATCAGCAAACCGTCGCTTTGGCGGGACAACAGCAGGCCGTCGGGAGAGGCATGAAAGGCCTTGGCGAATTTCTCTTCGGAGGTCTGCAGTCGCTGCTGGGTTTCTTTCAGCTGGGTGATGTCACGCACCACCACGACCAGAGCTTCGGTGGTATCCAGTTGAAAGGGTTCGGCGGAGATCAGTCCGGTGAAGGCCTGGCCGTTGCTGCGCAGGAAGGGCATTTCCAGGTTGCGGATGCTGGTGGTCTGTACCCGTTGCAGCAGGCCGGGGCCTACGCCCTGGATGCCCCAGATATTCAGTTCAGTGGCGGTTTTTCCTACGACTGCTTCGGCGCTCAGGCCGATCTGGTCTTCGAATGCCTTATTGACCTCCATCAGGCAGCCGTCCGACAGCCGGGCGATGACCAGGATGTCCGGGCATTGCTGGAACACAGAGGCGAATTTCTGTTCCGAAAGCTGCAACGCTTCCTCGGTGCGCTTGGCTTCGCTGATGTCGATCATCAGGCCGCGCAGCACGGGCTCGTGGCCGTGTTCGATCAGGCTGACGATGTCCCGCACCCACAGGCAGCGTCCATCGGCGGTGATCACCCGGTAGTCGACACTGTGGTCGCGGTTGGCCCGGGTTTCGGCGTAGCAATAGGATTCGGTGCGGGTCAGGTCCGCGGGGTGGATGATGTTGCGCCAGAAGCCCGGGATCAGCCAGTGGGCACGGGGGTAACCCAGCAGTTCCTCGGCGTGGGGCGACACGTAGCTGTAGGTGAAATCGCTGATGCTGGCTTCCCAGGCGATCGCGGAAAGGCTCTCCACCAGGCCGCGATAGTGGTATTCGCTGCTGCGCAGTTCCTGTTCGAGGGCGACCCGGCGGGAAATTTCCGAGCTGAGCCGACGATTGATCCGAATAACCACGGCCAGCACGATGCTCAGCAACAGCACGGCAGGCAACCCGTAGAGCAGCACATCCGTCCAGAGCGTGCGGTGGTCGATGACGTTGCCGACCCAGCGCTGCTGGATGGCCTCGGTCTCAGCCGGGCTGATGTCGGCCAGGACTTTATCGAGGATGCCCACCAGCATCTTGTCGTCCTTCGGCACGCCCATGGCCAATTGATAGCGGTAAGGCGTTTCGCCGCTGATGTACAGGCCTTCCAGCTTGAGTTGGCGCAGGCTCCACACGCTGGACGCCAGATCGCCCACTACGGCGTCGACCTTGTCGGTGGCCAGGGCCTGCAGCGTAGCGCTGACATTGGGCATGGCCACCAGGTTGAGGTCCGGGTGGTGAGTGCGCAGCAGTTCATGGGGCGCGTAGTTTTCCACCACGGCCACCTTCAACCCGTACAGGTCTTTGAGGCTGCGTGGTTGCGGGCCGCCTTCGTGGGCGAGGATGACGATGGGGAAGTCGAGATAAGGCCGGGTAAACGACAGGAAACCCTGGCGTTCCGGTGTGGACATGATGCCCGGCAGCAGGTCGAGCTGGTTGTTGCGGGCCTGTTCCAGCACGGCGCTCCAGTTCACCGGCTCGATCAGTTTTATCCTGACGCCAAGGCGATCCTGCATCAGCCGCACATAATCAGCGGCCAGGCCCTGGTAGCGACCATCTTCATCGCGGTATTCAAAGGGTGGCCAAGAGGCGTCGACGCCCAGGCGCAACTCTTGGTGGTCCGCCAGCCAGCCACGCTCTTCATCGGTGAGAGTCAACGCGCCAGCCGTTGCGGTCCAGGTCAGCAGCGACAGCAGTAACACGGTCGGCAATCTGGGCATAACGGTCTCGTTATGGCACGGGGAATGTTTCGAGTGTAGACGGGCATTGCGGGGGAGGGGAGGCAGCGAGGATTTAATCTGTAGAAGCAAAAACCCCGGCCTGGGCCGGGGTTTTTGTGATCACTCGTCGAGGAAGGAGCGCAAATGCTCGCTTCTCGTCGGGTGGCGCAGCTTGCGCAGCGCCTTGGCTTCGATCTGACGAATCCGCTCACGGGTAACGTCGAACTGCTTACCAACCTCCTCAAGGGTGTGGTCGGTATTCATGTCGATGCCGAAGCGCATGCGCAGTACCTTGGCTTCACGGGCAGTGAGGCCGGACAGTACGTCGCGAGTCGCTTCTTTCAGGCTCTCAACGGTAGCAACATCGATTGGCGACTGCATGGTCGAGTCTTCGATGAAGTCACCCAGATGGGAGTCTTCGTCATCACCGATCGGGGTTTCCATGGAGATCGGCTCTTTAGCGATCTTCAATACCTTGCGGATTTTATCCTCAGGCATTTCCATGCGTTCGCCCAACTCTTCCGGGGTCGGTTCGCGACCCATTTCCTGCAACATCTGCCGGGAAATACGGTTGAGCTTGTTGATCGTCTCGATCATGTGCACCGGAATACGGATGGTGCGGGCCTGGTCGGCGATCGAGCGAGTGATCGCCTGACGGATCCACCAAGTGGCATAAGTCGAGAACTTGTAGCCGCGACGGTATTCGAACTTGTCCACCGCTTTCATCAAGCCGATGTTGCCTTCCTGGATCAGATCGAGGAATTGCAGGCCACGGTTGGTGTACTTCTTGGCGATGGAGATCACCAGACGCAAGTTCGCTTCAACCATCTCTTTCTTCGCACGGCGGGCCTTGGCCTCACCGATCGACATGCGACGGTTGATGTCCTTGATCTCGGCAATCGTCAGACCGGTTTCGGTCTGCAATGCAGTCAGCTTCTGCTGGCAACGAACGATGTCGGCCTGGAAGCGACCAATGGCTTCAGCGTATTTGCTTTTGCCTTTGGCCAGTGCGTCGGTCCAGCTTTCGTCGACTTCGTTGCCAGGGAACTGGCGCAGGAAGTCGGCACGCGGCATGCGCGCATCACGGACACAGAGCTGCATGATCGCACGCTCTTGTGCACGCAGACGCTCAAGGGCGCTACGAACCCGCTCAACCAGGCCTTCGAATTGCTTCGGTACCAGTTTGATCGGCATGAAGAGTTCAGCCAGGGCCAGCAATTCAGCAGTTGCCTGCTTGCTGCCGCGACCGTGCTTCTTCAGGGCCTTGCGAGCCAGTTCCATCTGATCGGAGACCGCGCCAAAGCGCTGGGCTGCGATGATCGGATCCGGACCGCTTTCGACTTCTTCTTCGTCATCGGTGCTGGCTTCAGCTTCGTCGTCGTCGGTGTCGTCGTCTGCTTTCGCAGCCTTGGCATCGATCGGTGGCGGAATTTCAGCCGCAGGTGGCGCAATGCCGTCGTCCGGGTCGATATAACCGCTCAGGACGTCGGACAGGCGGCCACCTTCGGTAGTGACGCGAGTGTACTCGGAGAGAATGTGGTCAACCGTGCCTGGGAAGTGCGCGATTGCGCCCATCACTTCACGGATGCCCTCTTCGATACGCTTGGCGATTTCGATTTCGCCTTCACGTGTCAGCAGCTCTACCGTACCCATTTCGCGCATATACATGCGCACAGGGTCAGTCGTGCGACCGATGTCGGTCTCGACCGCTGCCAACGCGGCGGCTGCTTCTTCAGCGGCTGCCTCGTCGGTATCGGCGTCGGCCAACATAAGGGCGTCCGCATCCGGAGCACTCTCGTGTACGGGGATCCCCATGTCATTAATCATGCGGATGATGTCTTCCACCTGCTCTGGATCTGAAATATCCTCAGGCAGGTGGTCGTTGACCTCTGCGTAAGTCAGATACTTCTGCTCACGACCAAGGGTGATCAACTCTTTGATACGAGACTGCTGTTGCGCTTTTCCGGACATAACACCCTATCCACTGAAGGTCTTGGCGGGCAAAAAACAAGCCGAGGATTATACCCGAGCTATGACCTCACACGCCAGCTGAGGTCGGGTTTGATGCGGAAACATTGCGACTTAAAAGGTCGCGCAGTTGATTTTTCTCTTCGGCGGTCAATTCACTCTGACGCGCTTTTCGAAGAAGTTGTTCCAGGTTTCGCTCGCGTTGACGAGCTACCAAGCTAGTAATGGTGTCGAAAAACTGTTGTTCAAGGTTATCGCCATCAATCAGCCATTCCTTTTCTGCCAATGCCTTCAGCAAACGGCCCTGTTCGGTGCCGTGCCAGCGTGCAATCAGCTGGAATGAGTTTAGCTTAGGATTCTTCTGTACGGCTTCGAGCAGGGCCACCAACAGTTGCGTATTGGTGTGGTCTTCGGCCGCAAAGTGCCCCGCATCCTCGACTTTTTGTGCCAGTTGCGGGTGGTGCAAAAGTGTACGCAGGGCTGCCATGGTGGGCGGCTCTACTGCTGCTGGGACGCGTGGGCCGCGCGGTTCGTCACGGTCACCGCCACGTTTGCCGTTTTTGTCCCAGGGTTTCTTGTCCCATTTCTTGCCGCCGGCGCCGGGTTTCTTCGGTGTCCACTCCTGCTGGGGCGTGTAGGCCTCCTGCGGTTGGTGGAAGTCGGAATAGTCCGGCATGGCGTCGTAATCCATGCCCGGGTCGTAGGCCGGCGGCGCCTCTTGCGGCGCGCTGCGGGCCAGCTGGCTGACGGCCTCGCCACTCAAGCCGGTGATTTCCAGCAGGCGCTGGCGCATCAGGGTCCGCAGGTTGGCGCCCGGAACCTTGTCGATCAGCGGGGCCGCGAGGGTGACCATGTGGGCCTTGCCTTCGAGGGAGCGCGGGTCGGACTCTTCGGTCAGTTGCTGGAAAAAGTAATCGGCCAGCGGTTGTGCGTGTTGGTTGATGCGCGCGCGGAACGCGTCGGTGCCTTCGGAGCGGACCAGGGTGTCCGGGTCTTCGCCTTCGGGCAGGAACAGGAAGCGTGCGCGCCGCCCGTCCTGCAGGCTCGACAGGGTCGACTCAAGGGCACGCCACGCTGCGTTGCGGCCGGCCTGGTCGCCGTCGAAGCAGAACAGTACGTTGGGCACCACGCGAAACAGGCGCTTCAAGTGCTCTTCGCTGGTCGCGGTGCCCAGGGTCGCCACGGCGTTGCGCAAACCTTGCTGGGCCAGGGCAATCACGTCCATATAGCCTTCAACCACGATGATTTCGTCGAGGTTGCGGTTGTTCTTGCGCGCCTCAAACAGGCCGTAGAGTTCCTGGCCTTTATGAAACACCGGGGTTTCCGGTGAGTTCAGGTATTTGGGCTTGTCGTCCCCCAGCACCCGGCCGCCGAACGCGATGATGCGGCCGCGGCTGTCGCGGATCGGGAACATCACGCGGTCGCGGAAACGGTCATAACGCTTGCCGGTCTCGGCGTTTTCCACCAACAGGCCGGCGTCGATCATGGCTTTTTGCTGCAGGGTGTCGCTGCTCAGGTGCTTGTACAGGTTGTCCCAGCCCGGCGGGGCGAAGCCGAGGCCGAAGTCGCGGGCGATTTCACCGGTCAGGCCGCGGCCCTTGAGGTAATCGACGGCGGCTTTGCGCTGCGGGTGGCTTTTCAGTGCCTGGCGGTAAAAGTCGGCAGCAGCGGTAAGCAGCGGGTACAGCGGCGAATCGGTGGGTTGCCGCGGTTTGTGCGGGCGGCCACTTTCTTCGCGGGGGATTTCCATGCCGGCGGCTTTCGCCAGTTCCTCGACGGCCTGGGGGAAGTCCAGGTTGTCGTGGTCCATGATGAAGCCGAGGGCGTTGCCGCCAGCGCCGCAGCCGAAGCAGTAGTAGAACTGCTTGTCGGGGCTGACGCTGAACGACGGAGTCTTTTCCTTGTGGAACGGGCAGCAGGCGGTGTAGTTCTTACCGGCCTTTTTCATCTGCAGGCGCGAGCTGACAACATCGACGATGTCGGTGCGGTTCAGAAGGTCGTCAATAAAGCTCTGGGGAATTAGCCCGGCCATGGCGTTCTCGTCATCACTGCGTGTAAAAGAGGGCCCGCAAAGTGCTCAAGGCGCGCGTGTTGTGCGGCTCGATCTACTGTCGTCTGCTTGGTCTGTCAGGAAGTGTATCTGCCGAACATTCACTGACGTTAGTTCCGATCAGTGCCCGGCGTAGAAATGTTGCCCGGGAGTCCGGTCTTGGCCATGTGGGGGCCTCGGAAGCTCATCGGTGGGCGCAGCCGACCTGTTGATCGCCTGTTAAAAAATAAGTGTGCTCGTCAGTAGCCTTGTTAGGCTCGTCAGAAGAGACGTGCACCGCTGGCAAAAGAGCCAGTCCTGACGTGTGAAGCAGTTCGTTTCAGTCGCGTGTGCGGCGTCAACGGTGAAGCATCAAGCGATATCCGCAAATGCCAACAGCCCGGCTGAGGGCCGGGCTTGGCAGAAGCTTGCTACGAACGTCTGTGTATTAGTACAGACGAACGGCGCGGCGCTGCTCGCGCTGAACTTTCTTGGCGTGACGCTTAACAGCGGCTGCTGCTTTACGCTTACGCTCAGAAGTTGGCTTCTCGTAAAATTCGCGGCTACGAACTTCAGCCAGAACACCGGCTTTTTCGCAGGAGCGCTTGAAACGACGCAGAGCTACGTCGAAGGGTTCGTTCTCTTTTACTTTGACGGCTGGCATCCAGAGCTACCTTCTTTCATTACCGGGAATCAACGTTCTCGTCGCAAAAAATTCGCGGCTGAGGTCGTCGGTTTTTAAGGGTTGCGGATGTTAACCCCTCATTGCCCGGAATGCAAAGCCTCTGATCGAAAACCGCTAGTCGGGAGGGGGAGTGGCGACTATTATGCGCGCCTTCGAATTCAGCCTCTACAAGGCGCAAACCCATGCTAGTTCTGGGATTAGAAACCTCGTGCGACGAAACCGGTGTCGCACTTTACGACAGTGAACGCGGGCTTTTGGCCGACGCACTGTTCAGTCAGATCGACCTGCATCGCGCCTATGGCGGCGTGGTGCCGGAGCTGGCCAGCCGTGATCATGTCAAACGCATGCTGCCATTGATTCGCCAGGTGCTGGACGAGGCCGGCTGCGTGCCGACCGAGATCGACGCCATTGCCTATACCGCCGGCCCCGGATTGGTCGGAGCCCTGCTGGTTGGGGCCTCTTGCGCCCAGGCGCTGGCATTTGCCTGGGGCATTCCGGCCCTTGGTGTGCACCACATGGAAGGCCATTTACTGGCACCGATGCTGGAAGAAAACCCGCCAGCGTTCCCGTTCGTCGCTTTGTTGGTTTCAGGCGGCCATACGCAGCTGGTTCAGGTCGACGGGATCGGTCAATACACGCTGCTGGGCGAAAGCCTGGACGACGCTGCCGGTGAAGCTTTCGACAAGACCGCGAAGATGATGGGCCTCAATTATCCGGGCGGCCCGGAAATCGCCCGCTTGGCAGAAAAAGGCGTTCCGGGGCGCTATACCTTCCCGCGCCCGATGTGCGATCGCCCTGGCCTGATGTTCAGTTTCAGCGGCCTGAAAACCTCTGCCCTGAACACCTGGCAGCAGAGCGTCAGCGCCGGAGACGACAGTGAGCAAGCCCGTTGCGACATCTCGCTGGCGTTCCAGCAGGCCGTGGTGGAGACTTTGACCATCAAGTGCAAGCGGGCCCTGAAGCAGGCGGGCATGAAGCGCCTGGTGATCGCGGGCGGCGTCAGCGCGAACAAGGCGCTGCGCAGCTCCCTGGAGAAAATGCTCGGCGACATGAAGGGCGACGTGTTTTATGCGCGTCCCGAATTCTGCACCGACAACGGTGCGATGATCGCCTATGCCGGTTGCCAGCGTTTGCAGGCCGGGCAGCATGAAAGCCTGGCAATCAGCGTGCAGGCGCGCTGGCCGATGGAGCAGTTGCCGCCGCTGTAACGGGCGAACGTGAGCCGGGTTCACCGGGCGTATTTAAAAATGCCGTTCGCGCCCGGCAAACAGGTCGCGTAAATTGCCCCGGTGACGCCAGACGATCAGCAGCGTGAGCACGCTCATCGGCACCAGCGCCTCCGGTTCCTGCCACGCCAGCAACGGCAGGGTCAGGGGCGTGGCGATGAGGGCGGCCAGCGAGCTGGTGCGTGTCAGGTAGAACGTCAGCAGCCAGGCCAGGATGGCCAGCAGCGCCGCCGGTGGGTAGATCCCCAGCAGCATGCCGGCCGCCGTCGCAACGCCTTTGCCGCCGCGAAAGCGAAAGTACAGCGGGAACAGGTGGCCGAGCACCGCGCAGACGCCGATCCAGGCTTGCTGTTGCAGCGACAGCCCGGCGAGATCGGCGATCAGCACCGGCAGCAGGCCCTTGCAGACGTCGCCGAACAGCGTGAGTACGGCGAGTTTCTTGCCGGCCAGGCGCAACATATTGGTGGCGCCGGCATTGCCTGAGCCACTCATTCGCGGGTCGGGATTTCCCGTCAGGCGGCTGAGCAAAATGGCGAAGGACAGCGAGCCGAGCAGGTAGGCGAGAGTCGCCAGTAACCAAAACATGCTAACTATTCCGGGCGAGGACGCCCTGATTCTAACGGGGCATCGCGCCCTTGTCGTGCAGCGGAGAAGAGTGCTTGGACAGAGTGTTTATCGAAGGCCTGGAAGTCGACACCGTGATCGGGGCCTACGACTGGGAGCGCGGTATCCGGCAATGCCTGCGTCTGGACCTGAGCTTCGCCTGGGATAACCGCCCGGCCGCTGCCGGTGATGACCTGACCCTGGCGCTGGATTACGCGAGCGTGTCCGCGCGGATCCAGGCCTTTGCCGAGCAGGCGCAATTCCAGCTGGTGGAAACCTTCGCCGAGCGCCTGGCTGAAGTGTTGATGAGTGAGTTCCAGATTCCCTGGCTGCACCTCAAACTGACCAAGCCCGGCGCCGTACCGGCCGCCAAGGGTGTGGGCGTGGAGATCGAGCGCGGATGTCGCTAACTCAGGTTTACCTTGGTCTTGGCAGTAACATCGAGCGTGAGGCCCATTTGCACGCTGGCCTTGATGCGCTGGCGGGTTTCCTGACGCAGATGCGCTGTTCGCCGGTGTTTGAAAGCCAGCCTGTGGGCATCAAGAGCGGGCCATTCTTCAATCTGGTGGTGTCGGCGTATACCGACCTGCCGTTGATGGAACTGGACCGCCGGCTGAAATTCATCGAGGCCGACAATGGCCGCTACGCCCCGGATCGCAAGGGCTTGCCGCTGGACATCGACGTGCTGCTGTATGGCGAGCTGGTGGGTAACTTCGATGGCCTGATCCTGCCCCGGGCCGAAATCCTGAAGAACGCGTTTGTGCTGTGGCCGCTGTCGTTGATGGCGCCGCAGCGTGTGCATCCTGAGGTGGGCAAGTCATTTGCCGCGCTGTGGCAGGATGCACACATTGACCAGGTACTGGCGCCGGTCGCGTTCGAATGGCGGGATCAGCCGTTGACGCCGGACTCGCTCTTGTAGGCTTTTAGCGCCTTGAGCCGTTCGCGTTTCAGCGCTTCGCCCAGTTCGGGGCCTTTGAAGCCTTGTTCCAGTAGCGGTGCGACGGCCACACCTCTGGCCGCCAGCGCCGCACCGCGCAAATAATCGGCTTGTGGATAACTTCTCTGCTCAAGGCCCTTGCGCCCGCGGGCGTCCATCTCGCATGCCACTACAAACTCTTCAAAGCGTTGCGGGCGACGGTAAACGTCGAAGCTTTGCAGCAACTCCAGCAATGTCGAGGGCCTCAGCTCCAGTGCGCGGTGGCCATGGGTGTGATATTCGCCCACCAGCAACGCCAACTCCTGGCAATCCCTTGGCACCTTGAAGCGTTCGTTCATCGCCTTGATCAGCTTCACGCCGCGTTGCTCATGAGCGATGTGCTGCGGCAACTTATCCACAGGCGTGAGGCCCTTGCCCAGATCGTGCAGCAGGCAGGCCCAGCGGACGGTCAACGGTTGGGCATGGATGGCCGCCTGTTCCAGCACGCTCAATGTGTGCACGCCGGTATCGATTTCGGGGTGATGGGCCTCGGGTTGCGGCACGCCAAACAGTGCGTCGATTTCCGGCATCAGGGTTTTCAGGGCGCCGCAATCGCGCAGCACCTGGGTAAACACCTGTGGCTGGTTTTCCATCAATGCGCGGGAAATCTCCTTCCAGCTGCGTTCGGGCGTCAAGGCTTCCAGTTCGCCCGACGCGCTGAGTTCGCGCATCAGTTCCAGGGTTTCGGGCGCTACCGTAAAGCCGAGGCCGGCATAGCGCGCAGCAAAGCGGGCAACGCGCAGGACACGCAGTGGATCTTCGGCAAACGCCGGGGAAACGTGACGCAGAATGCGTGCGTCCAGATCCTGCTGGCCGTGATAAGGGTCGGTCAGGTTGCCCGCGTCATCCTCGGCCATGGCGTTGATGGTCAGGTCGCGGCGGATCAGGTCTTCTTCCAGGGTAACGTCGGGGCTGGCGTGAAACACAAAGCCGCCATAACCCCGGCCGCTCTTGCGCTCCGTGCGGGCGAGGGCGTACTCGTCACCATTTTTCGGGTCAAGAAATACCGGGAAGTCCGAACCCACAGGCTTGTAGCCCAGGGCGAGCATTTCTTCAGTGGTAGCGCCGACTACGACACGGTCGATATCGGTAACGGGGATGCCCAGCAGGCGATCACGTACCGCACCACCGACTTTGTAGATTTGCATGAAAAAGCCTCCATTAGCGGCACAGGATAACGCCTGCGGCCCGCCAATGGAGGCTTTGCCGTTTCACAGATGCACGACTGCCAGGTCCAGGCGGCCGTAATCGTTATCGCCGTGTTCGTTGCGGGGCGGAACATGGTGGGTTTTCATCACCTGGTCGCCTTGCAGCGTCTCCAGGTGGATATCGAACCCCCACAGCCGGTGCAGGTGCTTGAGAACCTCCTCAGTGGACTCTCCCAGCGGTTTGCGGTCGTGCTGCTGGTGGCGCAGGGTCAGCGAGCGGTCGCCGCGTACGTCGATGCTGTAGATCTGCACATTGGGTTCGCGGTTGCCCAGGTTGTACTGCGCCGCGAGGGTTTCGCGGATGGTGCGATAGCCCGGCTCGTCATGAATGGCGGGCACCAGCAGATCGTCCTTGAGGTCGTCGTCCATGATGCTGAACAGCTTGAGGTCTCGAATCACCTGGGGGGACAGGTACTGCAGGATGAAGCTCTCATCCTTGAAGCTGCTCATGGCGAACTTGATGGTCGACAACCAATCGCTGCCGGCAATCTCCGGGAACCAGCGGCGGTCTTCTTCGGTGGGGTGCTCGCACATGCGCCGGATATCGCGGTACATCGCAAAGCCCAATGCATACGGGTTGATACCGCTGTAGTAGGGGCTGTCGAAGCCCGGCTGGAAGACCACGCTGGTGTGGGACGTCAGAAACTCCATCATGAAACCGTCGGTGACCAGGCCTTCGTCATACAGGTCGTTCATCAGGGTGTAGTGCCAGAACGTGGCCCAGCCTTCGTTCATCACCTGGGTCTGGCGTTGTGGGTAGAAATACTGGGCGATCTTGCGCACGATCCGCACGATTTCCCGCTGCCAGGGCTCCAGCAACGGCGCGTGCTTTTCGATGAAATACAGGATGTTTTCCTGAGGTTCGGCGGGGAAGCGCGCATTGTCCTTGTCGTTGTTCTTGCCGGCGCGTTTGGGAATGGTGCGCCACAGGTCGTTGATCTGCTTTTGCAGATGCTCTTCACGGTCCTTCTGGCGCAGCCGTTCTTCTTCGGCGGAAATCGGATACGGGCGTTTGTAGCGGTCGACGCCGTAGTTCATCAGGGCATGGCAGGAGTCCAGCAGGTCTTCCACCGCGTCGATGCCGTGGCGCTCCTCACACTGCATGATGTACTGCTTGGCAAATACCAGGTAATCGATGATCGAGCTGGCATCGGTCCAGGTGCGGAACAGGTAGTTACCCTTGAAGAAGCTGTTATGCCCGTAGCACGCGTGGGCCACCACCAGTGCCTGCATGCAGATGGTGTTTTCTTCCATCAGGTAGGCGATGCACGGGTCGGAGTTGATGACGATTTCGTAGGCCAGGCCCATCTGGCCGCGGGTGTAGGACTTTTCAGTGCTGAGGAAGTGTTTGCCGTAGGACCAGTGGTGATAGCCCAGGGGCATGCCCACGGACGCATAGGCATCCATCATCTGTTCGGCGGTGATCACTTCGATCTGGTTGGGGTAGGTATCCAGGGCATAACCCGCCGCGATGCGGCTGATTTCCCGGTCATAGGCCTGGATGAGTTCGAAGGTCCATTCGGACCCCGTGGATATGGGTTGGCGCTTATGCTCTTTGGCGGTCATGTCACTAACCTGCGCTGGAAGAGTTCACGGAAGACCGGATAGATATCGCCGGCCGAGACCAATTGTTGCTGGGCGAAGGTGTCAGCGAAGGCTTCGCTGATGCGTTCGTATTCGAACCACAGGGCCTGATGCTCGCGCGGGGTGATTTCGACGTAGGTGTAGTACTGCACGAACGGCATGATCTGGTTGATCAGGATGTCGCGGCAGATCGGCGAGTCGTCGTTCCAGTTGTCGCCGTCGGAAGCCTGGGCGGCGTAGATGTTCCACTCGTTGGCCGGATAGCGTTCGGCCATGATTTCCTGCATCAGCTTCAAGGCGCTGGAGACTATGGTGCCGCCGGTTTCCCGCGAGTAGAAGAATTCCTCCTCGTCGACTTCCCTGGCGCTGGTGTGATGGCGGATGAACACCACATCGATCTTGTCGTAGTTACGCTTGAGAAACAGGTACAGCAGGATGAAGAAGCGCTTGGCGATGTCCTTGGTCGCCTGGGTCATGGAGCCGGACACGTCCATCAGGCAGAACATCACCGCTTTGGAACTGGGATTGGGTTGCTTGACCAGCAGGTTGTACTTCAGGTCGAAGGTGTCGAGAAACGGCACGCGATGGATTCGCGCGCTGAGTTTGGCGATTTCGGCTTCAATTTCCTGGATATCGCCGAAGTTGTCCGGCTCTTCGCGTTTCAGGCGTTCCAGTTCCGCCTTGGCATCCCGCAGTTTTGCCCGGCTGCTGCCAGACAAGGCGATACGTCGCGCATGGGCCGAGCGCAGGGTACGGATGATGTTGATCCGTGACGGGTTGCCTTCATTGCTGATCCCGGCACGCACGGTCTTGAAGGTGTCGGTACCGGTCAGGTTGCGTTTGACCAGGTTGGGCAGTTCCAGGTCTTCGAACATGAACTCCAGGAACTCTTCCTGGGTGATCTGGAACACGAACTCATCCATGCCTTCGCCGGAGTTACCGGCCTTGCCCGGGCCTTTGCCGCCCGCGCCGCCCTGGGGCCGCTGGATATGTTCGCCGCTGGTGAATTCCTTGTTGCCGGGATGCACGACGGTCTGTTTGCCGCCCCGGCCGTGGTGCAGCACCGGTTCATCGATGTCGCGTCCGGGGATGCTGATCTGTTCGCCATGCTCCATATCGGTGATGGAACGGCGGCTGACGGCCTCTTCGACGGCCTTTTTGATGTGGTCACGGTAACGCCGCAGGAACCGCTGGCGGTTTACCGTGCTCTTGTTCTTGCCATTGAGACGTCGGTCGATCACATAGCTCATGCAGGAGCCCTCCGGGCAGCTTCAAGTTACAAGCTTCAAGCGGCAAGCTGGAAGCTTAAAGACAAGCGGTCGATTGCCAGGCTGTCCGGCGTACCGGGAGCCTGGCATTGCACGCTTGTCGCTGCCTTACTGCGATTTGCGGACCCGCAAGTACCACTCGGAGAGCAGTCGTACCTGTTTGTCGGTGTAGCCACGCTCGACCATGCGAGTGACGAAGTCGTTGTGTTTTTGCTGATCCTCCTTGCTGGCCTTGGCGTTGAAGCTGATGACCGGCAGCAGATCCTCGGTGTTGGAGAACATTTTCTTCTCGATGACCACCCGCAGCTTCTCGTAGCTGAGCCAGGTAGGGTTCTTGCCGTTGTTGTTGGCCCGGGCGCGCAGCACGAAGTTGACGATTTCGTTGCGGAAATCCTTCGGATTGCTGATGCCGGCGGGTTTTTCGATCTTTTCCAGTTCCTCGTTGAGGGCTACGCGGTTGAGAATCTCGCCGGTTTCCGGGTCGCGGTATTCCTGGTCCTGGATCCAGAAGTCTGCGTACAGCACATAGCGGTCGAAGATGTTCTGGCCGTATTCGCTGTAGGACTCCAGGTACGCGGTCTGGATTTCCTTGCCGATGAACTCGATGTAGCGCGGTGCCAGGTATTCCTTGAGGAAGCGCAGATAGCGCTCGCGGGTTTCAGCCTGGAATTGTTCCTGTTCGATCTGCTGTTCCAGCACGTAGAGCAGGTGCACCGGGTTGGCGGCGATTTCGTGCGGGTCGAAGTTGAAGACCTTGGACAGGATCTTGAACGCAAAACGTGTCGACAGGCCGTTCATGCCCTCATCCACGCCGGCGGTGTCGCGGTATTCCTGGATCGACTTGGCCTTCGGATCGGTGTCCTTGAGGTTTTCGCCGTCATACACCCGCATCTTCGAGTAGATGTTGGAGTTTTCCGGCTCCTTGAGGCGCGACAACACGGTGAACTGGGCCAGCATCTTCAGGGTGTCAGGCGCGCAATGGGCCTTGGCCAGGGAGCTGTTGAACAGCAGCTTGTCGTAAATCTTGATTTCATCGCTGACCCGCAGGCAGTAAGGCACCTTGACGATGTAGATCCGGTCGATGAAGGCTTCGTTGTTCTTGTTGTTGCGGAAGGTGTGCCATTCCGATTCGTTGGAGTGGGCCAGCAGGATCCCGGTAAACGGAATCGCCCCCAGGCCTTCGGTACTGTTGTAGTTACCTTCCTGTGTCGCGGTGAGCAGTGGGTGCAGCACCTTGATCGGTGCCTTGAACATCTCCACGAACTCCATCAGACCCTGGTTGGCCCGGCACAGTGCGCCCGAGTAGCTGTAGGCATCGGCGTCGTTCTGCGGGAATTCTTCGAGTTTGCGGATATCGACCTTGCCCACCAGTGCCGAGATGTCCTGGTTGTTCTCGTCACCCGGTTCGGTCTTGGCCACGGCAATCTGGTTGAGGATCGAGGGATAGAGCTTCACCACCCGGAACTGGCTGATGTCGCCGCCGAACTCGGCCAGGCGCTTGGTCGCCCAGGGCGACATGATGGTATTGAGATAGCGCCGTGGAATGCCGAAGTCTTCTTCGAGGATCGCGCCATCTTCCGTGGCGTTGAACAGCCCCAGGGGCGACTCGAACACCGGCGAGCCCTTGATGGCGTAGAACGGCACCTTCTCGATCAGTTGTTTGAGCTTCTCGGCCAGGGACGACTTACCGCCGCCGACGGGGCCGAGCAGGTAGAGGATCTGTTTCTTCTCTTCCAGGCCTTGGGCGGCATGGCGGAAATACGAGACGATCTGGTCAATGCATTCTTCCATACCGTGGAAGTCTTCAAAGGCCGGGTAGCGACGGATCACCTTGTTCGAGAAAATCCGCGACAAGCGCGAATTGGCTGCGGTGTCCACCAACTCCGGCTCGCCGATCGCCAACAGCAGGCGTTCAGCGGCAGACGCGTAGGCGCTGCGGTCCTTTTTGCACAGTTCGAGATACTCCTGAAGCGAGAGCTCTTCCTGGCGGGTGGACTCGAAGCGTTGTTGGAAGTGGCTAAAAATACTCATGACGTCGTCACCTCGCTCGATACGTGGAGCCGACGCCGGATCAATCAGTCGATGCTGGCAGCCATTGGTGGACACCAATGGCCGTTTTCCCCCCAGAACACCCTGAAACGCTACCGATGACCCGCACGCCGGTGTACCGGCTCTCCCCTGTTTTGGATGGCCTGCGCTTAAGGATAGTTCGGAATCGGGGAGGTCAAGGCGCGATACGAAATTAGTTTGGCCGCGCCGTTCGTCAGAAACGGCGCGAGGCCAAGCGTCACGCGGGATAGCGGGGTTTGAAAAAAATTATTGCGCGTCGCCTGCGGCAATTTCTGCAGGATAGGTCGCACGCCATAGCTCAAAGCCACCGTCGAGGCTATAGACGTCGGAGAAGCCCTGGCTCACCAGGTAGGCGGCGGCGCTTTGGCTGGAGTTGCCGTGGTAGCACGCGACGATGACCGGCGCGTCGAGGTCGGCGGCGCGGATGAAGTCGGCGATGTTGTGGTTGTCCAGGTGCTGGGCGCCACTGATATGGCCGGCGATGTAGGTCGGCTGGTCGCGGATGTCTACAACCACCGCGCCTTGCTCGCGCAGGGCTTGGGCTTGCTCGGGAGGGATACGTTTGAATTCAGTCATGGCGGGCTCCTTTGGCCTGTATGAAAGCGCGGCTCAGCGCTTTGCCGCGGCCTGCAGTTGTTCGGGAACGGGGGAGTCGCACTGGCAGCTTGAGCGCTCGCCGGTGTCGATGTTCATCAGGGTCATGGCGCCGCCCCATACGCAGCCGGTGTCGAGGGCGAACACGCCAGGTTCATCACACTTGCCTTCCAGGGCTGCCCAGTGGCCGAAGATGATCTTCGTTTCACGGGTCTTGCGCTCCTTGTGGGCGAACCAGGGCTTGTAGCCGGGGAGGGCGGTGTCGGCGCCTTCCTTGCTCTTGAGGTCCAGCTTGCCTTCGGCGGTGCAGAAACGCATGCGGGTGAAGTAGTTGGTGATCACCCGCAGCCGCGCGACGCCGGTCAGTTCGTTGTCCCACTTAACGGGTTCGTTGCCGTACATGCCATCCAGGTAAGCGGTGTACAGGTTGTCATCGGCCAGGGCTGCTTCGACTTCACTCGCGCACTTGAGGGCTTTCTTCAGCGTCCACTGGGGTGGAATGCCGGCATGCACCAAGGCGGTGTCGCGGCTCTCGTCGTAGTGCATGAGTTTTTGCCGGCGCAGCCAGTCAAGCAGCTCGGTGCGATCCGGCGCTTCGAGGATTTCCCGCAGGGTATCGCCCTTTTTCAGGCGCTCGATGTTATTGCCGGCGGCCAGCAAGTGCAGGTCATGGTTGCCCAGTACGCACACCAGGGAGTCGCGCATGCCATAAAGGAAGCGCAGGGTTTCCAGGGATTGCGGGCCACGGTTGACCAGGTCGCCCACCAGCCACAGGCGATCCTTGGCCGGGTCGAAGGCCACACGCTCGAGCAGGCACTTGAGCGGTTCCAGGCAGCCTTGCAGGTCGCCGACGGCATACGTCGCCATCAGTGCAGGGCTCCAGGCACCGCGAGGCGGAACGGGGCGATGATGGCGTCGAAGTGTTTGCCGTCGTCGGCGAGCATCTGGTAGCTGCCTTGCATGTTGCCGACACGGGAGGTCATCACAGTGCCGCTGCTGTAGGTGTGGCTCTTGCCTGGGGCGATCAGCGGTTGTTGGCCGACCACGCCGGCGCCGCGGACTTCCTCGACCTGGCCGTCACCGTCGGTGATGACCCAGTGGCGCGACAGCAGCTTGGCAGGCAGCTCGCCGTTGTTTTGCACGGTAATGGTGTAGGCGAACGCAAAGCGGTTCTGCTCGGGTTGCGATTGTTCCGCCAGAAAGCGGGTGACGACGCTGACGTCGATCTGATAACGAGGATCGGACATGCAAGAGGCCTTAAAAGCAAAAGCGGGGGAACAGCGGATGCCGGTCAGTCTAGGCCCGTAGGCGCTGGCTTGCCAGCGATGGCGATCGTGAGTGCGCCATCGCCGGCAAGCCGGCTCCTACTATTTATTCAGCCACTGGCGCAGGCTGAATGGCGAGCTGGTCAGCCAGGCGCACGAAGGCGGCCAGGTCCAACTGCTCGGGGCGCAGGCTGCCGTCGACGCCGGCGGCCTCGATTTCAGCGTTGCTGAGCAAAGCCTTCAGCGTATTGCGCAAGGTCTTGCGGCGCTGGTTGAAGGCTTCGCGCACCACGCGCTCCAGCAACTTGTGATCTTTGGCCGGGTGTGGCAACACCGCGTGAGGCACCAGGCGCACGATGGCGGAGTCGACTTTCGGCGGGGGGTTGAACGCGCCAGGTCCGACGTTGAACAGGTGCTCTACGCGGCAATGGTACTGAACCATGATCGACAGGCGACCCCAGTCACCGCCTCCAGGACCCGCTGCCAGGCGCTCGACCACTTCCTTTTGCAGCATGAAGTGCATGTCGCGGATGATGCCGGCGTTGTTCAGCAGGTGGAAAATCAGCGGGGTGGAGATGTTGTACGGCAGGTTGCCGACCACCCGCAGGCTGTTGGGCGCTGCATTGAGGCTGGTGAAGTCGAACTTCAGCGCATCACCCTGGTGCAGGTTGAAATTGGGCATGCCGGCGAACTGCTGGTTGAGGATCGGGATCAGGTCCTTGTCCAACTCAACCACGTCCAGTTGGCCGCCGCTTTTCAGCAGGCCTTGGGTCAGGGCGCCCTGGCCCGGGCCGATTTCCAGCAGGCGGTCTTCGGGCTTGGCATGGATGGAACGCAGGATGCGATCGATCACGCCAGCGTCGTGCAGGAAGTTTTGCCCGAAACGCTTGCGCGCCCGGTGTTGGTAATGCTCGGTCATATACGGGTCTCGGCCATCTGATAGGCGGTTTCCAGGGCCACGTGCAGGCTGCCGGTATCGATCTTGCCGCTGCCTGCGAGGTCCAGGGCGGTGCCATGGTCGACGGAGGTGCGGATGATCGGCAGGCCCAGTGTCACATTGACCGCGGCGCCAAAGCCTTTGTACTTCAGCACGGGCAGGCCCTGGTCATGGTACATCGCCAGCACTGCGTCGCAGTGCTCCAGATATTTGGGGGTAAACAGAGTGTCGGCAGGCAATGGGCCGCGCAGGTCCATGCCTTCAAGGCGCAGACGCTCCAGGGTTGGTTCGATGATGTCGATTTCTTCATGGCCCAGGTGGCCACCTTCACCGGCGTGGGGGTTGAGCCCACAGACCAGGATGCGTGGTTGGGCGATGCCGAATTTCTGTTGCAGGTCGGCGTGCAGGATGCGTGTCACACGCTCCAGTCGCTCGGGGGTAATGGCGTCGGCAATCTCGCGCAGGGGCAGGTGAGTGGTCACCAGCGCCACCCGCAGGTCGCCCGTTGCCAGCATCATCACCACTTGTTCGGTATGGGTCAGCTCAGCGAGGAATTCGGTATGACCGGAAAAGGCGATGCCTGATTCGTTGATCACACCCTTGTGTACCGGGGCGGTGATCATCCCGGCAAAATCCCCGTCGATGCAGCCCTGGCCGGCACGGGTCAGGGTTTCCAGGACGAAGGCAGCGTTGGCCTTGTCCAGTTGCCCGGCCACGACCTTGGTCGCCAGCGGGGTATCCCATACGTACAGGCTGTTGGCCGGTGCCGGCAGATCAGGCCAGTTGCCCGGGCCCACCGGCAGCAGATCGACAACCACACCCAGCTGCGCGGCCCGCTCAATGAGCAGGTCGCGGCTGGTAATGGCAATCAGGGGGTGTGGCTGGGGGTGCGAGGCGAGCAGCAGGCACAGGTCAGGACCAATGCCGGCCGGCTCGCCGGGTGTCAGTGCGAAACGCTTGGGTATCACTGGGCTGCCTGGTCGGTGCCTGTTTGGTCGGCACCAGGAAGCTTGTTCTCTACGTAGGCTTCGTCACGGATCTGACGCAACCAGGTTTGCAGCTCTTCGTCGTATTTGCGGTTACGCAGTACGGTCAGGGCTTGCTGCTCGCGGGCCTGGGTGGTGTTGTCAGTGGCGCGACGGCCAAGGACTTCCAGCACATGCCAGCCGTATTGGGTCTTGAACGGCTTGGACAGAACGCCTTGCGGGGTCTTGGCCATGACGTCCTGGAACTCTGGAACCAGTGCCTTCGGATCGATCCAGTTCAGATCGCCGCCGTTAAGCGCCGAACCCGGGTCTTCGGAATAGCTCTTCGCCAATTCGCCGAAGTCTTCGCCCGCTTCGATGCGGTCATAGAGCTTCTGGGCCAGTTCCTTGGTTTGGGCTTCGGTACGGATCTCACTTGGCTTGACCAGGATGTGACGAACGTGAACTTCGTCCTTCATCTGCGCTTCTTCGCCACCGCGCTTGCCGAGCAACTTGAGGATGATGAAACCGCCTGGCGTACGGGCAGGCTGGGTGATGCCACCAACTTCCATGGCGCTCAGCTCGCGGTCGAACGGTGGTGGCAGTTGCGCGGCTTTACGCCAGCCCATGTCACCGCCTTCGAGGGCGTTGTCGCTGCCGGACTGGGCAATGGCCATCTGGGCAAAGTCGGCACCTTGCTTGAGACGGTCATAGATAGCCTGGGTTTTCGCTGCGGCAGCATTGAGCTGTTCAGCGTTGGCGCTGTCGGGCGTAGGCACCAGGATGTTGGCCAGGTGCAGTTCTTCGGAAAGCTGCATCTTGCCAAGGTCGGAGGCGAGGAAGTTCTTCACTTCCTGCTCGGACACCTGAATCCGTTCGGCCACGCGACGCTGACGTACACGGCTGATGATCATTTCCCGGCGAATCTGGTCACGGGCGTCCTCATAGGACAGGCCGTCGTGAGCCAGGGCTGCGCGGAACTGATCAACACTCATGTTGTTGCGCTGGGCGATGGTGCCGACAGCCTGGTTCAATTCTTCGTCGCTGATACGGATACCGGAGCGATCGCCGATCTGCAGTTGCAGGTTTTCAACGATCAGGCGCTCGAGCACCTGCTGGTCCAGCACGCTGGTCGGCGGTACGCCGCCGCCACGCTTGGCGATGGTTTGCTGAACTTCCTTGACCCGTTGGTCCAGTTGGCTCTGCATGATCACGTCGTTATCGACGATGGCCACTACCTTGTCCAGCGGTTGAACCGCAGCGTGAGCTGCGGCGGTACCCAGGAACAGCGCGCCCAGCATCAGCGGGCGCAGACAATCAGAAAGCTTGGTCTTCACGTTCACGATAACCTTCAATGCCTTTGTCGAGGAAGCTCTCTACCTTGGCGCCGGTCAGGCCGCCGAGTCCTTTGAGGACAACTTGGAAGAAGAGCCCGTGGTCACCCTTTTCGTTCAGCGGGGCGATCTGGCTGTATTCGTCGTTGGAAACCCAGTAACGGTTGATGACGCGCAGTTTCCAGCAGCAGTTGTCGTACTCGAAACCACCGAAGGCCTCCAGGGTACGGTTGCGGGCATAGTCATACTGCCAGCGGGTGATCAGGTTCCACTGCGGAACGATCGGCCACATCATCGAGAAGTCGTGTTGCTGGATTTTGTAGTAATCCTTCACGAAGTTCGGGTCGCCTGGCTGCCCGTAGTCGCCACCAAACTGCCATTTGCCGGTCAGCTGGTTGTACACCACCTGGTCGTTGCGATAGCGGTAGCCGACGTTGATAACCTTGTTCGGGTTGTCTTCCGGCTGATAGTGGAACATCGCGCTGCCGGAGCGTGGGCTGTGGCTTTCCGGGTCCCAGTTGTAATCGGCAGTGGCGCGCCAGTCACGGTTGAAGCGGAACTCGTAGTCCAGGGCGATTGGCGAAACATCAGACTGTGCGTCCGCACGGTCCGCGGCCAGGATGCCCGGCAGTTGAACTTCGCGGTTCTTGAAGTACACGGCCTCGCCGATGCTGACGCGTTGGCGTTCGAAGCCGTTTTCTTCGATCCAGCGGCTTGTCACGCCCAGGGACAGTTTGTTCTCGTCGCCGATGCGGTCAGTACCGCTGAAGCGGTTGTCACGGAACAGCGACGCGTAGCTGAACGAGTACTCACCGCTGTCGAATACCGGGATATCGCCCTGGTCCTTGTTCGGTACATACAGGTAGTACGCACGAGGCTCCAGAGTTTGACGGTAGTCTTTGCCGAACAAGTTGGTGTTGCGGTCGAAGTACAGGCCGCTGTCGATGCTGGCAATCGGAATTGCACGGTCTTGCGAGCTTTTGAAGGTGCCACCGGCATAAGGGTTGGCTGCAGTTGACGCGGCTTGCGCTGCGATAATCTGGTTCTTGCCGATGCTGTCCAAATCAAGATCGTACTTGGTATAGACGTACTTCAACTTTGGCGTAATAAAACCGTAGGTCCAGTTCATCGGGTAGTCGACTGCCGGCGCAACGTTCAGGCGAGTACCGTTTGCGCGGGTCAGGCCGGTTACGTAGGTGTCGAGCCGCGGCGATACGAGCCCGTTTTCATCCGTGAAGCTTCCGTTCTCCAAGTCCCGATCAAAGCGTACTGCTTCGGTCTCGTAGGTGAAGTTCACCCCGCCTGGATGGTACGGCAGCGTGCCGTTGAAGGTGATCTGTGGCAAGCGGTCATACGGCGTGATCTGGGAGATCGTTGCCAGCTGGTACGCCTGCAGGTTCAGTTTTGCCTGGAAGGTATCACCGCGATAGGTCACCGAACCTTGCTGGTTCACGTAGTCCTGGCTCTTGATCCCTTCCTGATAGGACTTCAGATCCTGGAAGTAATAAGGGTCGCTGATGTTGGTGTAGTCGACCTGGGTCAGTACACGCGAGTCCAGCCCGCCCTTGTGCTGCCAGTTGATCATGTAGCGATCTTTTTCGTAGTCGGTCTGGCCTTTACGCTCGCTGCTGTCGTCGTTCAGGTACGCGCCGCCGAACTGGCCTTCACTGGACTTGGTGAGGTAGCGGAATTCGCCTTCCATCAACAGGCCGCGCTTGGTCATGTATTGCGGGTACAACGTGGCGTCGTAGTTTGGCGCCAGGTTGAAGTAGTACGGCGTAACCAACGTGAAGCCAGTCTCGCCACCGGTGCTGAAGCTCGGCGGCAGGAAGCCGGATTGACGACGGTTGTCGATCGGGAAGTAGATGTACGGGGTGTAAAGGATCGGAATGTCCTTGACCCGCAACGTCACGTTGGTCGCGGTACCGAAACCGGTGGCCGGGTTGAGCGTGATGTTGTTGCCCTTGAGCTGCCAGGCGTTGCTGTTCGGCTCGCAGGTGGTGTACGTACCGTCCTTGAGACGGATGATCGCGTTCTCGGCACGCTTGGCGTACAGGGCGTTACCGCGGATGCGCGATTTGTGCATCACGTATTCGGCGTTGTCGACCTTGGCGGCGCCGGTGTCCAGCTGGACTTCAGCGTGGTCGCCCACCAGCAGGGCACCGTTGTCGCGCAGACGGACGTTGCCGTTCAGCTCGCCACGGTTCTCGGCCTGGTACAGGTTGGCCTCGTCGGCCTCGACCTGCATGCTGCCCTGGCGCATGACGACGTCACCGGCCAGGGAAGCAACTTGTTGTTCCTGCTCGTAACGAGAGACCTTGGCGCCGATGAAGGTCGGCGCGTCGCTCTTGTTCGTCTTGTCGTTCATGCCAGGACGGATCGGCTCGATGTACGCGCCGGAGCAGTACGGGCCGGTTTCGGCCAGTTGTGCGGCGGTGAGCTTCTCGCGAGGGACCCAGTCCAGGTGGCTGTAGTCGGCGCTGCGCGAACGCAGGCCGCGGCCCTTGGCTTCGGTGACCAGAGCGGTCTGCGGCACGGCCTCGGCGGTGCCGCCGGACTCGCCTTGCGGCGTGCCACTGGCAGAGCTGACGGCACTGCCGTCATGCACCGGGCGCGGTGGCAGCGGGGCTGCGGCCGTTTTCGGCGCGCAATCCCAGGCACCCGAAGCAGAGACTGAGCAGTCATACTGTTCCGCGGCGACCACGAATGAGGTGGCGAAAGGTTGCATGGCCAGCAGACTGCCGGTTACCAGCAACGGAAATTTTCTACGAAACGCGGGGGATTTCAATGCCATCTTATTAGTCCGGGCTTCCTGCGTGCCATCTGCCCGCGGTGTGGGCCGCACGCCTCTCGATGGTCTGAAAAAGATGCGTGATAATAAAGCATGACCCGCTTGACGGCTAGCGCCGTCGGAGACCCTTGTAATGCCCGACCAAGATCTACGTTTGCAACAGCTGAAAGTCTGGCTTGATGAGCAATTGCCAGGCCTCTTTACCACCCAGGGCTGGGGTGTCGTACCCCCGGCCACGTTGACTGCGGCCAGCAGTGACGCGAGTTTCAGGCGTTACTTCCGGTGGGAGGGAGGAGGTCGCAGTTTTGTCGTGATGGACGCTCCACCCCCCCAGGAAAACTGCAAACCTTTCGTCGATATCGCTCATTTACTCGGTCAATCGGGAATAAATGTTCCGAAAATTTATGCGCAAGATCTGCTTCGCGGCTTTCTTTTGCTGAACGACCTGGGGAAAAAAACCTATCTGGACGTGATTACGGCTGAAAATGCCGATCAATTGTTCGCCGATGCCATCGACGCATTGCTGGCTTTCCAGCAATTGCCGATGGAAGCCCCGTTGCCCAGTTATGACGTCGCGCTGTTGCGTCGGGAGCTGGAATTGTTTCCTGAATGGTACGTTCGCCGGGAGCTGGGCATCGAGTTTGACGCCCGGCAGCTTGGCCTGTGGCAACGCGTCAGCGAACACCTGATTGACAGCGCCCTGGCCCAGCCCAAGGTCCTGGTGCATCGCGACTATATGCCGCGCAATCTGATGATCAGCGAGCCGAATCCCGGCGTGCTGGACTTCCAGGATGCGGTCTACGGCCCGGTGACCTACGACATCACGTGCCTGTTCAAGGACGCCTTCCTCAGTTGGCCGCAGGCCCGCGTGCGGGAATGGCAGCGCGGTTACTGGCAGCGCGCCGGCGCGCTGGGTATCCCGGTGCAGGCGGACTTCGAGGAGTTCCTGCGGGCCAGCGACCTGATGGGCGTGCAGCGTCACCTCAAGGTGATCGGCATCTTTGCGCGCATCTGCCACCGCGATGGCAAGCCGCGCTACCTGGCGGACGTGCCGCGCTTCTTCGCTTATATAGAGGCGGTGCTCGCGGACCGGCCAGAGTTGAGCGAACTGGGTGAATTGCTGGCGAGCCTGCGCGTCGAGGCGGTGGTATGAAGGCCATGATCCTGGCCGCCGGCAAAGGTGAGCGGATGCGCCCGCTGACCTTGCACACGCCCAAGCCGCTGATCCAGGCCGGCGGCAAGCGCCTGATCGAGTACCACCTCGAGGCGCTGGCGAAAGCGGGCTTTACCGAGATCGTCATCAACCATGCGTGGCTTGGCCAGCAGATCGAAGGCTATCTGGGCGATGGCTCGCAGTACGGCGTACGCATCCAGTACTCGGCCGAAGGCGAGCCGCTGGAGACCGGCGGCGGGATCTTCAAGGCCTTGCCGCTGCTGGGGGACGAACCGTTCCTGGTGGTCAATGGCGACATCTGGACCGACTACGACTTCGCCAGCCTCCACCAGCCACTGGATGGGCTGGCCCACCTGGTGATGGTCGACAACCCGCCGCACCATCCGTCCGGTGGTGATTTCTACCTGAAGGACGGCGCGCTTCATGATGCCGCCGCCGGTGCCGATAACCTGACCTTCAGTGGCATTTCCGTACTCCACCCCCAGCTGTTCGCGGGTTGCAGTGCGGGTGCCTTCAAGCTGGCGCCGCTGTTGCGTGACGCCATGGCGAAAGGGTTGGTGACGGGGGAACACATGAACGGACGCTGGATCGATGTCGGGACGCTGGAGCGTCTGGCGCAAGTCGAAACCCTGCTGACAGCGGGGCACTAGGATGTTGTGGCCAGGGACTCTGATTGGAGCCGGGGCGGGCTTTGCCATTGCCAGCATTCCGGGGGCCATGTTGGGCGCACTGCTGGGCCAGGCGCTGGACCGGCGCCTGGAACTGCAAAGCTGGGCCCAGTTACGCGAGCGCCTTGGCGGCCGGCCGGCGTTGCGCAATGACGAACTGCTGTTCGTGTTGCTCGGTCGCCTGGCCAAGAGCAACGGCCGGGTGGTGGACGGGCATATCCAGCAGGCCCGCCAGGAAATGCGCTCGCTGGACATGGCCGAGCCGGCCCAGCGCCGTGCGATTGCCGCGTTCAATCGCGGCAAGTCCGGCTCGGACCGGGTACGCAGTTACCTGGGCGTGCTCAAGGCCCAGCCCCATGCGGCGGAAGGTGTGCTGCGTGCCTGTTGGCGCATGGCCTGGGCGGACGGCAAGGCCAGTACGGCCGAGCGCGAGTTGATTGAACAATGGGGCAAATGGCTGGGTTGGACGGTCCAGCAGATCCAGGCGCTGGCGGCTGACTATGAGCCGGAGCGCAAGCCGTTGGCCAATCGTGGCGGGGCTTATCAGGAGGCGTTGCGGATTCTGGGGGTGACGTCGACGACGGAGCCCGCGGTGATCAAGCGTGCCTACCGGCGCCTGCTCAGCCGGCACCACCCGGACAAAATTGCCGGCAGTGGCGCCAGTCCAGCCCAGGTGCGGGAGGCGACCGAACGTACCCGCGAGCTGCACAACGCCTATGCGCTGATTCGCGAAAGGCGAGACTTTCGCTAACAGAATTATCAGGCGCTGCTTTTTTATGGCGTAAATCGGATCAACTGTGGGAGTGGCGGTGCGACGATTCGACTTGCTCGCGAATGCGGTGGATCAGTAACAGATGCAGTGACTGACTCACCGCATTCGCGAGCAAGCCCGCTCCCACATTTTGTTCTCCAGTGTTTTTGAGATTTACGATCAGTCTCCGGGATTTTGCGGGCTCAGCCACCCGCGAATCCGCCGGTACAGCTGCTCTTGCCCTGCCTGGCTGTTATCGGGGAGGGCCTTCAACGACACCTGCTTGTAGCTGTCATTCTTCAAACGCTTGCTGGCCTGGGAACGTTCCTGGGCCGCTTTGCGTGCCTGGGCGTTGTCCTGGTAGAAAAAATCTGCCGTGGCCAGCTTCAGTTTCGGTGCCAGTTGTTGCAGGTCCGGGGCACGGCCCGCCGGGGTCTGCCCGGCCACCATGACAAATTTCTGCACCTGCGCCGGTTGTTTTTCACTCAGGTAACGCGCGGCCCACCAGGCGCCGGTGCCGTGGCCGAGCAATACGACGCTGCGGGCATTCTGGGTCTGGGCGAAGGCGAGGGCGGCGTCAATGCGCGCGAAGATTCGCGTGGTGTCGGTCTTGTCTTGTTCATCGGTGCCGGGAACCACGGCCGGGTCAGTGCCTTCCGCTTCGGCGCTGGCGGCTTGCTCCACGGGTTTGGCGACGGTGCTGGCGTCTTTGCTGCTGGTCTCCACGGTCGCCTTGGGCGATTCGATGACGCGGGGTGGCAAGGTGTCCAGGGTCAGGTCCGGCAGCGACAAGCTCAGGGTGCCCCAGGAGGCGTCCGGCAATTTCTTGCGCAACGGCGCGATTGCTTGAGGCCAGTCAGCACTTTCGCCGTTGCCCGGGACGATAATCACCACGCCTTCAGGCTCACCGCTGTTGGCCGGCTTCCACAAAGCCAGGAAAGAATCGCTGCCCGCCTGCAACTGTTGTTGTTCCTGCTGCGGGATTTGTCGTTCCAGGGCGTTGGCTTCTTCCTGGCTGCGCTCCGGCAAGGGCTGGCGCACCACCGGTTTTTCCGGGGCGGGAGCGGGAGTGTCGGCGGCCTCGACACAAAAGGCGCTGGTAAACAGCAGCGACAGGCACAATGCTGGCAGTGCCGAGCGGTGGGAAAGTGGCATCGTTGATTTCCGGCCAGAAGTGATTCCGGCAGCCTAATGGGTTGGTCAGTATTTGTCAGTGATATGAGACGTGGATCATGGGTTTTCGCTACCTGCTGGTTATCGGCTGTATATGCTTTCCCTTGATCGCGGGCGCCGTGCCTGCGCCTGCCACTCATCAGGCGCAGCTCGATGCCGGCCAGCGCGAATGGCTCGAACAGCATCCCGACCTGCGGGTCGGGCTGGTGTTACAGGCGCCTTATGCCCAATACGATCGGCGCTTGCAGCGGCTGTCCGGGGCCAATGTCGAATTGATGCAGTGGTTGGCCAAGGCGCTGAATATCGAACTGACCTGGCGCAACTTTCCCAATCAGGAGCAACTGGAGGCGGCGGTGCGTGACGGCGAGGTCGACCTCGCCCCCGGCCTGCTGCAAACCCCGGCCGGCCTGCGCCTGTGGTTGTTCTCCGATCCGTATATGCGGGTGCCCCAGCACATTGTCGGGGTTCGTGATGGCAGCACCGCAGTCGACCTGGAGAAACTCGACGACCAATCCCGCGTCGCCGTGCGCATGCCCAGCGCAGTGGCGGATTACCTGCGCAGCACCTACCCGAGCCTCAACCTGCAAGGCGTGCCCATGGAGCGCCAGGCCCTGCAATTGCTGGTGAGCCAGCAGGCGCGGTATGCGGTGGTGGATGAGGCGCAATTGAGCCGGTTGTCGGGCGAAACCGAGTTCGCCGGCCTTGCCGTGGTCGGCGATATCGGCCTGCCGCAATTGCTGCGGGTGGCCACGCGGCGCGACTGGCCCGAGCTGGCCGATATCATGCAAAGCGCCTTGCGCGCGATTCCCGCTCGTGATCTGGACCAGTTGCACAGCCGCTGGCTGCAGCCCAAATACCCACGGGTGACCGAGTCCCCCGGCTTCTGGCAAAACCTCACGTTGCTGCTGGGCCTGCTATTGCTCGCCAGCCTGGCCGTGGTGTTCTGGCAGCGCCGCCAGCAACGCGGCCTGGAGCATAATCTGCTGGCCGCCCGCGAAGAAAGCGCCGCCCGCGCCGCGGGTGCCGAAGCCTTGCGCCTGACCCAGTTCTCCATCGACCAAAGCACCGTCGGTATCCTCTGGGTCAATTGGGACAGCCATGTGCGCTACGCCAATCAGGCGGCGGAAACCATGCTCGGCTACGGCCCCGGCGCCCTGATCGAACGACCGCTGATCGAATTCGACCCGACGCTGACCATGGACCGCTGGCTCAACCTGTGGAAGCGCGCCCGGGCCAGCGAAGACGGGCCACAGAGTTTTGCCACCAATTGCCTGCGCGCCGATGGCAGCGTATTGCCAGCCGATGTGTCCCTGAGTTTCCTGCGCTTTGCCGACGGCGAATACCTGGTGGTCTACCTCAACGATGTCACCGAGCGTCGCCGGGCCCTCGCGGCGTTGCAGGAAAGTGAGGCGCGGCTGCAAGGGATCGCCGCCAATGTGCCGGGGCTGGTGTTTCGCCTGGAGCGCTTGCCGCGCAGCGAGGCGATCGAGTTCGCCTACATCAGCCAGGGCAGTGAGGGCCTGGTGGGTTACGCGCCGGAAGTGCTCAGCCATCCGGCCATGGGCATTCGCAGCCTGGTGCATCCCGACGACCGCGCCAGTTATCACCGCACCCAGGACCAGGCCATCGAGACGGAGAGCAACTGGGCCTGGCAGGGCCGCATCCTGACCCGCCTGGGCGAGCAGCGCTGGGCCGATATCAAGGCCGTGACCCGACGCCTGGAAGACGGCGCCGTGGTTTGGGACGGAATTGTCTGGGACATCAGCGAGAGCAAGCGCATCGAGTTGGAGCTGGACGCCTCCCGCGCGCAATTGCGGGAATTGTCGGCCCACCTGGAAACCGTGCGCGAGGAAGAGAAGGCCCGCATCGCCCGGGAAGTGCACGACGAGTTGGGACAGATGCTCACCGTGCTCAAGCTGGAAACCTCGATGTGCGAGCTGACCTACGCCCAACTGGATCCTGGCCTGCACGAGCGGCTGAACAGCATGAAGCGCCTGATCGCCCAACTGTTCCAACTGGTGCGCGATGTGGCCACCGCCTTGCGTCCGCCGATTCTCGATGCCGGGATTGCCTCGGCGATCGAATGGCAGGCCCGGCGTTTCGAGGCCCGGACGCAGATTCCGTGCCTGGTGCAGGTGCCGGATAATCTGCCGGCGCTGAGCGACGCCAAGGCCATCGGCCTGTTCCGCATCCTGCAAGAGGCACTGACCAATGTGATGCGCCATGCCCAGGCGCATACTGTCGAGCTGACGCTGGTGGTGGAGGGCGCGCACTTGCGCCTGACCATCAGCGACGACGGTGCAGGTTTCGTCCAGGCTCCCGGGCGCCCTGTATCGTTTGGCCTGGTGGGCATGCGCGAGCGGGTGCTGATCATGGGCGGGCAGTTGAGCCTGGACAGCGCATTGGGCGAAGGCACCACCCTGAGTGTGACGGTGCCGCTGGATTGATAACCAAAAGAAGAGGACATCCACAGTGATCCGTGTACTGGTAGCTGAAGACCACACCATCGTTCGCGAAGGCATCAAGCAACTGATCGGCCTGGCCAAGGACCTGCTGGTGGTGGGCGAGGCGAGCAATGGCGAGCAGTTGCTGGAGACTCTGCGCCACGTGCCTTGCGAGGTGGTGTTGCTGGACATCTCGATGCCTGGCGTCAACGGCCTGGAAGCCATCCCGCGGATCCGTGCGCTGAACAATCCCCCGGCGATCCTGGTGCTGTCGATGCACGACGAAGCGCAAATGGCCGCCCGTGCGCTGAAGGTCGGTGCCGCCGGCTATGCCACCAAGGACAGCGACCCGGCGCTGCTGCTGACCGCGATCCGCAAGGTCGCGGCGGGCGGACGGTACATCGACCCGGACCTGGCCGACCGCATGGTCTTCGAAGTCGGCCTCACCGATTCCCGCCCATTGCACTCGTTGTTGTCGGAGCGCGAGTTCTCGGTATTCGAGCGCCTGGCCCAGGGCGCCAACGTCAACGACATCGCCCAGCAGTTGGCGTTGAGCAGCAAAACCATCAGTACCCACAAGGCGCGCCTGATGCAAAAGCTCAATATCACCTCCCTGGCGGAACTGGTGAAGTACGCCATGGAGCACAAACTCCTATAGCGGCATACCTGTTTGCGACTACCTGCCGAGCGTCGCGCAGCCCGGTCTTGCTGCTCGTAGCGTGGGGTTTGTAACTGCTCTGTTCTATCCCCGCCATCCGTGTAGGGCAATCCCTACCCCAAACCTTCCATCCTGCTGATGCCAATCTCTCCGGGCCCCCGATTTGCGCGGCCTTGCCCTGGGACTACGCTTGTTCCACGGCAGTCCAAAACAAAAAGGTGCGGGTATGAGCGAGGTGGATTCAAATGATGTGCTGGTCAGCTTTCGTGGCGTGCAAAAGAGCTACGACGGCGAGAACCTGATCGTCAAAGACCTCAACCTGGAGATTCGCAAGGGCGAGTTCCTGACCCTGCTCGGGCCGTCCGGTTCGGGCAAGACCACCAGCCTGATGATGCTCGCCGGCTTCGAAACCCCCACCGCCGGCGAGATCCAGCTGGCCGGCCGCTCCATCAACAACGTTCCGCCCCACAAGCGCGACATCGGCATGGTGTTCCAGAACTACGCGCTGTTCCCGCACATGACCGTCTCCGAGAACCTGGCGTTTCCGCTCTCTGTACGCGGCCTGAGCAAGACCGACATCAGCGAGCGGGTCAAGCGTGTACTGAGCATGGTCCAGCTCGATGCCTTCGCCCAGCGCTACCCGGCGCAACTCTCCGGTGGCCAGCAGCAGCGGGTGGCCCTGGCCCGGGCGCTGGTGTTCGAGCCACAGCTGGTGCTGATGGACGAACCCCTCGGCGCCCTCGACAAGCAACTGCGCGAACACATGCAGATGGAGATCAAGCACCTGCACCAGCGCCTCGGCGTGACGGTGGTGTACGTGACCCACGACCAGGGCGAAGCACTGACCATGTCCGACCGTGTGGCGGTGTTCCACCAGGGCGAGATCCAGCAGATCGCTGCCCCGCGCACCTTGTACGAAGAACCGAAAAACACCTTCGTCGCCAACTTCATCGGCGAGAACAACCGCCTCAATGGCCGCCTGCACAGCCACACCGGCGACCGCTGCGTGGTCGAACTGGCGCGCGGCGAAAAGGTCGAGGCGCTGGCGGTGAACGTCGGCCAGGTCGGCGGCCCGGTGACCCTGTCGGTGCGCCCCGAGCGCGTCAGCCTGAATGGCTCCAGTGAAAGCTGCGTCAACCGATTCTCCGGGCGCGTGGCCGAGTTCATCTACCTGGGCGACCACGTGCGGGTGCGCCTGGAAGTCTGCGGCAAGACCGATTTTTTTGTGAAACAACCGATCGCCGAGCTGGACACAGCCCTGGCGGTCGGCGACGTGGTACCGATTGGCTGGCAAGTCGAGCACGTTCGCGCACTCGACCCACTTCTAGAGGCGAATTGATCGCCCCCTTGCTTCACCAACCTCGCACGTGGAGAGAACAACAATGTTGAGATCCCTGAAATATTCCGCCCTGGCTCTGAGCTTGATGGGCGCGACACAGGCCATGGCAGGCCCTGATTTGACGGTGGTGTCCTTTGGTGGCGCGAACAAGGCGGCGCAGGTCAAGGCCTTCTATGCACCGTGGGAAAGCGCGGGCAACGGCAAGATCGTCGCCGGTGAATACAACGGTGAAATGGCCAAGGTCAAGGCCATGGTCGACACCAAGAGCGTGTCCTGGGACCTGGTGGAAGTGGAGTCGCCGGAACTGTCCCGTGGCTGTGACGAAGACATGTTCGAGCCCCTGGACCCGAAACTGTTCGGCAACCCGGGCGACTACGTGAAGGGCGCGATCCAGCCGTGCGGCGTGGGTTTCTTCGTGTGGTCCACGGTGCTGGCCTACAACGCCGACAAACTGAAAGCACCGCCAGGCGGCTGGGCCGATTTCTGGGACACCAAGAAATTCCCGGGCAAACGCGGCCTGCGCAAGGGCGCCAAGTACACCCTGGAATTCGCCTTGATGGCTGACGGTGTGGCGCCGAAGGATGTGTACAAGGTGCTGGCCGGCAAAGATGGCCAGGACCGTGCGTTCAAGAAGCTCGATGAGCTCAAGCCGTATATCCAGTGGTGGGAAGCGGGCGCCCAACCGCCGCAGTACCTCGCTTCTGGCGACGTGGTGATGAGTTCTGCCTACAACGGCCGGATCGCTGCCGTGCAGAAAGAAAGCAATTTGAAAGTGGTGTGGAACGGCGGGATCTACGATTTCGACGCCTGGGCCATTCCAAAAGGCCTGGCCAAGGACCGTGCTGACGCGGCGAAGAAGTTCATCGCCTTCTCGGTGCAGCCGCAGCAGCAGAAGACCTATTCGGAAAACATCGCCTACGGCCCGGCCAATACCCAGGCGGTGCCGTTGCTGGCGAAGGACATCCTGAAGGATATGCCGACTACCCCGGAAAACATCGCCAACCAGGTGCAGATCGACGTGAGCTTCTGGGCGGATAACGGTGAGCAACTGGAGCAGCGCTTCAATTCCTGGGCTGCCAAGTAACCACCGCACCCAGGGTGGATGGGCTTTTTGTGGCGAGGGGGCTTGTCCCCCGTTGGGCTGCGAAGCGGCCCCAAAACCAGCCACCGCGGTCAGTCTAATAAACCACAGTGGCTTTACTGGGGCTGCTGCGCAGCCCAACGGGGGACAAGCCCCCTCGCCACAGGTGTGGGCCTTCACAGGTCTGCATTCTTTTTTACGATCCGGAGTTCGCCATGGCCCTCGCCATTCCCAGCCCCACCCTGAAACAGCGCCTGGCGCGTGCCGAGCGGCTCAACCGCTGGAAGGCCCAGGCCCTGATCGCGCCATTGGTGGTGTTTTTGCTGCTGGTGTTCCTGGTACCGATTGTGGCGCTGCTCTACAAAAGCGTCGGCAACCCGGAAGTGGTGGGCGGCCTGCCGCGCACGGTGGTGGCGGTGACGGCCTGGGACGGTCGTGGCTTGCCGGGCGAGCCGGTGTATCAAGCCATCAGCGAGGACCTGGGCGAAGCCCGGAAAAACTCGACCCTGGGCGACCTCTCCAAACGCTTGAACATGGAGCTGGCGGGCTATCGCAGCCTGCTGACGAAAACCGCGCGGGCGCTGCCGTTCACCGAAGCGCCTGCCTCCTATAAAGAAGCGCTGGAAAACCTCGACGAACGCTGGGGCGACCCGGCGTACTGGCAGGCGATCCGGCGCAACACCAGCAGCCTCACGCCATACTACTTGCTGGCCGCCGTCGATCACCGCATCGACGACCTCGGCGAAATCGCTCCGGCCACCCCGGACCAGGCGATCTACCTCGATATCTTCGCCCGTACGTTCTGGATGGGCCTGGTCATCACCGTGTGCTGCCTGCTATTGGCCTATCCGTTGGCTTACCTGCTGGCCAACTTGCCGGCGCGGCAAAGCAACCTGCTGATGATCCTGGTGCTGCTGCCGTTCTGGACCTCGGTGCTGGTGCGCGTGGCGGCCTGGATCGTGTTGCTGCAGTCCGGCGGCTTGATCAACAGCGCGCTGATGGGCATGGGCCTGATCGATAAACCGGTGGAACTGGTGTTCAACCGGCTCGGCGTCTACATCTCCATGGTGCACATTCTGCTGCCCTTCATGATTTTGCCGATCTACAGCGTGATGAAAGGCATCTCGCCCACCTACATGCGGGCGGCAATCTCCCTGGGCTGCCACCCATTCGCCAGCTTCTGGCGCGTGTACTTCCCGCAGACCTACGCAGGCGTTGGTGCCGGCTGCTTGTTGGTGTTCATTTTGGCGATTGGCTACTACATCACCCCGGCCTTGCTGGGCAGCCCGAACGACCAGATGGTCAGCTACTTCGTGGCCTTCTACACCAACACCAGCATCAACTGGGGCATGGCCACGGCCTTGGGCGGCTTGTTGCTGCTGGCCACCGTGGTGCTGTACCTGATCTACAACTGGCTGGTGGGCGCCAGCCGCCTGCGCCTGAGCTAAGGAGACCGTTGCGATGCTGAGCCCTTATATGTCGCCCGTGGAACGGGTCTGGTTCTACAGCTTGCGGATCCTCTGCGGCCTGATCCTGTTGTTCCTGATCTTGCCGGTGCTGGTGATCATCCCGCTGTCGTTCAACAGTGGAAGTTTCCTGGTCTACCCGCTGCAAGGTTTCTCGCTGCACTGGTACCAGGATTTCTTCGGTTCGGCGGAATGGATGCGCGCCCTGAAGAACAGCATCATCGTGGCTCCGGCGGCTACAGTGCTGGCGATGGTGTTCGGCACGCTGGCGGCGATTGGCCTGACCCGGGGGCACTTTCCCGGCAAGGCGCTGGTGATGGCCCTGGTGATTTCGCCGATGGTAGTGCCCGTGGTGATTATCGGTGTGGCCAGTTACCTGTTCTTCGCGCCGCTGGGCCTGGGCAACAGCTTCTTCTCGCTGATCGTGGTGCACGCGGTGCTGGGCGTGCCGTTTGTGATCATCACCGTGTCGGCGACCTTGCAGGGGTTCAACCATAACCTGGTGCGGGCGGCGGCCAGCCTGGGCGCGTCACCGCTGACGGCGTTTCGTCGGGTGACCTTGCCATTGATTGCCCCGGGGGTGATCTCCGGGGCGCTGTTCGCCTTTGCCACCTCGTTCGATGAAGTGGTAGTGACGCTGTTCCTCGCCGGGCCCGAGCAGGCAACCTTGCCACGGCAGATGTTCAGCGGCATCCGTGAAAACCTCAGCCCTACCATTGCCGCCGCGGCGACCTTGCTGATTGCCTTCTCGGTGGTGCTGTTGCTGACCCTGGAATGGCTGCGCGGGCGCAGCGAGAAACTGCGTACGGCCCAGGTCTAAAGCCAAACAGAGATCAAAATGTGGGAGCGGGCTTGCTCGCGAAGGCGGTGTGTCAGTCAACAGAGATATCGACTGGCCTACCGCCTTCGCGAGCAAGCCCGCTCCCACATTGGGTTTGTGTCTATTCAGTAGCTGAATGCAAGACAACCAGCCCAAGTCAGCTAATCTTGTGCCAGCCCATAACTGATAAGAGGCCGCGCACATGAGTACTTCCTCATTCAAGATCGCCCACAAACTGCTCACCGGCACAGGCGCCATCGAGCAACTGGCCGCCGAGCTGACGCGGCTGGATGTCGACAACCCGCTGATTGTCACCGATGCGGCACTGGTCAAGTCCGGCACCGTGGCGCTGGCGCTGGAACACCTGGGTGAACGGACCTACGAGATTTTCGACCGCGTGCTGCCCGACCCGGAAATCGCCATCGTCGAGGACTGCATGCGCGTCTACCGCGAAGGCGGGCATGACGGCCTGATCGGCGTCGGCGGCGGCAGTGCCATCGATATCGCCAAGAGCGTGGCGGCCTACGCCGGTTACCATGGCGCCCTGGCCGACCTGTTCGGCGTGGACCAGGTGCCGCGCAAAGGCCCGCCGCTGATCGCGATTCCCACCACCGCCGGCACCGGTTCGGAGGTGACCAACGTGGCGATTCTGTCGGACAAGGTCGCGCAACTGAAAAAAGGCATCGTCAGTGATTACCTGCTGCCGGACGTGGCCCTGATCAGCCCGCAGATGACCCTGACTTGCCCCCGCAGCGTCACCGCCGCCAGTGGGGTGGACGCATTGGTGCACGCCATCGAATCCTACCTGTCGCTGAATGCCTCGCCGATCACCGATGCATTGGCCATCGGGGCGATCAAACTGATTGCCAAGGCGTTGCCCAAGGCCTACGCCAACCCCGCCAACCTTGAGGCCCGGGACGACATGGCCACCGCCAGCCTGATGGCCGGGATGGCGTTCGGGAATGCCGGCGTGGGCGCGGTGCATGCGTTGGCCTACCCGTTGGGCGGGCGTTTCAACATCGCCCACGGCGTAAGCAATGCCTTGCTGCTGCCCTACGTGATGCACTGGAACAAGCTGGCGTGTGTGGAGCGCATGCAGGAGATTGCCGAGGCCATGGGCGTGAATATCACGGGGTTGAGTGCGGTGGATGCCGCGGACCAGGCCGTCGATGCGATGACGCGACTGTGTGCCGCAGTCGAGATTCCGTCCGGCCTGCGCAGCTTCGGTGTGCCTGAAGATGCGATCCCGGCCATGGCGGTAGAAGCGGCGGGGATCGAGCGGCTGATGCGCAACAATCCGCGCAAGCTCAGCGCCGCGGATATCGAGAAAATCTACCGGGCAGCTTATTAACCATTGAGCGAGGTCACGGTGCGCGCGGCAAAGCATGAGGTATACAATGCGCGCCATCGTGATTTAGCTCAAAAAGGTGCGTCATGCAGCCCTTCGTCATTGCTCCATCGATTCTCTCCGCCGACTTCGCCCGCCTGGGCGAGGAAGTGGACAAGGTGTTGGCCGCCGGTGCCGACTTCGTTCACTTCGATGTCATGGACAACCACTATGTGCCGAACCTGACCATTGGTCCGATGGTCTGCGCCGCCCTGCGTAAATACGGCGTGACCGCGCCTATCGATGCGCACTTGATGGTCAGCCCGGTGGACCGCATCGTCGGTGACTTCATCGAAGCCGGCGCGACCTACATCACCTTCCACCCGGAAGCTACGTTGCACGTGGACCGCACCCTGCAACTGATCCGCGAGGGCGGTTGCAAGGCGGGCCTGGTGTTCAACCCGGCCACTCCGCTGAGCGTGCTTGAGTACGTGATGGACAAAGTCGACATGGTGTTGCTGATGAGCGTCAACCCGGGCTTCGGCGGGCAGAAGTTCATCCCGGGCACCCTCAACAAACTGCGTGAAGCGCGGTCGCTGATCGATGCGTCGGGCCGTGATATCCGCCTGGAGATCGACGGTGGCGTCAACGTCAACAACATCCGCGAAATCGCCGCGGCCGGTGCCGACACCTTTGTGGCCGGTTCGGCAATCTTCAATGCCCCGGACTATCAGGAAGTGATCGCCAAGATGCGTGCAGAACTGGCGCTGGCGCGTCCATGAGTGGCTTTGAGCAACTGTTCCCCGGCAAACTGCCACGGCTGGTGATGTTCGATCTGGACGGTACGTTGATCGATTCAGTGCCGGACCTGGCCGCGGCGGTGGACCAGATGCTGCTCAAGCTGGGGCGCAAGCCGGCGGGTATCGAGTCGGTGCGCGAGTGGGTCGGCAATGGCGCGCAGATGCTGGTGCGTCGGGCCTTGGCCAACAACATCGAGGCCGAGGGTGTCGATGATGTGGAAGCCGAGCATGCGCTTGAGCTGTTCAACGTGGCCTACGAAAACGGCCACGAACTGACCGCGGTTTATCCCGGCGTGCGCGACACCCTGAAATGGCTGCACAAGCAGGGCGTGGAAATGGCCCTGATCACCAACAAGCCGGAGCGTTTCGTCGCACCGCTGTTGGACCAGATGAAGATCGGCCGGTATTTCCGCTGGATCATCGGCGGCGATACCTTGCCGCAGAAGAAGCCCGACCCGGCCGCGCTGTTCTTCGTGATGAAAATGGCCAATATCCCGGCGTCCCAATCGCTGTTTGTCGGCGATTCGCGCAGTGATGTGCTGGCGGCGAAAGCGGCGGGGGTCAAGTGTGTGGCCTTGAGTTACGGCTACAACCATGGCCGGCCGATTGCCGAAGAATCCCCGGCGCTGGTGATTGATGACCTGCGCCTGTTAATCCCCGGTTGCTTGGGAACGGGCGCTGAGATAACGTTGCCCGACGCTGTTCCATCCCCCTCTGGAAATCCCATCGTGGTGGTCACTCGCAAACTCTGGATGAAAGTCATCAAGGCCCTGGCCCGCTGGCGTTGGCGCGCCTGACTGATCCTCGCCGCGCTGCGGCACGTTTGCACACCTGACCGTTAGACCCTCAAGCCACGAGGCACCTCATGATCCGCGAAGAATTCCTGCGTTTGGCCGCTGCCGGCTACAACCGTATCCCCATGGCCTGCGAAACCCTGGCCGACTTCGACACCCCGCTGTCGATCTACCTGAAACTGGCCGACGAGCCCAACTCCTATTTGCTGGAGTCGGTGCAGGGCGGTGAGAAATGGGGCCGTTATTCGATCATCGGCCTGCCGTGCCGCACGGTGCTGCGGGTACATGATCACCATGTGAGCATCACCCTGGACGGCGTCGAGATCGAAAGCCACGATGTGGAAGACCCGCTGGCCTTCGTCGAGGAATTCAAGGCGCGCTACAACGTGCCGACCATCGCCGGCCTGCCGCGCTTCAACGGCGGCCTGGTGGGTTACTTCGGCTACGACTGCGTGCGCTACGTGGAAAAACGCCTGGGCAAATCCCCGAACCCCGATCCGTTGGGTGTGCCGGACATTCTGCTGATGGTTTCCGACGCGGTGGTGGTGTTCGACAACCTCGCGGGCAAGATGCACGCTATCGTGTTGGCGGATCCTTCCCAGGCCGATGCGTTCGAGCAAGGCCAGGCTAGCCTGGAAGCGCTGCTGGAAAAACTGCGCCAGCCGATCACCCCGCGTCGCGGCCTGGACCTCAGCCGTCCACCGGCGGCTGACCCGGTGTTCCGCTCCAGCTTTACCCAGGATGACTACGAGCGTGCGGTCGATACCATCAAGGAATATATCCTTGCCGGTGACTGCATGCAGGTGGTGCCGTCGCAACGCATGTCCATCGACTTCAAGGCCGCGCCGATTGATTTGTACCGGGCGCTGCGCTGTTTCAACCCGACGCCGTACATGTACTTCTTCAACTTTGGCGACTTCCACGTCGTGGGCAGTTCGCCGGAAGTGCTGGTGCGGGTCGAAGACAACCTGATCACCGTGCGCCCGATTGCCGGCACCCGCCCTCGCGGTGCGACCGAAGAGGCCGACCTGGCGCTGGAACAGGACCTGTTGAGCGACGACAAGGAAATCGCCGAGCACTTGATGCTGATCGACCTGGGCCGCAACGACACAGGGCGTGTCTCGGAAATCGGTTCGGTGAAGCTCACCGAGAAGATGGTGATCGAGCGTTACTCCAACGTGATGCACATCGTGTCCAACGTCACCGGCGAGCTGAAGGCCGGGTTAACGGCGATGGATGCACTGCGGGCGATCCTGCCGGCGGGCACCTTGTCGGGCGCACCGAAGATTCGCGCGATGGAAATCATCGACGAGCTGGAGCCGGTGAAGCGGGGTGTGTATGGCGGCGCGGTGGGGTATTTCGCCTGGAACGGCAATATGGACACTGCGATCGCGATCCGTACGGCGGTGATCAAGGACGGCGAACTGCATGTGCAGGCGGGCGGCGGGATCGTGGCCGACTCGGTACCGGCCCTGGAATGGGAAGAGACGCTGAACAAGCGCCGGGCGATGTTCCGCGCGGTGGCGTTGGCTGAGCAGACCCCGCAGGGCTGAAGTCAGACGTAGATCAAAAATGTGGGAGCGGGCTTGCTCGCGAAGGCGGTGTATCAGTCGACATATAAGGTGACTGTCGCACCGCTTTCGCGAGCAAGCCCGCTCCCACATTTGGTATTTGTCAGTTTCAAGTCCGAGTCAGAAATCCAGACTCACCCCGACACTCAGCCCTTGCTGGGTAAAGTTGTCATCCTTTCTCACGTTATAGGCCGCGTTCAGCGCCAGGTCCTTGGTCACCTTGTGGGTAATCCCCAGGTTCAAGCGATCCGAATTGCTGCGTGGCGTGTAGCCGTCCAGTTTGAAATCAATCCCCGGCACGCTGTTGAGGGACATGCCCACTCGCTGCGTATCGTTTTCAAACTCGTGCTCGTGGGCCACTTCGCCAAACACCAGGGTTTGCGGGGTGAAGCGGTAGTTGGCTTGTAATCCGATTCCCAGGCGCTTGGAGTCGCGCTGTTGGTCATCAAACGTCAGCGCGGTGGACCGGGCATCTTTCTCCGAGTAACCATTCACCTCGACCCGCGAATAGTCAGCGCTGATAAAGGGTGAGAAGTGCCATTCGCTGTTCGGCTCGGCGATGTCATACCCAACCCGTGCGCTGAATGCCCATAGCCAGCCGTCGGTGTCGCCTTTCTCGGTGCCTTCGCTGATGCCCAGGGCGAACTTGCGCTTGAGGTTGTCGAAGTCCAGTTTGCCGCCGGTCAATGCGGCGTCGGCCCACCAGTGGTCCTCTTGATACTGGGCGAACGCGGTGCCCAGGTAGCTGTTGAGCTTGTAGTCCGAATCGCTGGCGCCGGCCTCAAGACTCTGGCGATAGAAGCCTGCTGCCACACCCACGCGCCACTCGTCATTGAGCCTGTAGCTGCCACCGATGTTCAGGTTATAGCCGCTGCCGTCACCGCTGGCCGAACTGTTCTGATCATCGAAGTCCAGGTGCTGGCCGCCAGCGTCGACGATCGCCCGCCATTGGCCCACGGCCTGCCAGCTACGGGAGTCGGCTTGCCATTGGTTGCGCAATGAATCCTGATGGGCGCGCAAGGTGCCTTGGGCCATTTCCGGAAGCAGGGTGATTTCCCAGGGGGCTGCCAGCAGCGAATACGCGTAGTCGGCGATCAGTGCCTGGCCGGCCTCGGTCGGGTGCACGGTGTCGTTGTAAATCAGCTTGGTCGGGTCCGGATTGGTGCCGCCGACGCCATACACCGGATTCCTGCAGGTGGTGCCGCTGAAGCACGTCTGGTTGAGGTTCTGGTCGGTGGCAAAACCAAAACGCCCGGGATCGGCAAAGGTTTCCTTGAGCAGCAACGGAATGTTCAGCGGGATGATCTGCGCATCGATTTGCGACAGGCGCTGTACCAGGGTCTGGTTGAACGCGCCGGCCAGGGTGCTGACGGCCCCTTGGAGCGGGGTGCCATTGACGGCAGGTGTCAGGCCCAGGTCCGGCAGCATCCATACCATTACATAACGGGCGCCAGCCTGTTGCAGCGCCTGGGCGCTGTCGGCCAGGCGCCCGGCTGCGGCCGAGGCCTGGTCGGGGCTGAGGACCAGGCCGTCGAGGAAGTCATTGCCGCCGCCGGAGAGAAAGTACAACGCGTTGGGGTCGGCTCGGCCCCCCGTTGATGCCAGGTATCCGGGACGTGTACGCAATACCTGCCCGGTGTCGCTGTCGGTGACGGTGGAGTTACCGGTGATGGCATCGTAGATCTGTTGGGTGGTGTAGCCGCCGACGGCCCAGTTATTGCCGTCTGGCTGGCCCAGCGCGGCGCGCTCCGGCGAGGTCGAGGCATTCAGGTCGCCCGGGGCAACCCCCAGCTTGCCGCCCAATAACGTCGAGGAGATCAGCGATGTGCTTTCGCCGCTGCCGTCGAAGTATTGCGGGCCGGTGCGGTTGGTGAAGCGATAGGTTGAGCCCGGTGCGCCAGGGTCGGCAAATGTACCGGCGTCGGCCAGGCTGTCACCGAAAACGACCATCGTCGAATAAGGCGAGGGCGCGGCGAAGGCTTGCGAGCATGCCAGCGCCAAGAGGCAGCCGACGATGGGGGTGAAATAGGGCATCTTGGTCATGAGTCCGTCCATGATTTTGTTTTTTTGTCAGCACTGTGACTGTAGCGCCCTTGGAAGGGTTCTGAAAAGTTTGACGCCAATTATCAGTCGGGCAGTTTCCCCCGTATTTGCGGCTCGATATTGCACCGTTGGCGAGGCTACGTTACTGTGCCTGAACGTATGAATGAGACCCTCCCCGTGTTGATCATCAGCAAACTCTTGATGCGAGTAGTCAAGGCACACGCCCGTTGGCGTTGGCGCGCCTAACTTTTCTCTACCGGCCCCGCCGGACCTGTACCGATTTGCCTTCTTCACCCTCTGTTAAACGCCCCTTGCCGGCCAACCCCGGCAACCGGAAAGTGCGTCTGGCAGCGGGTCACTCCCTTGGAAGGCCGTCATTAGAAGTCAGTGAATTCAAGAGGTTTTAACCCACATGTTGCTGATGATTGATAACTACGACTCCTTTACCTACAACGTTGTGCAGTACCTGGGCGAGCTCGGCGCCGAGGTCAAGGTGGTGCGCAACGACGAATTGACCGTGGCCCAGATCGCCGCGTTGAACCCTGAACGCATCGTCGTCTCCCCAGGCCCGTGCACGCCGACCGAAGCGGGCATCTCCCTCGAAGCCATCCAATACTTTGCCGGCAAGCTGCCGATCCTGGGCGTGTGCCTGGGCCATCAGTCCATCGGCCAGGCCTTCGGTGGCGACGTCGTCCGCGCCCGCCAGGTAATGCACGGCAAGACCAGCCCGGTATTTCACAAGGACCAGGGCGTATTCCAGGGTTTGAACCTGCCGGTAACGGTAACCCGCTACCACTCGCTGGTGGTCAAGCGTGAAACCCTGCCCGAGTGCCTTGAGCTGACGGCCTGGACCCAACTGGAGGATGGCTCGGTCGACGAGATCATGGGCCTGCGTCACAAGACACTGAACGTCGAAGGGGTGCAATTTCACCCGGAATCGATTTTGACCGAGCAGGGCTTCGAGCTGTTCGCTAACTTTCTCAAGCAGAGCGGCGGCACGCGCTAAGGACTTTTCATGGATATCAAGACTGCCCTGAGCCGTATCGTCGGCCATCTGGACCTGAGCACCGCTGAAATGAGCGATGTGATGCGCGAGATCATGACCGGTCAATGCACCGACGCGCAGATCGGCGCGTTCATGATGGCCATGCGCATGAAGAGCGAGAGCATCGACGAAATCGTCGGCGCTGTGTCGGTCATGCGTGAGCTGGCCGACAAGGTTGAACTCAAGACCCTCGACGGCGTGGTCGACGTGGTCGGCACCGGCGGCGACGGTGCGAACATTTTCAACGTGTCGACGGCTTCTTCCTTTGTGGTGGCCGCTGCCGGCTGCACCGTGGCCAAGCATGGTAACCGCGCGGTGTCGGGTAAAAGCGGCAGCGCCGATTTGCTGGAAGCTGCAGGCATCTACCTGAACCTGACCCCGGTACAAGTGGCGCGCTGCATCGATCATGTCGGTATCGGCTTCATGTTTGCCCAGTCCCATCACGGCGCGATGAAACACGCCGCCGGCCCGCGCAAGGACTTGGGCTTGCGTACCCTGTTCAACATGCTCGGCCCGCTTACGAATCCGGCCGGTGTGAAGCATCAGGTAGTGGGCGTGTTCAGCCAGGCGCTGTGCCGGCCATTGGCTGAAGTCCTGCAGCGCCTGGGCAGCAAGCACGTGCTGGTGGTGCATTCCAAGGATGGCCTCGACGAGTTCAGCCTGGCAGCACCGACTTTCGTGGCGGAGCTGAAGAACGACCAGGTCACCGAGTATTGGGTCGAGCCAGAAGACCTCGGCATGAAAAGCCAGAGCCTGCACGGCCTGGCGGTAGAAAGCCCGGCCGCCTCCCTTGAACTGATTCGCGATGCCCTGGGACGCCGCAAGACCGAAAACGGCCAGAAAGCCGCAGAAATGATTGTGCTCAACGCCGGTGCGGCGCTGTACGCCGCGGATCACGCCTACAGTCTTAAAGAGGGTGTTGCCCTCGCTCATGATGCATTGCATACCGGGCTGGCGCGCGAAAAGCTCGAAGAACTGGGTGCGTTTACTGCGGTGTTCAAAGTGGAGAATGAAGGATGAGTGTTCCGACCGTTCTGGAAAAAATCCTGGCCCGCAAGGCAGAAGAAGTCGCCGAGCGCCGTGCCCGGGTCAGCCTGGCTGAGCTGGAAGGCCTGGCGAAAACCGCTGATGCACCGCGTGGGTTCGCCAATGCGCTGATCAAGCAGGCCAAGGAAAAACAGCCGGCCGTTATCGCTGAAATCAAGAAGGCTTCGCCGAGCAAGGGCGTGATTCGCGAGATCTTCATCCCTGAAGACATCGCCAAAAGCTACGAGAAGGGCGGCGCGACGTGCCTCTCGGTGTTGACCGATATCGACTATTTCCAGGGTTCCGACCTGTACCTGCAGCAAGCACGTGCGGCGTGTTCGCTGCCGGTGATCCGCAAGGACTTCATGGTCGACCCTTACCAGATCGTCGAAGCCCGTGCGTTGGGCGCCGATTGCGTGCTGTTGATCGTCTCCGCACTGGATGACGTGAAAATGGCTGAACTGGCGGCCGTGGCCAAGAGCGTCGGCCTCGACGTGCTGGTGGAAGTGCACGACGGTGATGAACTGGAACGCGCGTTGAAAACCCTCGACACACCGTTGGTGGGCGTCAACAACCGCAACCTGCACACCTTCGAAGTCAGCCTGGAAAACACCCTCGACCTGTTGCCGCGCATCCCGCGCGACCGGTTGGTGATCACCGAAAGCGGCATCGTCAATCGCGCCGATGTGGAACTGATGGAAATCAGCGGCGTGTACTCGTTCCTCGTCGGCGAAACCTTCATGCGTGCCGAGAACCCGGGGGCTGAATTGCAGCGCCTGTTCTTCCCGGAGCGTGGCGTTGCCGTCAGTGGCTCGACCCTGGATTGATGATGACCCAGCCGGTGGCGATGACGGTCGAGGCAGGCCTTAAGGCCGAGCAGGATTTGCTCGCCGCGGTCTGTGCCGGCGAGCAACCGTTCGGCCTGCTGTTCTGGCAGCCCAGCGATCAAGCGTTGGTGATGCCTCGTCGTTTGAGCCGCCTTCCGGCATTCGAGACCGCCAGCCAGGTGTCGGCAGACGCCGGTTGGCCGGTGCTGCTGCGGGAAACAGGCGGTGAGCCGGTTCCACAGTCGGCAGCCACGGTCAATATTGCGTTGGTCTACGCGCCACCACGCAGTGAAGGTGACCAGGGCCGTATCGAAACCGGCTACCAGCGTCTGTGCCAGCCGATTTGCGACCTGCTGATCGAGTTGGGTGGCAACGCGTCGGTGGGCGAGATCGACGGTGCGTTTTGCGACGGTCGCTACAACGTCAACCTTGATGGTCGCAAAATGGTCGGTACCGCCCAGCGCTGGCGCCAGAGTGGCGGGCGCCCGGTGGGGTTGGTGCATGGTGCGTTGCTGCTGGATGACGATCGCGTCGAATTGATCGCCGCGGTCAATCGCTTCAATGAAGCGTGCGGCCTGGAACAACGGGTGCGCGCCGAAAGCCACATCGCCCTGCACGAAGCCTTTGCGGCGCCAGATGCGATTGCCCGGCTTGATACGTTGTACCGTCAGATGCTTGCGAGTTTCCTGCCGGTTTAACGCGTACCGAAGACCACCATGGTCTTGCCTTTGACATGCACCAGGTTGCGTTCCTCCAGGTCCTTGAGCACACGGCCAACCATTTCCCTTGAGCAACCGACGATCCGCCCGATTTCCTGGCGGGTGATCTTGATCTGCATCCCGTCGGGATGGGTCATGGCGTCCGGTTGCTTGCACAACTCCAGCAGGCAGCGGGCAACCCGGCCGGTGACGTCGAAGAACGCCAGGTCGCCGACTTTGCGCGTGGTGTCTCTCAGGCGCTGTGCGATCTGGCCGCTCAGGGCGTACAGAATGTCGGGATCCTGCTGGGCCAGTTCGCGAAATTTCGTATAGCTGATCTCGGCGACTTCGCATTCGACCTTGGCCCGCACCCAGGCACTGCGTTGCTGTTCCTTGCCGGCTTGTTCGAAAAGCCCGAGTTCACCGAAGAAATCACCGGTATTGAGGTAGGCAATGATCATTTCGCGACCATCGTCATCCTCGATCAGGATGGTGACCGAGCCTTTGATAATGAAGAACAGGGATTCCGAGCGCTCGCCCGCGCAGATGATGTTGTGCTTGGCCGGATGACGCCGGCGCTGACAATGCATCAGCAGTTTGTCGAGGTTCTTGATTTTGGGTGTGGGAGTAATAGCAACCATGGTTGTATCCCGAAAAGACTGCACGGTGTTGGTGAGCTTGTTTTTTTATCCAGCGCGATCAACGGCTAAGCTACATCATCCAATGGATGGCAATGCGCCATTGATTTGGCGCCAGCTTAACAGACACATTCTGACTTCATTAGGGAATTTACCCAGCAAACCCTGCTGTTGATCGCTTTCATGGGAAACGCTGCCGGCCCAAAGTGCTGTGCTAAGCTGGCGACCCTTTTTTAGCAGTGGAGTCTGGGCGATGAAGGCACGCATCCAATGGGCGGGCGAAGCCATGTTCCTCGGTGAGTCGGGCAGTGGCCACGTGGTGGTCATGGACGGCCCGCCGGAGGCCGGTGGCCGCAACCTGGGCGTACGCCCGATGGAAATGCTCCTGCTCGGTGTAGGCGGTTGCAGCAATTTCGATGTGGTGAGCATCCTGAAGAAGTCCCGCCAGGCGGTGGAAAGCTGCGAAGCATTCCTGGAAGCCGAGCGTGCCACCGAAGACCCGAAGGTGTTTACCAGGATCCACATGCACTTTGTCGTCAAGGGCCGGGGGTTGAAAGAAGCCCAGGTCAAGCGGGCCATCGAGTTGTCGGCGGAGAAGTACTGCTCGGCCTCGATCATGCTGGGCGCTGCGGGCGTTGCCATCACTCATGATTACGAGATCATTGAGTTGGGCTGATTCTTCAATCGGCAGGCAAAAAGAAAGGGCGCTTGATAGCGCCCTTTTTTGTTTTCTGCTGAAACTAGATGCGGTACGTGCTTTTGGTCATGACCTTGGCCAGCAGGCTCATGCCAAATTTCACCGGTGCCGGGAAGCGGAAGCCGCCCGCGTCCAGCGCGCTTTCGGCGTGATGTTCTTCATCAATGCGCATCTGCTCAAGAATCGCCCGGGACTTTTCGTCTTCAGCCGGCAGTTGCTCGAGGTGTTCATTGAGGTGTTTGCACACCTGATGCTCGGTGGCGGCCACAAAACCCAGGCTGACTTTGTCGCTGATCAGCCCGGCCACCGCACCAATGCCAAACGATAAGCCGTAGAACAGCGGGTTCAGCACGCTCGGATGGCTGTTCAACTGGCGAATGCGTTGTTCGCACCAGGCCAGGTGATCGATTTCTTCTTCGGCGGCATGTTCCATCGCGGCGCGCACTTGCGGCAGCTTGGCGGTCAGGGCCTGGCCCTGGTACAGCGCCTGGGCACAGACCTCACCGGTATGGTTGATACGCATCAGGCCGGCGACGTGGCGGGTGTCGGTCTCGCTCATCTGCGCTTCGGGCCGCACGATGGCGGGCGACGGGCGGTGCGGTTGGCCGCTGAATGGCAGCAGCGTGCGCATGGCCGTATCGGCTTGCAGCAACAGACGATCAATCGGCGAGTAGTGACGTTGGGTAGTCATGCTGACCTCCGGGAAGAATCTCGGCGGCCAGTTTACCGCAAGAGAGGGGGAAGCGTTTGCGCTGGGTCAAATTGCTTGTGTGGCGAGGGAGCTTGCTCGCGCTGGAGTGCGCAGCGCTCTCGTTTTTGGGGCTGCTACGCAGCCCAGCGGGAGCAAGCTCCCTCGCCACAGCAAGCTGCCTCGCCACAGGTAGTGCTCAGCCCGGCGGCCAGTTCATCTGGCGTTGACCTAGAACATGCATGTGGATGTGATAAACGGTCTGTCCGCCATCTTCGTTGCAGTTCATCACCACACGGAAGCCCTTCTCACAGCCTTGCTCAACCGCCAGGCGCTGGGCGGTGAACAGGATATGCCCGGCCAGCGCCTTGTCTTCCTCGGTGAGGTCGTTGAGGGTGCGGATCGGCTTTTTCGGAATCACCAGGAAATGCACGGGTGCCATTGGCGCGATGTCGTGGAAGGCCAGGACCTGGTCATCCTCGTAGATGATCTTCGCGGGTATTTCTCTGTTGATGATCTTGGTGAACAGAGTATCCACAGCTGTTTCTCCATTGTGAAAGTGCAGGGTGAGTGTACTCAGGCGATCAGCGCGGGCAATAGGCCTTGTTGATCGCGCCGGCGATCTTGCGGGTCAGCCAGCGCGGGCTCAGGCGCGGGCTGAACGCCAGCCAGCGATTACGCCGGCCGGGAATGATGATGGCTTTGTTCTTGGCCAGCGCACGCACGGTGTAGAGCGCGACTTCTTCCGGGCTCATCAACTGTTGGCTGCGATCCAGCTTGGCGGTGTCCATTTGGGCGGTGCCGAAGAATGCGGTGCGGGTCGGGCCGGGGCAAAGAACGGAAACCTTGATGCCGCAGGTCTTCAGTTCCTCGCGCAAGCCTTCGGAAAAGTGCAGCACGTAGGCCTTGCTGGCGTAGTAAGTGCTCATCCATGGGCCGGGTTGGAACGCGGCAACCGACGCGACGTTGAGAATCTGCCCGCCGCCGTGCAGGGCCATGGCGTTGCCGAGGGCGTGGCACATGCGGGTCAGGGCGAGGATGTTGACCTCCATCAGGTCCTGCTCGGTCATCCAGTCCTGCGCCAGGAACGGGCCGCTGGTACCGATGCCGGCGCAGTTCACCAGCAGGTCGATCTGCCGCTCGCCTTCTTCCAGTTCCAGCAGGAACCCGGAGAGCCGCAGGGGCTCGCCCAGGTCACAGGCACGGAACAGCACCTCGACGCCGAAGCGCTGAGTCAATTCGATTGCAATGCTTTCCAACTGATCACGCTGGCGGGCCACCAGAATCAAGCTGCGGCCGCGACGGGCCAGTGCTTCGGCCAAGGCCAGGCCGATGCCGCTGGAGGCACCGGTGATCAGAGCGTAACGGGTCATGCGTTTCTCCATCGCAACGCTACCGGGCCTGTGACAGAGGCGTCACAGGCGTCGGGCGTTTTTCACTGTTGCGTAGAGTCTACAGGTTCGGCTGTGTCGTCAGCACTTTGCACATCGACTTCATCGACGGTGGTGGCCTGGTCGCTGTCGTCATCGGAGTTGATGGAGCTGCTTTCGTAGCTGCCACCTACATCGCTTTCCAGTTGATCCAGGTAGCCGCTCATGCCAACCAACACCGCGCCGGCAAATACCAGCGGAATGAAAGCGAGCCACAATGCGGAGAGGATTTTCACCGCAGTGGAGTTACGCGGTGGTGGCGCGCCGTACTGGTTTGCGCCCGTGTTACCGGGGAGGACCATCAGCAGGATCGGGAAGATGCTGCCAACGAAGGGCACCAGGTGCAGGAACCACAGCCAGCCGGACCAGCCCAGGTCATGCAGGCGCTGCACGGTGATCTGTACGCTGACCCACACAGCGGCCACGAGTATGGCAATCCCCACGAGGAAGCCAATGACCATGGCAATCGTCGGAGAGACCGCAGCGATACCAAGTCCGACGGTGAAGAACACGCTGGAGACGAGGAGGATCACCACGCTCAGCACCAGCGTCCACGCCAGGAAGCGCAGGCGTCCGATCCGGCCGTTGACGGTGAATACCTTAAGGGTGGAAAACTCCGGCAGGTTCTCGCCAACCGCGGCTCGGGGCGGGGCGTAAGGCGATGCGGCGGGGCGGGTGTAGTCAGTCGCGCTGCCGGAGTCCGTTTCATGGGTTTCGGCAAGGCTGAAGGCGACCGGCTGCTCTTCTTCTATCCGCGCATCCACCCCGGCGTTTTTCAGCGCTTGCAGATAGGTCTCGGCATCGGCGCGGGAAAGGTCGCGTTTCAGCGCGACCGGGCGGCCGGTGAAAAGCTTTTCGATCGCGTCGACATCACTTTTGAACAACTCGGCGAGGTTCAGCTTGGCGGTGGTGCTTTCGACACCCGGGAGCAATGCGCCATCAAACACAATCTTGAAACGGTTGTCGCTCATGCGGGCATCCTTGTCACTTGAATAGGGGGGGCCTGCCTTGATCAGCAGGCTTTGGATCGCGGATCAGCGTGGCCAGCGTTCAGGCAATTGTGCCGCATGCTCGAGCGCCTTGCGGTATTCGGCATCCAGGCGGGCCACGAGTTCATCGACGCTGGGCAAATCATCAATCTCTCCGACGCCCTGGCCGGCGGACCACACGGTCTTCCAGGCTTTGGCTTCGTCGTTGAGTGGCTTGAGCTTGGAGCCAAAATTGACTTCACCCTTGCCTTGCAGCGCGGCGAGGTCGAAACCGGCATTTTCCAGGCTCTGGCGCATGAAGCTTGCGGGAACACCGGAGACGGCTGGAGTGTGCACGATGTCGGCGGCGCGCGATGTGAGCAGCATCTCTTTATAGGCATCCGGGGCATGGCTTTCGGTGGTGCCGATAAAACGCGTGCCGAAATAGGCCAGGTCGGCGCCGAGCAGTTGCGCGGCGAGGATTTCGTGGCCGTGGTTCAGGCAACCGGCGAGCAGCAGGGTTTTGTCGAAGAACTGACGGATTTCTGCGATCAGCGAGAACGGGCTCCAGGTGCCGGCGTGGCCGCCGGCGCCCGCCGCAACGGCGATCAGGCCATCGACGCCGGCTTCAGCGGCTTTTTCGGCGTGGCGCCGGGTCGTGACATCGTGGAATACCAGGCCGCCGTAGCTATGCACCGCGTCTACCAATTCTTTCACCGCGCCCAGGCTGGTGATGACGATCGGCACCTTGTGCTCGACGCAGATCGCCAGGTCAGCTTCCACCCGCGGGTTACTGTTGTGCACGATCAGGTTGACCGCATAGGGCGCCGGGTTATCCAGCAGCGCCAGGCCCGCTTCGATTTCTTCCAGCCACGCCTTGAAGCCGCTGCTTTCCCGCTGGTTGAGGGCAGGGAAGCTGCCGACGATCCCATTGCGGCAGCAGGCCAGCACCAGTTGCGGGTTGGAGATCAGAAACATCGGCGCAGCCACGACGGGCAGGCGCAGACTGTGTTCGAGCGAAGCGGGCAGCGACATTGGAAGTACCCCGAGTAATAGAGATTAGAACGGTTTGACCACGACCAAAATTACGATAGCCAGCAATATCAGAACTGGCACTTCATTGAACCAGCGATAAAAGACATGGCTGCGGGTGTTTTCGCCACGGGCGAAACGTTTTACCTGCGCGCCGCACATATGGTGGTAGCCGATGAGCAGTACTACCAGGGTCAACTTGGCGTGGATCCACCCGCCGGATTGAAAGATGGCCGGGTTGAGGTAGATCAGCCAGCCGCCGAACACCAGGCTGGCGATCATCGCCGGGCCCATGATGCCGCGGTACAGCTTGCGCTCCATCACGCTGAAGCGTTCCTTGCTGATGGTGTCCTCGCTTTGGGCGTGGTAGACGAACAGGCGCGGAAGGTAGAACAGCGCGGCAAACCAGCAGACGATGCTGACGATATGAAAGGCTTTGACCCATAGATAAAGCATTTTTAGTTATTCCCAGGTTCACGGTAGCTGAAGATAGTAGTGGCTCTTGCGTCTACACGTCATGTTGAAGGTTGTCGCAGGACGATACGAACCCTATTATCGACGGCTTTCCAGTGGGTTCGTTGAGGGCAGGTTTATGGTCAAGGTCGGTATCGTCGGCGGCACGGGTTACACCGGTGTCGAATTGCTGCGTCTGTTGGCTCAGCATCCGCAAGCTGAGGTGGTGGTGATCACTTCCCGATCCGAGGCCGGCCTGGCTGTGGCCGATATGTACCCGAACCTGCGAGGCCACTATGACGGCCTGGCGTTCAGCGTTCCGGATATCAAGACCCTGGGCGCGTGTGATGTGGTGTTCTTTGCCACGCCTCACGGTGTGGCCCATGCCCTGGCGGGCGAGTTGCTGGCCGCCGGTACCAAGGTGATCGACTTGTCGGCAGACTTCCGCCTGCAGGACGCCGATGAGTGGGCCAAGTGGTACGGCCAGCCTCACGGTGCACCGCAGTTGCTGGAAGAGGCGGTGTACGGCCTGCCGGAAGTCAATCGTGAGCAGATCAAGCAAGCACGCCTGATCGCTGTGCCGGGTTGCTATCCGACCGCTACGCAGTTGGGTTTCCTGCCATTGCTGGAAGCCGGGCTGGCGGATGCATCGCGGCTGATTGCTGACTGCAAGTCGGGCGTCAGTGGTGCTGGTCGTGGGGCCGCTGTAGGTTCGCTTTACTCCGAGACGTCGGAAAGCATGAAAGCCTATGCAGTCAAAGGCCATCGTCACTTGCCGGAAATTCGCCAGGGGCTGCGTCGTGCTGCGGGCAAGGATGTCGGCCTGACGTTTGTGCCGCACCTGACACCGATGATCCGCGGGATCCACTCCACACTGTATGCGACAGTCGTTGATCGCTCGGTAGACCTGCAGGCGCTGTTTGAAAAGCGCTACGCCAATGAGCCGTTCGTCGATGTGATGCCGGCGGGCAGCCACCCGGAGACCCGCAGCGTGCGCGGTGCCAACGTTTGCCGTATCGCAGTGCATCGTCCACAGGATGGTGACCTGGTGGTGGTATTGTCGGTCATCGACAACCTGGTCAAGGGCGCTTCGGGCCAGGCTGTGCAGAACATGAACATCCTGTTTGGCCTGGATGAGAAGCTGGGCCTGTCCCACGCGGGCATGCTGCCGTAAATTTTCTGCTGTTGCGCAAAGGCCCGTTGATCGGGCCTTTCGTGTTTTTAATGGCCGCTGCGCAGATTGATATACCGTAACAATAGTTGACCGCTTTTCTAGGAGAAGCGGATAATGCCCGCCATCACGCATATGGCGGCGCTACGCCGGGAGATTATCAGCATGAGCGTTGAATCCTTCACCCCCACGGCTTTGCAATTCACCCACGGTGCTGCGCACAAGGTGAAGAGCCTGGTCGATGAAGAGGGTAATGATCGCTTGAAGCTGCGCGTATTTGTTACGGGCGGCGGTTGTTCAGGGTTTCAGTACGGTTTTACCTTCGATGAAGACGTGGCCGATGACGACACCATCGTTGAGCGCGAGGGCGTCAGCCTGGTTGTCGATCCGATGAGCTTCCAGTACCTGGCAGGAGCCGAGGTGGACTATCAGGAAGGTCTGGAAGGTTCGCGCTTCGTGATCAAGAACCCGAATGCCACCACCACTTGTGGTTGCGGGTCTTCGTTCTCGATCTGATCGACAGCGGATATAAAAACGCCGCTTGGCCTTGATAGGGCCAAGCGGCGTTTTGCTGTGTGGGATTCAGGCGGGGTAGATCGCGCCGAGTACACGAAGGCCGCGGGCGCCGGTGACGCTGGGGCGGTTGGCGGCGATGCCTTCCAGGCAGCAATGGGCCAGCCAGGCGAACGCCATGGCTTCGACCCAGTCAGGGTCTACGCCGCAGGTGGCGGTGCTGCTGACCTGGGTCGCCGGCAGCAGGGCGCTCAGGCGGCTCATCAAGGTTGCGTTGTGGGCGCCGCCGCCGCAGACCAGCAGGGTTTCGGTCTGTGGTTGGGCGGTTTGCAGGGATTCGACGATGGTCAGGGCGGTCAGCTCAAGCAGCGTGGCTTGCACGTCTTGGGCTGCGAATGGCGGTAACTGCCCCAGGTGATGCTCGAGCCATTCCAGGTTGAATACTTCGCGGCCGGTGCTTTTTGGCCCTTTGGTCACGAAGAACGGGTCGCTGAGTAACGCCTTGAGTAGCTGGGGTTCAACTTTCCCGCTGGCAGCCCACTGGCCATCGCGGTCGAAGTTCTCGCCGCGTTGCTGGTGAATCCAGGCATCCAGCAGGACGTTACCCGGGCCGCAGTCAAAGCCAGCGACCGGCTTGCCAGTCTCGATCAAGCTGAGGTTGCTGAAGCCGCCAACGTTCAATACGGCGCGGTTGCCCGTGCGCTCGCCAAACAACGCCTCGTGGAAGGCAGGAACCAGCGGGGCGCCTTGTCCACCTGCGGCGACATCGCGGCTGCGGAAATCACTGACGACGGTGATTCCGGTCAATTCGGTGAGCAGCGCCGGGTTGCCGATCTGCACGGTAAAGCCTCGGGCGGGTTCGTGGCGAATGGTTTGGCCGTGGCTGCCGATCGCTCGAATGTCCTGAGGTTTGAGTTTCTGCTGATCGAGTAGGGCGTGAATGCCTTGGGCGGCAAGTGTCACCCAGTTGTGCTGGGCGATCGCCGAGCGGGCAATCTCGTCCGGGCCGCTGGCGCAAAGGCCAAGCAGCTCGGAGCGCAGGGACTCAGGCATGGGTATGTAGTGGGTGGCGATCAGCTTGATCGCCGGCTGCAGCTCGATCAGCGCAATGTCCAGGCCATCAAGGCTGGTCCCGGACATCACACCTATATAGAGCGACATGGCTTAGCGCTTCGCCGAAGCCAGGAGAGTCGAGCGCTCCTGGTCCATGCGGGCCATCAATGGCTGGCTCTGCTGCAGGAAGCGAGCGCGCTCGGCCTTGGCGATCGGGTCGGCCATTGGCAGCTTCTGGCCCAGTGGGTCGACGTGCACGCCGTTGACCTGGAACTCGTAGTGCAAGTGCGGGCCGGTGGACAGCCCGGTAGTGCCGATGTAACCGATCACCTGGCCCTGCTTGACGTTGCCGCCGGTCTGGATGCCCTTGGCGAAACCTTGCATATGGCCATACAGCGTACGGTAGGTGGCCCCGTGCTGGATGATCACGGTGTTGCCGTAGCCGCCACGGCGACCGGCCAGCAAGACCTTGCCGTCACCGGCAGCCTTGATCGGCGTGCCACGAGGGGCGGCGTAGTCGACGCCTTTGTGAGCGCGAATTTTGTTCAGAATTGGATGCTTGCGACCCATCGAGAAACGCGAGCTAATACGGGCGAAGTCAACCGGGGTACGGATGAACGCCTTGCGCATGCTGTTGCCGTCGGCGGTGTAGTAGCTGCTGTTGCCTTGTTTGTTGGTGTAGCGCACGGCGGTGTAGGTCTTGCCACGGTTGGTAAACCGCGCAGAAAGGATGTTGCCGGTGCCGACGACCTTGCCGTTGGCGACCTTCTGTTCGTAGATCACGTCGAATTCGTCACCCTGGCGAATGTCCTGGGCGAAGTCGATGTCGTAGCCAAACACGCTGGCCATGTCCATGGTCATGCTGTGGGACAGGCCGGCGCGGGCGGCGGACTGCGACAGCGAGCTGTTGATCACGCCGTGTACATAGGCGGAGCGCATGACCGGCTTGGTGGTGATGCGGTTGAACGCAAAGCCGTTGGCGCCTTTGGTCAGGGTGATGCTTTCCAGGTCGCTGACGTTGCTGTGCAGGTTGGTCAGCTGGCCGTCGGGCGCCAGTTCGAATTCAAGCTTCTGGCCATGCTTGAGTTGGGTGAATTGCTTGGCCTGCTTGTCGCTTGCCAGTACATCGTTGACCGTCGCGGCGGGGAGGCCGACCTTTTCGAACAGGGTCGAAAGGGTGTCGCCCTTGGCAACAATGACTTCCCGGTGCAGCGGGTTCTTGGGTGCCTCTACTACCGCAGGTTCGGCTTGCGCGGTTTCCTTGGTGTCTTCGGCGCTGCTTTCGATCTGGGCAAACGGCGATTCGGCTGCGCCATTTGTGGCTTGAAGTGCGTCGGAAGCGTCTTGATCTTGTGTCAGTTGCTCAACCGGACTTTCAAGGTCAAGGCTTAGGGTCGTTCGTTTGGCTTCTACGTCGCTGGAAGGAAATACCAGGAGTGCCAGGCTCAGAAGGGCGGCGATCCCACTTGCGGCGAGCAGGTGGGTCTTCGGGTAAAGCGGCGGCGCTTTAGACGGTTCTGTGGTCATAAGTAATTTTGACTTTGAAAAGATGAATTGGAAAAGATGAATGACATGATGAAGATGAAATAACTGTATAAAATATAACCAAATCATCTGTGGTGCAAGCTTGCGAACGCTGGGCTTGCTGAACGGTGTCCGTGCGCAGGGCAAAACTTGTAATTAGTCCCTGATCTTGTATGGTTGGTTCCCTTTTGAATCTGAGCCTTGCGGGTCTGTTATGAAGTCGGTTGAAGAGCAGCTAGCGCTGATCAAACGTGGTGCGGAAGAACTGTTGGTCGAAGCTGAGCTGATCGAAAAGCTCAAGCGTGGCCAGCCCCTGCGTATTAAGGCCGGCTTTGATCCGACGGCGCCGGATCTGCACCTTGGGCATACGGTGCTTATTAATAAGCTGCGCCAGTTCCAGGAACTGGGGCATCAGGTGATCTTCCTTATAGGTGACTTCACCGGGATGATCGGCGATCCGAGCGGCAAGAGCGCTACGCGTCCGCCGCTGACCCGTGAGCAGGTTCTCGATAACGCCGAGACCTACAAGACCCAGGTCTTCAAGATTCTTGATCCGGCCAAGACCGAGGTGGCCTTCAACTCCACCTGGATGGATCAGATGGGGCCGGCGGATTTCATTCGTCTTACGTCCCAGTACACCGTTGCTCGCATGCTCGAGCGCGATGACTTCGATAAGCGCTACTCCACTAATCAGCCGATCGCTATCCATGAGTTCCTGTACCCATTGGTTCAAGGGTATGACTCGGTGGCGTTGCGTGCCGATGTCGAGCTGGGCGGTACTGATCAGAAGTTCAACCTGCTGATGGGGCGTGAGCTGCAGCGTGCGTATGGGCAAGAGGCTCAGTGCATTCTGACGATGCCGTTGCTGGAAGGGCTGGATGGCGTCAAGAAGATGTCCAAGTCCCTGGGTAACTATGTCGGTATCCAGGAAGCGCCGGGTGTGATGTACGGCAAGCTGGTTTCGATTCCGGATGCGCTGATGTGGCGTTACTTCGAACTGTTGAGTTTCCGCTCGATGGATGAGATCAATGCACTGCGTGCTGAAGTGGAAGCTGGGGCTAACCCGCGGGATGTGAAGATCAAGCTGGCTGAAGAGATTGTTGCGCGCTTCCATGGTGAAGAGGCTGCGGCCAGTGCTCACCGTGCTGCGGGTAACCGTATGAAGGATGGCGAGCTGCCGGATGATCTGCCTGAGATTGAATTGACTGCTGGCGAGGCAATGCCGATCGCTGCCGTCCTTAATAAGGCGGGCCTGGTGAAGAACTCGGCAGTGGCGCGCGACCTTCTGGGGGCTGGCGGTGTACGTATAGATGGTGAGGTTGTCGATCGCACCTTTATATACGAGCTGGGCGCGACCCACGTTTGCCAGGCCGGCAAGAAGGCATTTGCGCGTATTACGCTTAAAACCGGATAAACCTGAAATTAACTGTTGACGGCGTTTTATATCTGTCTATAATTCGCCCCACTTCCGGCGCAGTCGAAACGGAAAACTCCTTGGTAAACAAAGAGTTATGTAGGTTTCGACAGCGAGCTGCTTCAGATCACCGAAGCCCAGAAGGAGTTAGTA
>NZ_JACAPZ010000050.1:0-34160 GCF_013385475.1 Pseudomonas sp. G5001
CCGAGCCACAGCGAGGCGCCGACAGGCGGGGCAGAGCCCTTTGCTTACTTTGGGGCTTTTCCAAAGTGAGCCGCTGTAAGAGCGGAACCATAGGTGGCCGTTACCGAAAAAACGGATATGTACTCAAACCAATCGCCAAAAAAAACGGCCTCATCTGGAGGCCGTTTCTCATCACATCTCAACGCTTAGGTGCGCATCCCACGCCCACTCACCAGCAACCGCGCACACCCCACATACAGCACCACAGTCGCCACCAGCATAAAGGTGATCGCCACACTGATCTTGATATCCGAAACGCCCAGGATCCCATAGCGAAACGCGTTAACCATATGCAACACCGGGTTAGCCAACGACACCGTCTGCCAGAACGGCGGCAGCAAGGTGATCGAATAAAACACCCCACCCAGATACGTCAGCGGCGTAAGAACAAACGTCGGAATAATCGAAATATCATCAAAGTTGCGCGCAAACACCGCATTGATGAACCCCAGCAACGAAAAGATAGTCGCCGTCAGCACCACCACCAACAGGGTGATCCCGAGGTGATGCACCTGCAAATGGGTAAAGAACAGCGACAGCAACGTCACAATCACCCCAACCATCAACCCGCGCAGCACACCGCCCAGGGTGTAGCCGATCAAAATCGTATGAGGCGACACCGGCGACACCATCAATTCCTCGATGGACCGCTGGAACTTGCTGCCAAAAAAGCTCGACACCACGTTGCCGTAGGAGTTGGTAATCACCGACATCATGATCAACCCTGGCACGATGTACTCCATATAGGTGAATCCACCCATATCACCAATCTGCCGACCAATCAGGTTACCGAAGATCACGAAGTACAAAACCATGGTGATCGCCGGCGGCAGCAAGGTCTGCGGCCAGATCCGGGTAAAGCGCTTCACTTCGCGATAAACGATAGTCTGCAGCGCGACAAGGTTGGGTTGCAGTTCCGAACTCATACCGCCACCTTCGCCAGATTTTTCTCCACCAGGGACACAAACAACTCCTCAAGGCGATTGGTTTTGTTACGCAGGCTCAGCACCTCGATGTTCTGGGTAGCCAATTGGCCAAACAGCGCGGTGATGCCCACGGCTTTGTCCACCTGGACTTCCAGGGTGTGGCTGTCCACCAGGCGATTCGGGTAGCCGATCAACTGGGGCGCAACCGTCATGTCGTTTTTCAGGTCGAGCAGGAAGGTCTCGACGTGCAACTGGCTCAGCAAATTACGCATGCTGGTGTTTTCGACAATGGTGCCGTGGTCGATGATGCCGATGTTGCGGCACAGCTGCTCAGCCTCTTCCAGGTAGTGCGTGGTGAGGATGATGGTGATGCCTTTCTGGTTCAGCTCGGTGAGAAACGTCCACATCGAACGACGCAGCTCAATGTCCACGCCCGCCGTCGGCTCGTCGAGGATCAGCAGGCGCGGTTCGTGAACCAGGGCGCGAGCGATCATCAAGCGGCGCTTCATGCCCCCGGACAGGGAACGCGAAGGCACGTCGCGCTTGTCCCACAAGCCCAGTTGCGTGAGGTATTGCTCGGCGCGTTCCTTGGCGATCTTCGGCGGGATGCCGTAGTAACCGGCCTGGGTCACGACGATGTCGAAGGTCTTTTCAAACTGGTTGAAGTTGAACTCCTGGGGCACCACGCCGATGCTGCGCTTGAGCGCCGCCGGGGATTTGTCCAGGTCGTTGCCAAAGATGTTCACCGTACCGGTGGTCTTGTTGACCAGGGTCGAGAGAATCCCGATGGTGGTGGATTTGCCGGCGCCATTGGGGCCGAGCAAGGCGAAGAAATCACCTTCGGCGACGTCCAGATCGATACCACTCAGGGCCTGGAAACCGTTGCCGTAGGTTTTGGTTAGCTGCCGGATGGACAGAGCGGAACTCATATCGGATTACGCACCAAAGAAGAGGAATAGAATTGTTACATGAGGGCAGACCGCACGGAATACAACGGCTGCGCGTGACAAGCATGGTGCTTGTCCGCGCCGCACAAGTACAGTAACCCGTATTAATAGTCGGTATCAGGTCAACGCGGTCATGACCGATTTCTGATAGGCCGGGCGCTGGCGCAGCCGCTGGTACCAGGCTTCCAGGTTAGGCATCGACGGGCGTTCGATGGGCATTTCGAACCAGGCATAAATGAAGCTGCCCAAGGGAATATCGCCCATGCCGATCTCGCTGCCGGACAGGTAAGGTTGCGTGGCCAAGGCCTGATCCACCGTCTGCAAAACGTCGATGCAGGCCTGGCGACCGGCGTTGATGGTGTCCCAGTTCTGTTTTTCAGCCGGGGTTCGCAGCACGCCCCAGAACACGGTCTTGAACGGTTCGGCCAGGGTCGAGGTGGTCCAGTCCATCCACTTTTCAGCGTTGGCCCGGGCTTGCAGCTCGCTGGGGTACCAGTTCGAATCCGGCGCATGTTTGGCGGCCAGGTAGCGCACGATGGTGTTGGATTCCCACAGCACAAAGTCGCCGTCTTCAATCATCGGCACCCGGCCATTGGGGTTCCGCGCGCGGTATTGCGGCGTGTCGACCACACCAAAAGCCCCGCCCGCATCAATTGCCTCATAGTCCAGGCCGAGCTCCTCGGCGCACCACAGTGCTTTCCTGACATTTGACGAATTTTTACGACCCCAGATTTTCAGCATGACCGCCCCGATTTTGAAAAAGATGGTTGGATGAATGCCGGGGCAGCATACGCCGGATCACGTTCGGCTTAAATCACTCTGCATGTCCCCCAGCAGGATCGGCATCTGCTCGCCAAACAGGTGCGGGTAACATTTCTGGATGTGGGCGAAGAAGAATTCCTCGGGCACCTCGGCAAATTGCCCATGGTCCACCACGTACTCCATGGAGCGCTGGCCCTTGCGGTTGAAGGCGTGGAAAACACTGTCATGAACGCCATCGAAATCCAGCGGCGGCACATCGAACAGTTCGCACAGTTGCTGGTTGAACGCCGGCGTGGCCTTGACCCAACGGCCGTCCAGATACAACTCGGTATAGCCATGCATGGCAAATACGTCACTTCTGAGCAGCTCGATCAAACGGGGCGTCGAGAGGTGGTTACGCACGTCGGCCAGGCCGATGCGCGCCGGGATCCCGCAGTGCCTTGCGCACGCCGCCAGCAATGTTGCCTTGGGCACGCAATAACTCTCGCCGGCCGCCAGCGCGAAGCTCGCGCTGAGGGTTTGCGGGTCGCGACTGAAGGTATAGGGGTTATAGCGCACCGCCTCGCGCACAGCGTAGTAAAGACTGACTGCCTGGTCACGAAGTGCGGCACTCGAACCGCGATGTTTTTCGGCGAACTCCACCACCGCAGGGTGGTCACTATCGATGAAGCGGCCGGGATTCAAGTACGCATTCATGAGGTTGATCTCCGAGGCAAGCCTTGAGTCTAACCACAGGCCTGCTCTCTGCGATAACGACGATTCGGCCAAATGTCGGCGCCTGGTGCTGATCATTGCCGGCACACCACGTAACACCCTCGTCACCCCGCTTGTTCGGATGCCGACTAAGCTCTGAGGTGATTTCGCACCTGGTTTCACGGAGGATTGAATATGCTGTTGTTGTGGATACTGGTTCTGGTGGTGGGCATTGCCTACCTGGCGCACCGGCGCATCGCGCCCCTGCCCGCCATCGGCGTGGTCGCCGTCTACCTGTTGGCGATGGGCGCCTTCAGCCACGCACCAGGCTGGTTGCTGCTGATCTTCTGGGTACTGATCGCCGTGGTAGCCGCCCCGCTGCTGCTACCGGACCTGCGCCGCAAGTACTTCACCGCGCCGCTGTTCAACTGGTTCCAGAAAGTCCTGCCGCCGATGTCCGAGACCGAGCGCGATGCCATCGACGCCGGCACCGTATGGTGGGACGGCGAGCTGTTCAGCGGCCGCCCCGACTGGGACAAGCTGCTGGCCTATCCCAAGGCGCAACTGACTGAAGAAGAACAAGCCTTCATCGACGGCCCTACCGAAGAACTGTGCGCCATGGTCACCGACTGGGAAATCGGCCAGGCCATGGACTTGCCACCCGCTGCCTGGGAACACATCAAGCAGCACGGCTTTTTTGCCCTGATCATCCCCAAGGAGTTCGGCGGCAAAGGCTTCTCCGCCTACGCCCACTCCCAGGTCGCGATGAAGCTGGCAACCCGCAGCGGCGACCTCGCCTCCACGGTCATGGTCCCCAACTCCCTGGGCCCGGCCGAATTGCTGCTGCACTACGGCACCGATGAACAACGCAACCATTACCTGCCACGCCTGGCCCGTGGCGACGATATCCCGTGCTTTGCCCTGACCGGCCCACTGGCCGGTTCCGATGCCGGCTCCATGCCCGACACCGGGGTGATCTGCAAAGGCGAATGGGAAGGCAAGGAAACCCTCGGCCTGCGCCTGAACTGGGAAAAACGCTACATCACCCTCGGCCCGGTAGCGACCTTGCTCGGCCTGGCCTTCAAGGCCCATGACCCGGATCATCTGCTGGGCGACAAAGAAGACCTCGGTATCAGCCTCGCGCTGATCCCCACCGACACCCCGGGCGTTGAAATTGGCCGCCGCCACCTGCCACTGGGCGCCGCGTTCATGAACGGCCCCAACTCCGGCAAGGATGTTTTCATTCCGCTGGAATTCCTGATCGGTGGCCAGGAAATGCTCGGCAAGGGCTGGATGATGCTGATGAACTGCCTGTCGGTAGGCCGTTCGATTTCCCTGCCTGCCGTCGGAACGGGCGCGGCCAAGTTCACCAGCCTGGTGACCGGCCAGTACGCCCAGGTGCGTGAGCAGTTCAACGTACCGCTGGCGGCCTTTGAAGGCATCCAGGAAGCCCTGGCCCGCATCGGCGGCAACGCGTGGCTGATGGACAGCGCGCGGATGCTCACCGCCAACGCGGTCGACCTCGGGGAGAAACCCTCGGTACTGTCGGCGATCCTCAAGTACCACCTGACCGAACGCGGCCGCGAATGCATCAGCCACGCGATGGACGTACACGGCGGCAAGGGCATCATCATGGGCCCCAACAACTACCTGGGTCGCAGCTGGCAGGGCGCGCCGATCTTCATCACCGTGGAAGGCGCGAATATCCTCTCGCGCAACCTGATGATCTTCGGCCAGGGTGCGATTCGTTGCCATCCGTTCGTGCTCAAGGAAATGGCCCTGGCCGGTCGCGAAGACCATGACCAGGCGCTGAAGGAATTCGACGGCCTGCTGCTGCAGCACATCGGCTTTGCCGTAGGCAACGCCGCCAGCACCCTGGTGTTGAACCTCGGTTTCGGTCACTTCGAAAAGGCTCCGGGCAACAGCCTGAGCCAGGGCTATTTCCGCGCACTCAACCGTCAGGCCGCGGCGTTTGCGATGCTGGCGGACCTGAGCATGATGCTGCTGGGCGGCGAGTTGAAACGACGCGAACGCCTGTCGGCACGTCTTGGTGATGTGCTGAGTCACATGTACCTGGCATCGGCTGCACTCAAGCGTTATCACGACCTGGATTCGCCAGACCACCTGGAACCGCTGTTCGCCTGGGCCATGGAAGAGAGCCTTGGCCACTCCGAGCGTGCACTGGATGAACTGCTGACCAACTTCCCGAGCAAGGTGTTGGGTTGTCTGTTGCGGGTGATCGTGTTCCCGTTCGGCCGCCGTCATAAAGGCCCGTCCGATGCGCTGGATGCCGAGGTGGCCGCAGTGCTTGGTCGCGCCAAGGGTGACCCGACCCTGGAAGCGGTGCTGGCGGGCTGCTATCGCCCACAGTCCGCAGAAGATCCGGTGGGCGCCCTGCAACACGCCTACGACCTGTTGGCCGACAGCCATCCGTTGCAGAAAAAACTCCACGAAGGCCTCAAGAGCGGCCAGGTCAAACCGACCGCGGGCGAACACGCCATCGATGCCGCGCTGCATGCCGGCGTGCTGCAACCGGCCGAGGCGCAAACCCTGCGTGACGCCGAAGCAGCGCGACGCAAGGTGATCGACGTGGATGATTTCAGCAAGGAAGAGCTGAGCCAGGCTGAGGGAAAAGTCCGCTGATCCCAGCGGTCATATAAAAACGGGTAGAGTGCCCTGCCTCACAAATACTGATCCCTTTTGACGGCGTCTGTTGTCGTCATGCTGCGTTGCCGCTCCTCGCCATAGCAAGCTATGACTCGTCGCGGCGCCTTGCCTGACAACAACAGCCACTCGTCAAAAGGAATCGTATTTGTGAGGCAAGGCACCGAGCTATATACTCTCGCGCCCGTTTTGCTCTTGAGGACTTATCTCGTGTCCAACGTCGTTGCCGATCATCTCGTCTTGCTCGACCACCTGCGCAGCATCCTGGTTGCCGTCGGCGAAGCCGAACAGGTTCCCGAGGAAAGCCACCTCCTGTTCCTGGAGCGCTTCGATGAACTGCGCGCCTTGCTGCCCATCGACCCGATCGAAAGCCAGTACCTGGGCCAGGACATGATGAGCCAGGTCATCCTGCGCTACCCGCAAATTGCTCACCTGGTACCGCGCGACCTGCTGTGGTTCTTCGGTGGCGACTGCCTGCACTTCATGCCCGACGACGAGCTGGACCTGTACCAGGCCCTGGAAGAACGTCGCTTCGAAGCTGAACAGAACGACGAACCGTTCGACTGGAACCAGGAAAAGCAGTTGTTGGCCATGTCCAATGACCAGCCCAAGCACTGATCTCAGGGCTAACGCAGATCAAATGTGGGAGCGGCGGTGCGACGGTTCGACTTGCTCGCGAATGCGGTGGTTCAGTCAATATTTTAGGTGACTGAACCACCGCATTCGCGAGCAAGCCCGCTCCCACATTTAAACTGTATTCCTACCGCTTATTCAGCGTCGGCTCTCTCTCCATGCACTCCACCAGATAATCAATAAACACCCGCAACTTCGGCGGCAGGTACCGCGTCGGCGAATGCAGTAGCCACGCATCCCCGTGGTACGACGCAATGAAATCCCACCCCGGCAACACCTGCACCACCTCCCCCGCCTCCAGCGCATGCCGCGCCGTGAAATACGGCAAGCTGCCAATCCCCACATGTTGCAATACCGCATCCAGCCGCACGCCTGTGTGATTCGCCGCATACCGCCCGCGCACGCCCACCGTCACCGCCTTGCTGCCCTGGCGAAACTTCCAGCGCGCATCCCCCGGCGTCTCACCCAGGTAGATGCAACTGTGCTCCAGCAAATCATGGGGATGCTGCGGCGTACCATGCTCCGCCAGGTACCGCGGCGTGGCGCAGATCAAATGCTCGATCGGCAGCAACTGGCGCCCCACCAACCCCGGCGGCGGGCTGTCGGTGATGCGGATGCTCAGGTCGACATTGTCGTCAATCAGGTCCACATGCCGGTCCTCCAGGATCAACTGCACGTCGACCTTGGGATAACGCCGCAAAAACTCCGGCATATGCGGATGCACCACAAAACGCCCCACCGCCTTGGGCACGCTGACCCGCACCAGCCCTTCGGCTTCATGGGTGTATTGGCCGCTGATTTCCATCACCGACCGCGCAGCACTGACCATTTCCTGGCAGCGCTTGAACACCTCTTCGCCGCCTTCGCTGAGGCGCAACTTGCGCGTGGTGCGTTGCAGCAGGCGAGTCGCCAGGGCCTTTTCCAGGCGTGAGATGCTGCGGCTCACGGAGGACGGTGATGCTCCCAGTTGGCGCGCGGCCTCGGAGAAGCTGCCGGTTTCCACCACCTTGACGAAAATCGCCATTTCGCCCAGCAGCGGCAAGGGAAGATTGATGCTCATGACGCACAAGTCCATTGAGATTTGAACGGATTATCACCCATTGGCGCACTTCTTATACTGCCGGTTAGAAACCCTGATGCGGATATAAATGATGACCCAGCGCCTGTTTTTTACCCATGACCACCTGAATGCCGAACTTGAAGTGCTGGGATGCACACCTTTTGATAACCAGTTTGCGGTAATCCTGCAGTCCACAATCTTCCATCCACAAGGTGGCGGCCAGCCCTGCGACACCGGCTGGCTCGGGGCAAGCCAGGTGTTGAAGGTGGTGCAGGAAGGCGATCATGTCGTGCATTACGTAGACCGCCCCGTGTCTCCCGGGGTGATACAGGCACGCGTCGATGAAGACCGCCGCACCTTGCACACGCGCCTGCACTCGGCCGGGCATCTGATCGGCAATGCCGGTGAAACCCTGGGCTGGATGCCGATCAAGGCTCATCACTGGCCGGGCGAAGGCAAGATCACCTTTATTCGCGGCACCTCGGCCCAGGCCATGGACGCCGAAGCGATCCAGCGGCAAGTCGACCAATGGATCGCCGCCAACCTGCCGCGCCATATGGCCCTGGATGACGGTACGCGGCAAGTGGGTTTTGGCGACCTGCCGGCCTATGCCTGCGGCGGCACGCATGTGCAGGCATTGGGGGACGTGGGTCAGGTGACGATCCTGGCCCTCTCCGAGAAAAAGGGTGCATTGTCGGTGCGCTATACCCTGAACTGACTAAACCGCAATCGCCCCCGCCCTGCCCGGTTCCACCACAAACGACTTGAGGGTCGAGACGCTGGCGTTCGGATCCCGGGGATCGGAAATCACCCGGAAGTTCGTCAGCATATTCCTCTCCTCAAGCGCCACCGACACATAGCCGCGCTGGCGGCTGTCGAAAAACTTCACATGGGGATTGAGGGGCAGGATCGCACTGAACGCATCAAATGGTGGCCCGTCAGACGTCACCGACGTGCCGACAAACTCGGTCGCGACCACGGGCGAATCCGGATTCCCTGCGTCAGCGTGCAGGTCCGTCGTCCAGAACGAGTGAATATCGCCGCCCCAGAACACCGGGTTATTCACCTTTCTGCGCACCATCGACGCAAGCATCCGCTCACGGTTGGCCATGTAACCATCCCAGCCATCGGTCCAGCGGCCGGGCTTGTGGTTGGTCAGGTCACGTTGCGTGAGCGGCGCGACCAACAGGTCCTGGGCGATCACGTTCCATTGTGCCCGGGACTCGGCAAAACCCTGATCCAGCCAAGCCTCCTGCTCCCAGCCGAGCATGGTGCGACGGGGATCGCGCAGGTCAGCACAGGTGTTCGCGGCCACATGTCCCTTGTGGCTGCCATTGGCCAGGATGCATGGCTGCTCGGAGCGGTACTGACGCCCATCCAGCACATGGAAACGCGCCAGCCGGCCGTAGTCCAAACGCCGATAGAGGCGCATGTCCGGCCCGCGCGGCAGGCTGCTGGCCCGCAGCGGCATGTGCTCGTAGAAGGCCTGGTAGGCCGCCGCCCGCTGCTTGAGAAAACTCGTCACCGGGATGTTCGGGTCCTGGGACCACTGGCTGGCATAGTCGTTTTGCACTTCGTGATCGTCCCAGGTGACCACACTGGGCGCCGCAGCATGCAGTGCCTGCAAATCCGGATCGGTCTTGTACAGGGCGTAGCGGTTGCGGTAATCCACCAGATTCAACGCATTGCCGCTGCCGTGGGGGCGGATGATCTTGCCGGAATCAGCCGCGTAGGAACTGTCATAGATGTAATCCCCGAGGAAAAACACCAGGTCAGGCTGCTCGGCGGACAAATGCCGATAGGCGCTGAAGTAGCCTCGCTCCCAATGGGAGCAGGAGACAAAACCCAACTGCGCCGATGCCATGGCATGCACCGCCGGCGCTGTGCGCGACTGGCCCACCGGGCTTTGCGCACCGAGGCCCTCGAACTGGTACCAGTAAGGTCGACCCGCCTCCAACCCGCTCACTTCCACATGCACCGAATGGGCGAAACGCTCGCTGGCCATCACCTCGCCCTGGCGCACAACGTGCGTCATCGCTGCATCGCGGGCCACCTTCCAGCGCACCGGCACCGCTCGGTTCAGGCCACCCCGACCGTCGGCGGCATTGAACAGCGGCGCGAGGCGCGTCCAGATCACGAAACCATCGGGCAATGGATCGCCTGACGCCACACCGAGGGTGAAGGGATAGTCGATGCCTGCACTACGGGCAAACGGGCTGAGGATCGAAAACGCCGTGGCAACTGCAAGCCCGCCCAGTACGCGACGGCGATCGTGATTCACACTCATCAACTGCGCTCCTTCCAAGCATCCCGCACCGACCAAAACAAATGCTTGTGTAGCGTTCTTACCACTGGCAGCAGGGTGGATAAATGCGGCAGTGCAATGCTCATGCAGGGGGACTCGCGAAATAAATTCTCCAAGAATGTACCCGCGTCGTGTCAGTTTCATTACGTAGATAAATAGACCCACGAGTCGTCTGTAAGACGCGTCCTAGAGCCTTAAAAGCTTAAATTAAAGTTAACCATTCGGTCATTTTTGGTTGCTAGCGTGTCGCCCCTAATCAACTGCGGGGTAGCGGAATGAGAACTTGGGATGAACCCAAAAAACGCAAGGCACACATCGAACTGATCCCGATGATCGACGTGATGATGTTCCTGTTGGTGTTTTTTGTACTGGTGAGTTTGAACGTGATTCCGGCCCTGGGCATGAAGACTCAGCTGCCGAGCGCCAGCAGTTCACAGCAGCTCAAGCCGCAAAATAAATTCATCCTGACCCTGGGCCTGGAAGGTCAGCTGCAGCTCGATGGCAAGGACCTGACCGTCGACGCGCTGGTGCCTGCACTCAAGGCCGGCGAGAAGCCAGACACCAAGTCGACGATCATCGTCAACAGCGACAAAGGCGTGGAAGTGTCGCGCCTGGTCGAGGTGATGGACACCCTGCGCCTGGGTGGCTTTACCTCTGTCTCCATCGCCACGAAAAAGTCCTGATCATGTATGCCTTGTTTCGTGCGCGTCGGCTGCTGGGCAGTGTCCCGGCCCTGATCGCCCTGGTGCTGATTGCACTGGGTATCCAGTCCCAACCCCTGAAGATCCAGCCGCAGTACGACGAGTCGGCGGTTGAACTCGCGCTGGTCGAGCCGGAGCCGGAAGTGGTCCCCGAGCCCGTGGTGGAAGAACCGCCGCCACCGCCGCCGGTGATCGAAGACGAGGAGGCCGAACCTGCCCCTCCGCCTCCGCCACCCAAGCCGATCCCCAAACCACTGCCAAAGCCTGAGCCCAAGCCAAAACCGGTGCCCAAGCCCGTGGTCGCCAAGCCAACGCCTGTGCCTGCGCCAGCTCCGGTGGCCGCCAAGCCGGTGCAAGCCGCTCCCGCTCCCACGCCAGCACCCGCTGCGCCACCGGCGCCGCCGAAAGTCGACGGCCAGGCACTGGAAGGCGGCTACCTCAAGGGCTTGCGCAACGAGTTGGACACCTACAAGCAATACCCCACCGGGCGCCAGGCGTCCCTTGAACGCCCGAGTGGCGAGGTGGTGGTCTGGTTAATGGTGGACCGCCAAGGCCGCGTCCTCGACTCCGGGATCCAGACCCCGGCGCCGAGCATGCTGCTCAACCGGGCCGCCACCAACAGCCTGCGCCGTATCAAGCAGGTGAAACCGTTCCCCGAACAAGCCTTCGGTGGACGTAACGAGCAGCGCTTCACCGCCACCTTCAACTACAGCGTGCAATAAGCACACACCACCAGGACGACAGTGATGAAGTTCACCCGGATTCATCTGGCACTCGTTGCCGCGACGAGCATGACCCATGGAGTGGTCATGGCAGATACCAGCGACAGTGACGTCGGGACTATTGGGGTACAGGGCAAGGCAACCGCTGGGGGCGGTTACATGGTCCAGGAAGAGAGCGCCAAGGGCCGCTCGACCATCACCAAGGAAGCATTGGACAAACAGACGGCCACTGGCAACGCCATCGACAAGCTCAAGTACACCCCGGGCCTGAACATCTCCAGTGAAGACAACACCGGCCTCTCGGGCTTCCGCTTCACCATGCGCGGCATGAACTCCGACCAGGTCGGTATGTCGGTGGACGGCATGCCGATCAACGACTCCGGCAACTACGCGTTGTACTCCAACCTGTTGGGCGACCCGGAAAACATCGACCAGATTTTCGTCACCCAGGGCTCGTCGGAAGCCGACGGCCCGCACATCGGTTCCAGCGGCGGCAACATCGGCATCGTGACCATTCGCCCCACCAAGGAAACCGGCGCCTTCGTCAAGCAAGTGGTCGGCAGCAACGCCACCCGCAAGACCTTCGCCCGCCTCAATACCGGTGAAGTCAACGGCCTGAGCAACTGGCTGTCGGCCTCCCACACCGAAGGCCAGATGTGGCGCGGCTCGGGTGCCGTACGTGCGGACAAGGTGGAGTGGAACAGCTTCTTCGACGCCGGCAACGGCAACACCGCCAACCTGATCCTCAAGTACCACGAGCAGGACAACAACAGTTACAGCCAGTTGACCAAGGCACAGTTCCAGCAGTACGGCCGCAAGTACGACCCGTACCCGGCGACACCGGCGGTGGGCGCCAACGGCAAGGTCAGCAGCTACTACGACCTGGCGCAGAACCCGTTCCAAACCTTTACCGCCGTGCTCAACACCCAGTACAAGCTGAGCGACAACCTGTCCCTCTCGGTGATCCCGTATTACTACTACGGCAACGGCAGCGGCGTGGGCTCCTCGGCCTATGCGCTGAACAGTGGCTCGAACAAGGGCGGCGTTTTCGACCTCGGCAACCTGCCGACACAGGCTCAATACAACGCCGACGGTTCCGCGACCACCGGCGTCTACTACCGCCCTTCGCGCACCCAGACCTGGCGCCCGGGCATCACCACCAAGCTGAACTGGGACCTGGGCGACCACAGCCTGCAATTCGGCTACTGGTATGAACGCGCCCGCCAAAGCCAGACCCAACCGTTCATTGCCCTCAAGAACAACGGCAAGCCAAGCGATACCTGGCCCGACGGCAACTCCGTGGTCGACGCCAACGGCAACACCGTACAGGGTCGCGACCGCTACACCGTGACGCCGGCGCAAAAGGTCTGGACCCAGGACACCTGGTACATCAACTCGGACTGGACGTTGATCGCGGGCATTGCCTACATGAACGTCGAGCGTGACGGCACCAACCACGGCAGCCTCACCGAGCAACCCGGCAAGGCCAGCCAGACCTACAACAAACTGCTGCCCAACGCCGGCCTGAAATACCAGCTCGACGAGCGTGACCAGTTGTTCTACAGCCTGTCGCGCAACATGCGTATTCCACAGAACTACGTGCTGTACGACAAAGGCGTCGGCTCCCTCGACTCCAAGCCGGAACTCAGCTGGAACCAGGAACTGGGCTGGCGCTACACCGGCGAAGACAGCACCCTCGCCGCGACCCTGTTCTACATGCAGTTCAAGAATCGCCAGCTCACCTCCCTGGACAGCAACGGTGATTCCGCCGACATCAACGCCGGCACCGTCATCAACAAAGGCCTGGAACTGGAGTGGAGCGGCAAGCTGCCGCACAACTTCAACTACTACACCTCCTACACCTACACCAGCTCCAAGCAGCAGGACGACCTGACCGTCTACAGCGCCGGCAAGCCGATCGTGCTGCCCACCAGCGGCAAGCAGTTCGCCAACGTGCCGACCAACATGCTGGCGGCCAACATCGGCTATGACGACGGGCGCTTCTACGGCACCTTCGGCGGCAAGTTCACCAGCAAGCTCTATGGCGACCTGACCAACGACGAAGCCATCTCCGCCCGCACCATCTTCAACCTCGGCGCCGGTATCTACCTGCCGGTGGACAAGAAAGTCGTCAAGGACGCAACCCTGCGCCTGAACGTCGACAACCTGTTCGACAAGAAGTACCTGGACGGCGTGTACACCACCAAGACCAACTCGGCGAGCTACAGCGGTTTCCGCGATGGCGACCCGGCCTACATCGTTGGGCTTGACCGCACCGTCACCGTTTCCCTGGAAGCCAATTTCTAACTGCGAGGCTCAGCATCATGGACATGAACCTGCTTCACCAAATCACCTTTTATGTGATGTACGCCGCACTGGCGATTGCAATCTTCATCACCATCGAACGTGGCATCTACTTCGCCTACGTGCGCCGCCAGGCCCGTGCATTGACCGAAGTGCTGGGCGCCAATGTGCACAGCGAACGCGACCTGCCGGAAAACCTGACTCGCCGTGACAGCCTGCCGCTGAGCATGGTGCTGCCGATCCTGGCGCAGAAGGCGTCCCATGGTTCGCGCAAGGACCTGGACGACGAGATCGAAACCCAGTACCTCAAGACCCGCGCGCCGCTGTCGCGCAGCCTGTGGATCATCGAAACCATCACCACCGCCGCGCCGCTGCTCGGCCTGCTGGGGACCATCCTCGGCATCATCGACACCTTCAAGGCGCTGGCCAGTGCCGGTGTGTCCGACCCGGGCCAGATTTCCGGTGGTATCGGTACGGCCCTGTTCGCCACGGGTTTGGGTATCGCCATCGCGCTGTTCTGCGTGGTGTTCCACAACTTCTTCCAGGACAGCCTGGAGCGTATCAACGACCAGCTGAAAATCCTGCTGATCCGCGCTGCAACCGGTGCCCGCGTGCAGGGTGAAGTGCCGCACCTGGTACCGACCCCGCTGCACACCCGCACTGCGTGACCTTCCCGGGGCGGGCGCATCATGCGCCCGCCCTTTTTTTGCCCGATGAGACGCCTATGTCCATATCGCTGAAATTACGTATCGCCGGCCTTGCAGGCCTGCTCCTCAGTCCGCTTGCCCAGGCGGACTTTTCAATTCCGGGATTTGAGTTGGTACACACCGTGCCAGTGGACACCCAACTTGGCACCGCCGATCTGCGCCAGCCCGGCCCCGTGTGGATCCAGCTGTTCGACGGCGCGAAAAGCCGCATCGACATCGGCCAGTTCTACGCGGCCGACCATCCTGGCTCGGTGATGGACAAGGTGATTGAACACCTGGAAGCCGCCGGCAAACGCGGGGTGAAAATTCGCTTCCTGCTGGAAGAAAAAGGCGTGCGGCTGTCGGAAGCCTCGACCCTGGAGCGCCTGAAAGCCATTCCCAACCTGACCTTCCGCATCCTGCCCTATGGCAAGCTGAGTGGCGGGATCATCCACGCCAAGTACATGGTAGTGGATGGCAAGCAGGCGTTTATCGGCAGCCAGAACTTCGACTGGCGTTCGCTGGAGCATATCCACGAAACCGGGCTGTTGATCAGTGATGCAAATGTCGTCGCCCAGACCCAGGCCATTTTTGAACAGGACTGGCAGGCCCAGGCTGCGTTGGCCGACAACCAGCCTGTTGCCCTGCCCGCCACAGGCGCCACACCGGCACGCACCGGCAACTACCTGGTAGCCAGCCCCCAGCGCTACAACCCGCCGGGTGTGGGTGATTCGCAGCTGGAACTGCCACGTCTGCTGGGCGAGGCGAAAAAGGAAGTGCGCGTACAACTGCTGGACTACGCGCCGCTGTCCTATGGACCTGACAGAACCCGGCCTTACTACGCGATGATCGACAATGCAGTGCGTGCAGCGGCAGCGCGCGGGGTCTCGATCAAGTTGATGGTATCCAACTGGAACACCGAAGTACTGGAATTGCCGTACCTGAAAAGCCTGGCGGTGCTGCCGAATGTCGAGGTCAAGATCGTCACGCTGCCCGAGGCCAGGCAAGGATTCATTCCTTATGCGCGGGTGATCCACAGCAAGACCATGGAAATCGACGGGCAAGTGGCGTGGGTGGGCACCAGTAACTGGCTGGGGGGTTATTTCGATAACTCGCGCAACCTGGAAGTGGTGATGCGCAGTGAAGCGATGGCCAAGCGCGTGGGAGATTTACACGAACAGCTGTGGGACGGGCCGTACGCCAAGGCACTGGACGCGACAAGCGAGTACCCGGAGCCGCATCCGGGCAAGCCGTGAGCCGTTGCCTGCAAATCCCATGATTTGCGGGCAATGTCACATTGCCAGATATGAATGTTGCACTTTTCCGCCGTTGCGCTGACCAACCCTGCACACCTCATGGATGGAGAGCAGGGATGAACACCACACGCAATGGACTGTACGGTACGGCGCTGGTTTGGGCGGCCATCGGGCTGCCAGGTTGTGCCAATTCCATGACCTCCACCGGGGTGCCGGGGGTGAAGATGGGCGACAGCTATGAGCAGGTACTCGCCGTGGTCAGCCGTGACAATACGGTGACCAGGAAGATCGACGGGCAGGGATTCCGGGCTGAGGGTTACTCGCAGACATTCAGGGATTGTCGCAGCACATATTTTATCTTCCAGGGCGCCGATGGCTTGCAGATGGTCAGCCATGAGCCCGCGCCGCATCTGTCGGTCAGCCAGAACTGCCGCCAGCCATGAGCACTTTACGTGTCATTCCCGCCCTGTTCCTGTTGCTCCTCAGCGGCTGTGGCCAGATATATAACGTCCGCTCCCTCAACACCGCCTATACAGCGCCACCGTCTGCCGAGACGGCGCGCTTGCGCATTATCAGCGACGGCATGGTGCGCGCAGTGCCCGGGCGCGATTGTCTGGACTGGAATGTTCCCGGAGCAGGCGTGATGGTGTCCGCCAAATCCGGCTTCGCCGACCGCAATGGCGCAAGCCTGGGGATGCCGGGGCCGATTTACACCTGGGACGGTGCGGTGTCGTCCGAACAGGTGATTCCGGCGAACACGCCCATTGCCTTTCATTACCTTGGGTTGCCGCAATATGGCCGGCAATGTTTCAACACCATGACCTTTATCCCCAAGCCCGGCATGGACTACATGGTGCGAGCATCAATGTCCGGGAGTTGCTCATTCGAGCTTGCTGAGCTGCCGAAAGGTGCCGAACGATGGAGTCCGATTGAACCGACGCCGTCGGGAAGGCTGTCGATGTGCCATGCGATGGATAATTTCTAGCGGTACAAACGCAACGTGGGCCGAGGCATTGCACTGCGGCTCACAAAAAACCCACAAACAAAAACGCCGATCATTGCTGATCGGCGTTTTCGTTAAATATGGAGCGGGAAACGAGACTCGAACTCGCGACCCCGACCTTGGCAAGGTCGTGCTCTACCAACTGAGCTATTCCCGCAAATGGCGTCCCCTAGGGGACTCGAACCCCTGTTACCGCCGTGAAAGGGCGGTGTCCTAGGCCACTAGACGAAGGGGACACGCTACTGAAACACATGGTGTGTATTTCAGTGCCCAGAGATTAAATCCGAAGATTACGCCCTGGTTTCACTCAGTGCCGCCCGAGGGCAACACTGCTTAAATTTGGAGCGGGAAACGAGACTCGAACTCGCGACCCCGACCTTGGCAAGGTCGTGCTCTACCAACTGAGCTATTCCCGCATATGGCGTCCCCTAGGGGACTCGAACCCCTGTTACCGCCGTGAAAGGGCGGTGTCCTAGGCCACTAGACGAAGGGGACACACGTACAACATTCACTCCCTACCGCGTTTCGCTGTGTGCTTTACGCTGTAAGTGGCGCGCATTCTATGGATGGATTGGGAGGTCGTCAACCCCCAAGGATAAATTTATTTAAATCAATGACTTCGCCGTGGTTTACGGGGGTTGCAAGGGTTTCTCGCCGTCCAGGCTTTGGCGCCTATATTCTGGCGTTCCACAAGGCGCTATAGTTCGCCACAGCAAATGATGGCAATGTGCATCTACGCAGGGACTGCCCCGCTATATAGAAGAAACTACTGACGCAACTGGTCGCTCAGTCCTATCCGGTCACTGCACCAGTCACTACACTTCAATGCAAACCCCATAAAGAGGTCACACCGGTGACACCACTCATGATCACCCTGCTGGTAATAGCCGGGATCGTAATACTGATCGCCATTGGCTACATGAACCACGTGGTGGAAAACAATAAGCTGGAAAAGAACCGGACCCGGATCGAACTCAATGACCGGCTGCGCCGCTGCGGCGAAATCACCGAGACCTTCCCTGGCCAGTTGATGACGCCGCGACTCAAGTTGCTGCTGACCCGCCTGGAGCTCAACGTCAATCAGCGCCTGCTGAACCTCGACAAGTCCAATGCGTCGCTCAAGGCACGCATCACTGAACTCAACGCGCTGGTGGCCCAGGGCGAATCGATTCCGGTGAACAACCCGCCAGGCCCGATCCAGACCGAAGCCAAGGCCAAGGATGTACGTTTCCTGCTCGAAGCACTGCATGGCCAGGTGACCCGAGCGGCCCAGGACGGTTTCCTGCCGACCAATGAAGCCAAGCACTGGATCAAGGAAATCCGCCATATCCTGGTGCTGCTGCACATCGAGTTCTTCAACAACCTGGGCCAGCACGCGCTGCAACAAGGCCAGCCGGGCCAGGCTCGCCTGGCGTTCGAACGCGGCGTGCAGTACCTGCGCAAGCAACCGGAGCCGGTGGTGTACAGCCAGCAGCTGCAATTGCTCGAGAAACAGCTGGCGCGCGCCAACTCCATGGTGCTGTCCAACCTTGAACCGGCTGAAGACGAGGTCAACGAATTGACCGAAGGCTTGAAAGTGGTGGATGCGGACGCCGACTGGAAGAAGAAAGCCATCTACGACTGATCCCCTGCCATTGTGGTGGGCGGCAAACCCGCTCGCCACATGCCATCACTCTGCACCTATCCCCTTCCCCTCGAATAGCGTAAAAAAGGCCCCTCTCTCCGTTAACGAAAAGGGCTTCGCCATGCCTGTCGTGCTCATCGATGGACAACCGCTGCACTACCTCGACCAGGGCACCGGCCCGGCCGTTCTCCTCGGTTCCAGCTACCTGTGGGACAGCCAGATGTGGGCGCCGCAGATCGAAGCCCTGTCGCAACAGTACCGGGTGATCGTCCCCGAGCTTTGGGGCCACGGCGAGTCCGGCGCACTGCCTGCAAACACTGCATCCCTGGACGACCTCGCACGCCAGCACCTGGCGCTGCTGGATCACCTGGACATTGCCCGGGTCAACCTCGTGGGCTTGTCGGTCGGCGGCATGTGGGGCGCACGCCTGGCGCTGCTGGCTCCCGAGCGGGTCAACAGCCTGGTGCTGATGGACACGCACCTGGGCGCCGAGCCGGAAGCCACTCGCCAATACTACTTTTCGCTGTTCAAGATGATCGAAGATGCCGGCGCCATTCCGGAACCGCTGCTGGATGTGGTGGCACCGATCTTCTTCCGTCCCGGTATCGACCGGGAGTCGGCCTTGTACCAGGATTTCCGCAACGCACTGCAGGCCTTCCCCAAGGAACGCCTGGTGCACAGCATCGTGCCCCTGGGCCGGATTATCTTCAGCCGCGCGGATGTGTTGGCACAACTGGCGCGCCTCGACACCGACACCACCCTGGTGATGTGTGGCGAGCAGGACAAGCCACGCCCACCGGCCGAATCAGAGGAAATGGCGGCCTTGATCGGCTGCGCGCTGACGTTGATTCCGCACGCCGGGCATATCTCCAGCCGGGAAAACCCCGATTTCGTCAACGAAGCGCTGCTGACCTTCCTGGCCAACAACGCCTGACCGCCCTGCCCTTTGATCACCGCAGGCCTACGGTGATCAAAGGCGGAAGTGCCCGACCATCCCCTTAAGCTCCGTACCCAACTGCGCCAGCTCGATGCTCGACGCTGCATTGCCCTGCATGCTCAACGCCGATTGATCGGCACTCGCACGGATGCTGGTGACGCTGCGGTTGATTTCCTCGGCCACCGAGCTTTGCTCTTCGGCCGCTGCGGCAATCTGCTGGTTCATCTGCTGGATCAACGACACCGCCGCCGCGATGCTGCCCAGGGCGCTTTCGGTTTCCAGGGCATCACTGACCGCCAGCTTGACCAGTTCGCCGCTCTGCCTGATCTGCTGCACCGAAGCCTGCGCAGCGCTGCGCAAGGTACTCACCAACCGTTCGATTTCCTCGGTCGATTGCTGGGTGCGCTTGGCCAGCGCCCGCACCTCGTCGGCCACCACGGCAAAACCGCGGCCCTGCTCGCCCGCCCGCGCCGCCTCGATGGCCGCATTCAGCGCCAGCAGGTTGGTTTGCTCGGCCACGCTCTTGATCACCTCAAGGACGGTGCCGATAGTCTGGATCTCCGCGCTCAGGCTTTCGATGCTGGTACTGGCGGAGGTCGCGGAGCTGGCCAGCAACTCGATACGCTGCAAGCTCTGGCGCACCACCTGCTGACCGCTGTCGACCTTGTCATCCGCCGTCTGCGCCGCCTGGGCCGCTTCTTCGGCGTTGCGCGCCACATCGTGCACGGTGGCGGTCATCTGGTTCATGGCCGTGGCCACCTGCTCGGTTTCTTCCTTCTGGCTGCTGACCTCGATATTGGTCTGCTCGGTGACGCTGGACAGCGAATGGGCCGAGCTGGCCAGTTGCTCGATACCCGCCTGCAACCCGCTGACCATGCTGCTCAGGCCGCTGCTCATCTGTTGCATCGCGAGCATCAACTGGCCCATCTCGTCCCGGCGACTGACTTCCATACGGCCACTGAGATCACCGGCGGCAATCTGCTGGGCCACTGCAATCACGCTGCGCAACGGTGCAACGATCAAACGGGTAATGATCCACGCGGCAATCAGCCCGACCAATAACGCCAACGCCGAAGAACCGATGATCAGCAACGCGCTTTTCTTCAACTGCGACTGCATCGACAGGTCTTCTGCGTCGTAGGCCTGATTGACCCGGGTGACCACTTCGGCTGCGCGCTCGTGCAACTGCTTGTAGACGACTTTTTCCTGGGCCAGCAGCCCGGTGTATTCGCCGAGTTTTTCGCTGAAGGCCGCGATATGCCCGGACACTTCGTTAAGCACGGTTTGGTAGCCAGGATCCTTGACGGTGGTTTTCAGCTGTTCGACCTGGGCCAGGGCCTGATCGGCCTGCTCGATCTTGCCCTGCTCGGCGTTCTCGTCATCGCCCTTGCGGCTCTGGTCCAGGCGCACGTGCGCTTCGTTCATGGCCTGCAGCATCAGGCGCGAGACCTGGCTGACCTGCCCCGCCTGCTCGATGAATTCGGCACCTTCCTTGCCCTGGCTTTCCTTGAGGCCATAGGCGCCGTCGTCCGCCAGCCCGGCCTGCAACACATCAAGGTTGTTGGCGACACTGGAGACCGACCAACTGGCCATTTCCAGCGCCAGGTCCTTGGTCTGGGTCAGCTCGACAAACTCATCGAACGCCTTGCGATACGCCGCCAGCGCCTGCTCGACGTCGCTCATCACCGGGACATTGGCAGGCGACTGGGCCTTGAGAATTACCGCCTGGGCCGCCAACGCGTCGACACTTTCGTGCAAGGCGTCCACCGACTTGGGGTCGGCATGCAACGCGTAGTCCTGCTCGATCAAGCGCACCTTGAGCAAGCCGCTGTTGAGCGCCGACATGGCTTTAAGGCCCTCGAAGCGCTGGCCAACGGTTTGCAGCGACCATACGCCAATTGCGGCCACCAATGCCGTCAACAGCAGTACCAGGGCAAAGCCCAAGCCCAGTTTCTTGGCCATACCGAGGTTGGCAAAACGTCGTTGCACGGCAGAAATCATTGCACTTGAGTCCTCTTGCAATGGCGAATGCCATCAAGCCAGGTTTCGATGCAGCGAGATTCGCAACCCCGGGGCACTGAATACAAGGGTTTGGCGCCACAATAATGGCAAAAAGCTACATCCTCGTCGTTTTCAGAATGGTAGAGGTCGATCCTGCCGGCCCCATAGCCTTGAACAACGCCAGTGCACGCTGATCAGAAGCGTAGGCCACATTGATGCGCAGCCAGTCGCTGGATTCGCCCGTCGGGCTGAAAAGCGTCCCCGGCGTCAGCAACACCCCCAGCCGGCGAGCCCGTGCCTGCACGGTGGAACGGTCGCCGACACCAGGGCGCGCCCAGAGGAACATGCCCCCCGCCGGCACCGCAAACACCTCCCACTCTTCGTCTTCCAGCACCTGCAGGGTCATGGCCATTTCCGTGCTCAGCCGCCGGCGCAGGCGTTGCACCCACTTGCGGTAGGTACCATTGGCCAGCAACGTCGCCACCACCGCCTCGGCAAACCGCGAGGTGCCGATGCCGGTCAAGGTCTTGACCCTGGCCAATTGCGCGATGATCGCCCCGCTGGCCGTGAGGTACCCCACCCGCAAGGCGCTGCTGAGGGTCTTGGAAAAACTCGAGACATAGATCACCCGGTCCTCGTGGGGCAACGCCGACAACCGGGTGCACGTGGCATGTTGCAGGTCGCCATAGACGTCTTCCTCAATGATGAAGAAGTCCTGGGAATGGGCCAGTTGCAGCAAGCGCTCGGCCACCGCCAGGGACAGGCTGGTGCCGGTGGGGTTGTGATACAGGCTGTTGATGAACAGGCACTTGGGCCGGTGCCCGCGCAACAGCGCTTCCAGGGCAGGCATGTCCGGGCCGCCACGGGTGCGCGGCACTTCCAGCAGCTTGACACCGTGAAAGGCCAGTTGGCGGTAAAGGTTGCCGTACCCCGGGCTTTCCACCACCACGGTGTCGCCGGCCTTGAGCAGCGTGCGGATCAGCAGGTCCTGGGCGTGGCTCGCGCCGTGGGTGGTGAGGATATGCTCGACCCGGGTTGCCACCTGGATGTGCGCCAGGCGCTTGAGCAGTTGTTCACGCAGGGCCGGCAGCCCCAGCGGCGTGCTGTAGTTGAAGACGGCCGCGGTGTCGGTGCGGGTGACTTCACGAATCGCGTAACTGATGTCGTCGCTCTCGCGCCAGGTGTCCGGCAGCCAGCCGCATCCCAGTTTCAGTTCGCCCAGTTGATTGTCGATGAAGGCGCCCCACCCCGACTCGGCGCCCTCATACCATTGGTTTTCACCGCGAAGACCACGCTCGGCTAGTGGCTGGGCCACACAGAAACCGGCGCCTTGCCTTGAGGCCAGCACACCTTGGGCAACCATCCGCTCGAACGCCTCGATGACGCTGGACTGACTGAGCAGGTTCTCGTGGGCCAGTTGCCGCACCGAGGGCAACCGCGTCCCGGGGCTGGCGCCGCTCTCGCGAATCCAGGCGGCCAGCGCACTGACGATTTGCTGCACTACCGGTACAAGGGCTTGTCGATCGATCCCTAAATCCATGAGCCACTCACTTAAACTGTTGTCATTTAACCCAAACCAGTTAAGCACAGAAGCCCAATGACAGCCGCGATCAAGATTTATTAAATCATTGATTTAATTGAATTATTTACCTAGTGAAACACATTCAGGTGAGGCATCTGGCCACCTGCGGAAAAAACCCACAGCGCCTCCAACGCTTTTCTGAATGGCATCCGCCTCACTTCCTAAATCGCGGTCGCGCCACCGTCCACCGCCAATGCCTGGCCCGTGGTGAAGGCAGCACCGTCGCTGCACAGATAAAGCACTGCGCTGGCGATCTCCTCGACCTTGCCGATACGCCCGACCGGGTGCATGGCGGCGGCAAATTCGGCTTTGCGCGGGTCGGCTTCATAGGCACGGCGGAACATATCGGTGTCGATCACGGCCGGGCATACCGCGTTGACGCGGATTTTCTTTTTCGCGTACTCGATCGCCGCCGACTTGGTCAGGCCGATCACCGCGTGCTTGGACGCGGCATAGATACTCATCTTTGGCGCCGCCCCAAGTCCTGCCACAGAAGCCGTGTTGACGATGGCGCCGCCGCCCTGAGCCAGCAGCAACGGCAGTTGATACTTCATGCACAGCCACACGCCCTTGACGTTGACGCCCATGATTGCGTCGAACTCATCCAGGCTGCCGTCCGCCAGCTTGCCCTTCTCGATCTCGATCCCGGCGTTGTTGAAGGCATAGTCCAACCGGCCATAGGTGGCCACGGTCTGCTGCATCAACTGCTGCACGTCCGCTTCGAGGGTGACATTGCAGCGCACAAACACCGCTTCGCCACCGGCCTGATGAATCAGCGCCACAGTGCCCTCGCCGCCAGCCGCGTCCAGGTCGGCGACTACGACTTTCAAGCCTTCAGCGGCGAACGCCAGCGCAGTGGCGCGGCCAATGCCGGCGGCCGCACCGGTCACCAGGGCGACCTGGCCGGAAAATGTCATGCTCATGGTGGATGTTCCTTCGATGGGGATGCTCGATGACCCCAGTCTAGCCAGAGCCACCATCGGCGCGTCAGCACTATCAAAAGCCCGGTTGGCGAACCATGAGCCGCAGTGATAACGGCACCGGCATCACTATCATTGCAGTGGATCGGTGGGCATTCGCAGGTGCCGCGCACCTTGCCGGTGCAGCCCGAAGGGTCTATCACTCAAGGTCCACTTCTCAAGAGTCGCTGCCATGACTGCCCAGACCAACCGCCAATTCCTGCTCGCCAAACGCCCGGTCGGCGCGGCCACGCGGGACACCTTCACTTACCAGGAAGTGCCGGTGGGTACACCCCAGGACGGCCAGGTGCTGGTGCACAACGAATACCTGTCCCTGGACCCGGCCATGCGCGGCTGGATGAACGAGGGCAAATCCTACATTCCACCGGTGGGTATCGGCGAAGTCATGCGCGCCTTGGGCGTAGGCAAGGTGATCGCGTCGAACAACCCGAAATTTGCCGTGGGCGACTACGTCAACGGTGCCTTGGGTGTGCAGGATTACTTCCTCGGTGAGCCGCGGGGTTTCTACAAGGTCGATCCGAAACTGGCGCCGTTGCCGCGTTATCTGTCTGCGCTGGGGATGACCGGCATGACCGCTTACTTCGCCCTGCTGGACACCGGCGCGCCCAAGGCCGGCGAGACCGTGGTGATCTCCGGCGCGGCAGGCGCGGTGGGCAGCATTGCCGGGCAGATTGCCAAGATTAAAGGCTGCCGCGTGGTAGGCATCGCTGGCGGCGCCGACAAATGCAGGGTCTTGGTGGATGAACTGGGTTTTGATGCAGCCATCGACTACAAGAACGAAGACGTGCATGCCAGCCTCAAGCGCGAGTGCCCGAAAGGTGTGGACGTGTATTTCGATAACGTCGGCGGGGACATTCTCGATGCCGTGCTCAGCCGCCTGGCATTGAAAGCCCGCGTTGTGATCTGCGGCGCCATCAGCCAGTACAACAACAAGGAAGCTGTCAAAGGGCCAGCCAACTACCTGTCACTGCTGGTCAATCGTGCGCGCATGGAAGGGTTTGTGGTGATGGACCACGCGGCGAATTTTGCCGCTGCCGGGCAGGAAATGGCCGGCTGGATGGCTCAGGGCAAGCTCAAGAGCAAGGAAGATATAGTCGAGGGGCTGGAGACGTTCCCGGAAACGCTGATGAAACTGTTCAACGGTGAGAACTTTGGGAAGTTGGTGTTGAAGGTCAGCTGACACACCGCAGATCGTTCTGCACACACGGTTAATGTGGGAGCTGGGCTTGCCCGCGATGCAGGCGACTCGGTGTTTCAGTGATACCGAGGCGATGCTATCGCAGGCAAGCCAGCTCCCACAGAGACCGTGGTCGCTTTAGTCAGGCAATCTCGGCAACTACCGCTGCCAGCGCCTTGGCCGGGTCGGCCGCCTGGCTGATCGGGCGACCGATCACCAGGTAATCGGAACCGGCATCCAGGGCCTGGCGCGGGGTCAGGATGCGACGCTGGTCGTCCTGGGCGCTGCCCGCCGGGCGAATCCCCGGGGTCACCAGTTGCAACGCCGGGTGGGCGGTCTTCAACGCCTGCGCTTCCAGCGCCGAGCACACCAGGCCGTCCAGGCCAGCCTTTTGCGCCAGGGCCGCGAGGCGCAGCACTTGTTCCTGTGGCTCGATGTCCAGGCCGATGCCGGCCAGGTCTTCACGCTCCATGCTGGTCAGCACGGTCACGCCAATCAGCAGTGGCTTGGGGCCGCTGCGCTGATCGAGCACTTCACGGCACGCAGCCATCATGCGCAAGCCGCCGGAGCAGTGCACGTTGACCATCCACACGCCCATTTCGGCGGCGGCCTTGACCGCCATCGCGGTGGTGTTGGGGATATCGTGGAATTTCAGGTCGAGGAACACCTCGAACCCTTTGTCACGCAAGGTGCCGACAATTTCGGCGGCACAACTGGTGAACAGTTCCTTGCCAACCTTGACCCGGCAAAGCTTGGGGTCCAACTGGTCAGCCAGCTTCAGTGCGGCGTCACGAGTGGGGTAATCCAGGGCGACGATGATAGGAGTCTGGCAGGCGGACATTGGAATGGGCTCTCAGGCAAGTCGAAATCGGCGCGGATTGTAGCGCAAGCAGCGGGTTTGCGGGATCCGATGATCGGTAATTCGCGATTTAGCCGCCAGATTGCGGGCTCCCGGGCAATTGTGTCGAAACAGATACATTCCCGACATGCCTGCAATACCCCCGAAGATTAGCCTCGCACACGAGAACCATCGTACAGAACTTCCAGCCCCGGGGCTGGGCGCCTATGCTGAACGCAACAACCTCGCCGCCGAGCTTCGGCCCGGCGGCCAACCAGGTAGATGATCGCACCATGCAAACCCTGACTCCTGTGCTGAATGACGATCAAAAAGCCTCGCTTGTCGGTGAAGACAAACGCTGGAATACCCGCGCACTGATTGTCGACGACGACGTGCCGATCCGCGAACTGCTGATCGATTACCTGGCGCGCTTCAATATCCTCGCCAGCGGCGTGACCGATGGCGCGGCCATGCGCCAGGCCATGCAAGCCGAGACCTTCGACGTGGTGGTGCTCGACCTGATGCTGCCGGGCGAAGACGGCCTGTCGCTGTGCCGCTGGCTGCGGGCGGAATCGGACATCCCGATCCTGATGCTCACCGCCCGCTGCGAACCTACCGACCGCATTATCGGCCTGGAACTGGGGGCCGACGACTACATGTCCAAGCCCTTCGAGCCCCGCGAACTGGTGGCCCGTATCCAGACCATCCTGCGTCGCGTGCGGGATGACCGCACTGAGCAACGGGCGAATATCCGCTTCGACAACTGGCGCCTCAACAGCGTACTGCGCCAACTGGTGGCCGACGATGGCCTGGTGGTGCCGCTGTCCAACGCCGAATTCCGCTTGCTGTGGGTGTTTATCGAGCGCCCGCGCCGAGTGTTGAGCCGCGAGCAATTGCTGGATGCGGCCCGTGGCCGCTCCATCGAAGCCTTTGATCGCAGCATTGACCTGCTGGTCTCGCGCCTGCGCCAGAAGCTGGGGGACGACCCCAAGGCCCCGCAGTTGATCAAGACCGTACGCGGTGAAGGCTACCTGTTCGACGCCCGAGATATCGGCTGATGCGCAACGCCTTCAACACCCTGTTCGGGCGGCTGTTCGGCGTGTTGCTGGTGGCGATTGTGCTGGCCCACGCGCTGGCATTCTTCTGGTTTCACCATTATGGCCCGCCGCCCCCTCCGCCCCACGAGACCTTCATCGAGCAACCGGACGGCAGCCTGACGCCAATGCCCAAGGAGCATCGCCGTCCCTGGTTCGGCGGGCCTGTGGTGCCACTGACCTTCCAGTTTATCTCGCTGATCATCGCCGCCTGGTATGGCGCCAAGCTGCTCAGCCGGCCGATCCAGCGCCTGAGCGCAGCGGCCGAGCGCCTGAGCCTGGACCTCGACAGCCCACCGCTGAACGAGTCCGGCCCACGAGAGGCGCGGCAAGCGGCATCGACCTTCAACCTGATGCAAAAGCGCATCCGCGAACAGGTCACCCAGCGTGCCCGCATGCTGGGCGCCGTGTCCCACGACCTGCGCACGCCGCTGTCACGGCTCAAGCTGCGCCTGGAACAGATCGAAGACACCAAGCTGCAGGGCCAGATGCGCCAGGACCTGGACGACATGATCGGCATGCTCGACGCCACCCTGAGCTACCTGCACGAGCAGCGCACCAGCGAAACCCGGCATTGGCTGGATGTGCAGGCGCTGGTGGAGTCCCTGAGTGAAAACGCCCAGGACCGCGGCTCCGATGTGCAATGCAGTGGTGAGTGCGCGCCGCTGCAAGTGCAACCGATGGCCCTGCGTTCGTGCCTGAACAACCTGATCGACAACGCCCTGCGGTACGCCGGCACCGCGCGCATCGAACTCGCGGACACTCCGCAGGCGCTGGTGGTGAAGGTGATCGACCACGGCCCGGGCATTGCGGCGGATAAACGCGAGGCGGTGTTTGAACCGTTTTATCGGCTGGAAGGCTCGCGCAACCGCAATTCCGGTGGCGTGGGGTTGGGCATGACGATTTCCAAGGAAGCCGTGGAACGCCTCGGTGGACGGCTGAGCCTGGAGGAAACTCCGGGCGGCGGCCTTACCGCCGTAATGTGGCTGCCAAGGGCGTAGGAATGGTTCCTGCGCCCTGCAGGAGCCATTACTGCCCGGTTTTATCTTCCCGCCGCACCTGAGCCTGGGTGGCACTCCAGTCGGTCAACAAGCTATACGCCACCGCCAGCAATGTCGGGCCGATAAACAGGCCGATAAAGCCGAACGCAATCAACCCGCCAAACACCCCCAGCAACACGATCACCAGCGGCAGGTTGCCGCCACGGCTGATCAGGTAGGGCTTGAGCACGTTGTCGACGCCGCTGATGATGAACGTGCCCCATACACCGAGGAACACCGCATAGGTGTAGTCGCCCTTCCAGGCGAGCCAGGCGGTGGCCGGAATCCAGATCAGCGGCGGGCCCATCGGAATCAGGCTGAGCAGGAACGTCACGATCCCCAGCACCAAAGCCCCCGGAACACCGGCAATCCAGAAGCCGATCAGCGCCAGCAAGGCCTGGGCGGCAGCGGTGCCGATCACACCGTTGACCACCCGCTGCACCGTACCCGCGACCAGTTCGATGTAATAACCCGCCCGGTCGCCGATCAACCGCTCCAGCAAGCGATGCACAAACATCGCCAGGCGCGGCCCGTCACGGTAGAAAAAGAACACGAACACCAGGCTCAGGGTCAGTTCCAGGATGCCGCCGCCGATCTGCGCACTGCGGGCCAGCAACCAGTTGCCGACCTGTCCCAGGTACGGTTTCAACGTGACCATCAGTGCCGCGCCCTGCTGGTCGATGCTGTCCCACATCGCCACCAATCGTTCGCCGACAAAGGGAATGGAGCCGAGCCAGGTGGGCGCCGCAGGCAAGCCATCCACCTGGATATCCTTGATCAGGCCCACGGCATCGCGCACATGGTCGGCCAGGTTGAACCCCAGCCAAACCAGCGGCAACGCCACCAATAGCATCCAGACCAGGGTCAGGATCCCGGCGGCCAGCGATTCGCGACCGCCCAGCCAGCGGGTGAGCAAGCGCATCACCGGCCAACTGGCAAACGCCAGTACCGCGCCCCAGAACAGCGCCGACCAGAACGGCGCCATCACCCAGAAGCTGGCACCAAACAACACCAGCAGCAGGATCTGCACCAGCAGGCGATCGTTATTGAGCATGTGGTTTCTCGAAAAGAAGTCTGTAAGAGCAAGAGCTTAGGCGAACGGCGCGGGTCCGTTCGCCCTGGAACGGTCAGCGTATCAGATGCAGGTGCAAACCCTTGGCTTCAGTGGTGCCGGTTTCCAGGCGCGCCGCACGTACGCCCTGATCGATCAAGCCCTGGCGCCATGCCTCGGCGGTGGGCCCGGTCAAACTGACCCGCAACGTGGCATCCAGGTTCAATCCGCGGGAAATAAGGGTGAGCCAGGTGGCGTCAGGCTCGGCGCCCAGCTTGGGAAAATCCAGCTCGCCAGTGCTTTTCAGTTCCCGCAGCAGCGTAGCGGAGGTCGGCAGCAAATCGCCCAACGGTGCGCTGGCGTCCATCTGTTCCACGTGCAGGTACGCCCGTCGATTGCCCCGGGTGATGCCGTACAACGCGACCAGGGAGTTGTCCTGCGGGGCCGCCAGGCGCAGCAGCAGGTATTCCTGCTGGCCGTCGGCGCCCACCAGCTTGGCATTGCCGAACACTTCATTGGCCCACAGGCTGCTTTCACCGCAATCACGGGCCTGGCACCAGAACAGCAGTTGCGCGCCCTGGGCCTGCAAGGCTTCGCGGGTGGCGGTAAAGGCGGCGCTGGAGGTGTGCTCGGCAGGCAGTTCGTAGGTGATGGCAGTGGCTTGGCCGCGGGCGGTGGCCTGGCCTTCATAGCGCAGCTGGCCGCTGATCTTGCGGATCGAGCCCAGCGGGTAGATACGTTCTTTCTCTTCGGCGGGACGGTAGTCGACGATCTGCGCGTCGACCTGACGGGCCACGGCGGGCAAGTCCTGGCTACCCGGTACGTCGGCGGCAAACACCAGCGGGCTGAAACAGCACAGCCCCAGAACACGGAAAAATCCCTTCGGCATACTCATCGGATCGGCGCGCCCTGGCCATTGGGGTGCGCTGCGGTGTTGAGATCGTTCATGGTTGACTCCCTTTCGATCCGCCCAGCCTCGGCAGTTGACCCCGCCAAGTCAAGGCGTGGAGAAGAACCGATTGAAACAGTCTGCAACAAGGGTAGCGCCTGGCTCGTCATTCAGGTGCAAATGATGGCCACCGGGCAAGGTAGTCACCTGGAACGGAAGCCCGGAAAGCAATTCGGAATGTTTCGCCAACATGCCGTCTTCGGCGACCACCAACTGTGTCGGACAGCCGACTCGGCGCACGAAGGCCATCGCCTGCTCTTCTGTCAGGCGCATGGGGGAGGCCAGGGTCAGGCGGCTGTCGCTGCGCCAGGTGTAACCACCCGGCACGGGCATCAAGCCACGCTGGGCCAGCAGTTCGGCGGCTTCACGACTGACTGCCACCACGCCTTTCATCCGCGCTTCCACCGCGCGATCAAGGGTGCTGTACACCGGCTTGCGCTTGTCCTGCAGGTTCATTTGCGCCTGCAACGCCATGCCGAGGCGTTCGGCGGCGTTGTCTGCGGTGCCGGTCGGCGGGATCACGCCATCAATCAATCCCAGGTGCGTCACCCGCTCCGGCAAGGCGCCGGCCAACACCAGGGAAACGATGGCGCCGAGGGAGTGGCCAAGTAATGCAAAACGTTTCCACCCGAGTTGTTCGGCGACTTGCAGCACGTCGTGGACGTAATCCCACAGGGAATAACCGGCGCCAACGGGGCGATGGGCCGAGTGACCATGGCCGGCCATGTCCAGCGCAACGATGCGCAGGCCATCGAGTTTCGGTGCCAGGCGGGCGAAGCTGTTGGCGTTGTCCAGCCAGCCATGCAGGGCAATCACCGGCAGGCCATCTTCAGGGCCGAACAGATGCGCCGCCAACTCGATGTGCGGCAGCGCCAGGCGGACTTCTTCGACGGGCGCAGTCATGCGCAACTGCGCTCGCGCTGGCGAGCTTCCCAACGGGCAAACAGGTTCTTGATCAAAGTGGCGGTGTCCTGTGGGCGTTCAAGGGGAAACATGTGGCCGCCGGGCATGGTCAGCATTTCGCCCATGGGCATGCGCCCCACGCCGCTGGCATGGTGACGCATCACCACCCGGCTCTGGCGACCACGCACCACCGCCAGCGGCACTTTCAGTTGCCGGGCCTGGCCGGGGCTGGTGTGGGGCACGCCGCGGTAGATGCTGATTTCGGTGGCCGGATCAAAGCGCAGGCGCAGGCGATCACCCACCGGTTCCAGGCCGTGTTGCAGGTAGGCATCAAAACAGTCGGGATCAAAGCCGCGAAACAAGGTCTTGCCAGCGAAGTACTGGCGCGCAGCCGCCAGGTCGGCGAACTCTTCACGACGGCCCAGGGTGCGCCCCGCCGGGGTCAGCCGGTCAATAAAGCCGAAACGCTTGGCCGCGCGGATCACCCAGCGATCGGCCAGGGTCAGTACCGGCGAATCCAGCATCACCACCCCGCGATACAGCTGCGGGCTACGCATGGCCGCGTGCAGGTGCAGCACGCCACCCAACGAATGGCCCACGCCCCACACCGGCTCCGGTTGTTGCTCAAGGTGGTGGATCAGTTCGTCCACCAGGTTCTGCCAATTGTCATCCACTGGAAACCGGGGGTCGTGACCGTGCTGCGGCAAATGCGCGACGGCGTACTCCGGGGCCAGGGCGGCAAACAATTTGCCGTAGGTCGCCGAAGGAAAGCCATTGGCGTGAGCGAAAAACACGTGCTGCGACATACCTGATCCATCATCGTAAACAGAGTGTTGATTCTCCCCAGACCGGGCAGTCACGGCAATGACTGTAACTGCCAGGAATGATGACACTCACGCCACGCCTATCGGGCCGGCGGGGTCTCGCCCAGCGGCACCACGGCCATGGTCAGGCGCGACACACAGCTGGCCTTGCCTTCATCGCTGGTCAGGCGGATGTCCCACACGTGGGTGGTGCGCCCGATATGAATCGGCTTGGCCACCGCCGTCACCCGCCCGCTGCGCAAGCCGCGCAGGTGGTTGGCGTTGATTTCCAGGCCCACGCAATAGAACTTGCTGGCGTCGATGCACAGGTAACTGGCCATGGAGCCCACGGTTTCCGCGAGTACCACCGACGCGCCGCCGTGCAGCAGGCCGTAGGGTTGATGGGTGCGGTGGTCGATCACCATGCTGGCCGTCAGGGACTCGTCGTCAAAACGTTCAAAGCGGATATCCAGTACTTCACCGATGGTGTTTTTCTGAATCGCATTCAGTTGCTCGATATTCGGTTGGGTGCGCCACAGGCTCATTGATCGGTCCTTATTGGTTTTATGTCAGTGCTCAATCCTGCCACAGCACGGCTTCGGAGCGCTCGCTCCAGGCCAGGAACTGCGACCCGTAGGCTGATTCAATCACGTTGCGCTTGATCTTCAAGGTCGGCGTGAGAAAACCGTTTTCCACCGCCCAACTGTCTTTCACCACCACCAGTTGGCGCAAGCGCTCATGTTTATCCAGCACCTGGTTGACCTCTTCCAGCAAGCGTTCAAGGCTGCCCTGCAAAGCCTGGCGCCCAGCGCCTGCGGCATCTTGCAGGCCCACGGCAGATAACACGCACAGGCCCATGGGCGCACTCAAGCCATCGCCCACCACGCACACCTGCTCGATGCGTGCATGTTCGGCCAGGCGGTTTTCAATCGGCGCCGGGGCCACGTATTTGCCTTTGCTGGTCTTGAAGACTTCCTTGAGCCGCCCGGTCAGCCGCAGGCGGCCATCGGTGCCCTGCTCGCCCTTGTCGCCGGTGCGCAGGAAGCCGTCGGCGGTGAGGGTCTCGGCAGTTTTTGCCGGGTCCTTGTAATAACCGAGCATGGTCGCGCCGCTGCGTACCTGGACTTCGCCGTCGTCACCGATGCGTACTTCGACGTCCGGGCATGGCGGGCCGATCCAGCCGAGTTTCTGCTGGCCGGGGCGGCACACGTGGGAGTAGCCGCAGCTTTCGGTCATGCCATAGACCTCCAGCACATCCAGGCCCAGCCGGCGATACCAGACCAACAGTGCTTCGGGCACGGGGGCTGCGCCGGAGATCGCCACGCGCACAGCATCCAGGCCCAACCCGGCGAGTACTTTGTGGCCGACCCGTTTGCCGATGAAGGGCAGGCGCAGCAAGGTATCGAGGCGGCTTGCGGGGATTTTGCTATAGACGCCCATCTGGAATTTGGTCCAGATCCGCGGTACGCCGAACAGCGCTGTTGGCCTCGCCCGTTTGAGGTCTGTCAGAAAAGTGTCGAGGCTCTCGGCGAAAAATACTGTCTGTCCGGTGTAGATCGAGGCCATCTCCACGAACATGCGTTCGGCGACGTGGCAAAGCGGCAGGTAGGACAGCAGGCGGTCGCCCTCCCCCAGGCCGAACAGTTCAGTGCCGCGGATGGCCGCGAAGGCCAGCGCGCCGAAGCTGTGCATCACGCCCTTGGGCAGGCCGGTGGTGCCGGAGGTGTAGATGATGGTGGCTAGATCGGATGCTGCGGGCGCGGGGTTGTCCTGAATGGGTGAGCAGGCTTGCAGGTCGGCCCAGGTGAAATCGAATTCGCCATCGGGGCACAGCGGCAGGCTGATGGTGGGCAGGTCGGCCTTTACTCCGGCGGACATGGCGGGCCAGTCGTCCAGTTTGCCGATAAATGCCAGTGCGGCTTCGGAATGCTCGAGTACGTGGGCGACGGAGTCGGCGGTGAGGTTGGGGTAGAGCGGGACCGAGACGTGGCCGGCCATCCAGATGGCGAGGTCGGCGATGATCCAGTGGGCGCAGTTTTTCGAGATCAGGGCGATGTGGGAGCCCTGGGGCAGGTCGCGGGCTCGCAGCCAGTGGGCGGCGCAGCGGGCTTGGTGACCGGCGTCGGCCCAGGTAAGGGTTTGGACCTCGCCGCCTTTGATGGGCTGAACCAGGAATCGTTGCCGTGGGTGGCGGGCTTCGCGGTCGAAGAAGACTTGCAGCGGCAAACGAATAGCGACAGACATGGACGCGCTCCTTTGTGTTCCGATGGTAGCCAACCAAGCACTTGCTTGGCTGACTATTTCATGGGAGCGCGGGGGGTGCAAGTTCTGCTGTTTGGGGGTATATCCGTTATTTGGGTGATGGCTGAAATGGGTTCCGCTCTTACAGCGGCTCACTTTTGAAAAGCGCAAAAGTAAGCAAAACGCTCTTGCCCCACCACTCGGCTCCTCGCTTAGGCTCGGAGTGCCCTCACTCCGGC